>CANGLU010000004.1 GCA_947455025.1 Hyphomicrobiales bacterium
AAAAGGAACGGCGTTCGATGAAATCACACCACAACGAATTAAACTCGTTCAAGATCGCTTGAATAGTCGACCAAGACGTGTCTTAAATTACCACACACCAAACGAAGCGTTCACCGCTCTCGTTGCATTAGATCCTTGAGACCGCCATAAATTTAATGGGCTTATCTTCGAAAAGGCTATTTTGCGCGCCTTTTCCGCTGAGCAAGATACGCGTTTGCGGCTAAACGATCTGTATCGGTTGCTTCCGACAACGCGGCATCATTCGCTTCGATGATCCAACTTTCACTAACAGGATCAGCGGCATCGCTTGCAAAATTTAGCCACATGAGCCCGCGTGCCCTCTGTTTGGCACCAACTTCACCGTTGAACAACAGCTTACCCAGCTCGGCCTGCGCCAATCGATTACCCTTCTCTGCCGATAAATTGAGCCAGCGAAGCGCCTGTTTCGTGTCTTTAGCCCCGCCAATTCCATCTAAATATAAGCGAGCTAATACAAGTTGAGCTTCAGGATCGCCAAAATAACTCGCTGAATAAGCAAACATTTCCCGTGCCTTTACAGGATTGGCTTTGACCGAGCTATTTGGAATGCCATTCAGATAATAGGAGCCAAGAGCAATAAAGGCGGAAGATACAAAAGGAGCTGTTGGAGATTCCGGCGCCTCATCCGCGTGCCGATCGCATACTTGAGAAAAATTCTCAAATGCGCGTAGCTCGTCGCGCGGAACGCCGTCTCCCTCGGCATACATCCGCGCCAATTTCCACTGCGCCGGCGCATGCCCCTGATCAGCCGCATAAGATAGTGACTTAACGGCGTCTTCTTTATTGCCTGCTAGATAAGACCGAATGGCGTCCCGTGTGGCATCAACAACCCCACCGATCGCCTTCAGAGGCGCATTGGCAACATCCAAAACGCCGTTTCCCTTGTCAGTTTGCTTATTATCGGATGTTTCGTCTGGCAATTCTTCCGTATGCCGATCTTTGTCATCGTCCACTATTGGCGGCGTTTGCGAGCCTGAAATCGGCGCCGCGGCATTTCGCTTTACTCCCGCTTCACGTTCAGTCGACGGAGCATCAAGTGAAAATGCGGAGTTTATGAAAAGGAAAAGAGCAAAAAAGCTCAACAGGCCCTTGATCAAAGTCGATTGGTCAACCCGATGGATCTGCATCAAATATTTTTTCACCTGATTGCCCGGGCCCATTTCCTGTTCCAGATGAGATAAAACTGATCCGGAATAAACTCATTTTAGTAAGCCAAAATCGAATTATTTCTTAAGCTTAATCAAGGCTCATATTGTGGCCGATTTTCGACAATGGGGGCGAAATTGTTAGATGCCCCGCTTCATTCCACCGGACTGTTGCTTTTTCGTCACACTCTTTTGACGCCACTAGGCCTTTTCATTCACATTCATTTCTTAGATATTGCGAACAATGTTTTCGAATTCCAAATCTGCGTCAGAATCTGACCGATTACGCCATGGTGGCGTTCGGTTTGATCGTAATTGGCCAATTTGGCGAAGGATTTTAGCATTTTTTGGTCCGGGCTATTTGGTGGCGGTCGGCTATATGGATCCAGGTAACTGGGCCACCTCGCTCGCTGGCGGCTCGAAATATGGCTATCTGCTATTGTCAGTTGTGCTCATTTCGAGCCTAATGGCTGTTATCCTACAATCGCTTGCGGCAAGATTAGCAGTAGCGACGTCGCGCGATTTAGCCGAAATTTGCCGCGATATCTTTCCAAAATATACAAATTACGGCCTTTGGGTGATGGCTGAGCTCGCTATCATAGCGACGGATATAGCGGAAGTGATCGGCACGGCCATTGGGTTAGAATTGCTATTTGGATTTCCGCTCACCGTTGGAATCGCTATTACGACCCTCGACGCCCTGCTCCTAATTGCATTGCAACGATTTGGATTTCGAACGATCGAAGCCCTCATTATCGGCATTCTAGCCATAATCGCGATCTGTTTCACAATTGAACTGGTATTGGCGCGGCCTGATTGGGGCGCCGTCTTGGCCAATCTCCTTCCTAAGCAGGAGATTATTACGGACCCAAATATGCTCTATTTGGCCCTCGGCATCCTCGGCGCAACCGTTATGCCCCATAATCTCTATTTGCATTCGAGCATCGTACAGACCCGACCTCTAGGCACATCAGCACGCGACCGCCGGGAAAGCTTGACCTTTGCAACGCTCGATTCAACGCTGGCTTTGGCCTTCGCCTTTCTTATCAATGCGGCGATTATTATTCTGGCGGCCGCCAGTTTTCATGCTTCGGGTAGAACCGATGTCGTCGAATTATCGGATGCCTATTCTCTTCTTTCTCCGCTTTTAGGCAGTCAATTAGCCCCCACCCTCTTTGCCATTGCGCTGATCGCGTGCGGCCTAAATGCCACCGTTACAGCAACATTGGCCGGTCAGATTGTGATGGAAGGCTTCCTCGGCCTAAAATTTTCACCTATTATCAGACGTTTAGCGACCCGCTTACTTGCCGTCGTCCCCGCTGCGTGGGTTGCCATTGCCTATGGAGACCAGGGAGCAACCAGTCTGTTGGTCTTCAGCCAAGTTGCACTGAGCTTGCAACTTCCCTTTGCCGTCATACCTTTGGTTGTCTTTACAGCTCAAAGTCAGCGAATGGGGGCCCTCGTTGCGCCGCGTTGGCTCACCGGTTTAGCGGCGGTCATTGCCCTCACAATTGTCATTTTAAATGGCATTTTGGTGCTGAACCTGACCTTTTTAAGGCAATAGCCCTTGCAATTCTAAGCCGTTGGCTCTATCCAGCAGCTCTTCATGCGGTCGTTTGGCCGGTGGCTGAAAGGAAAGTCCGTTTAATCGGATAGGATTTTAAATAGTCCATTTCCCTTGTCTCCGCCTTCGATACCTTCCGTTTCGGGCCTTTCCTAAAGGCTCGGAGGGCTTGGCGCCAAAAGGCCGCGCAACAGGAAAGGACGAAGGCATGGCTCTTTATGAGCACGTGATCCTTGTGCGTCAGGATGTGACGTCACAACAGGTCGATACCATTAATGAACAATATAAAGGCTTGATCGAAGCCGCTGGCGGCAAGGTCACAAAAACGGAATATTGGGGCGTCAAAACCCTCGCTTTCCGGATCAAAAAGAACCGTAAGGCCCATTTTACGCTTCTCAACATTGACGCCCCTCATCAGGCGGTGGCGGAAGTTGAGCGTCTGGAAGCCATTAGCGAAGACGTCATCCGCTCCCTCACCATCAAGGTTGAGGAATTGGAAGAAGCTCCTTCGGCAATGTTGCAAAAGCGTGACCGTGACGAAGACCGTACCGATCGTCCAAGTGGCGGTCGTGGCTTTGGTGGCGGCGGTGGTCGCTTTGGTGGCGGCGCAGGCGGCGGCTTTGGTGGTGGTTCGGGCCGTGGCCCACGTCCACCCCGTCGTGACGATGTAACTGGTGAAGAGGAGAGCTTCTGATGTCGACAGCTGAATCCGCAAGCTCCGGCGCTCCACGCCGTCCTTTTTATCGTCGTCGCAAGTCTTGCCCATTTACCGGGCCAAATGCGCCAAAGATCGATTATAAGGACACACGTCTTCTTTCACGTTACATTTCAGAGCGTGGCAAGATCGTTCCGTCCCGTATTACGGCCGTATCGGCGAAAAAGCAGCGTGAACTCGCTCAGGCAATTAAGCGCGCTCGCTTCTTAGGCCTACTGCCTTACGTGATCGCGTAATCATAAAGAATATCTCCCGGGGTCAATTCAGATCCCGGGAATTCCATTTGGTCAACCGGCTCCAGTGAGCCGGACGGGTTGGGGCGGAATATCCGTCTCTAACCGCCCCTTCAATGGGTTTGCGGGACAGCTGGACGATGAAACTGGTAAATTTAGCATTTGGAGCTGGATGCGGCGCGGTTTCTGCGTTGCTTTTTGCCGTCATTTCGACTGCCTCCCCGCTCGCATTTCCACTTTACCTCATTGCACCCTTGCCGATTTTGATCGCCACATTGGGCTTCACCCAACAAGCCGGGCTTGCCGCGACATTCATAGCGTCTATCGCCACAGCGCTTATATTTTCGCCCCTCGCCGGGCTTATTCACGCGGTTTCTATCAGTCTACCCTCATGGTTTATCGGCTATCTCGCATTATTGGCGCGACCGACGGAAGGCGCCGACAATGACAATCATGTGGAATGGTACCCGTTAGGTCGGCTGCTCTTGTGGAACATCGCCCTATCCGCCGCATTGACAATTGCCGGCGTGTGGATGCTCGGAAGCGATTATGCATCCTTTGTTGAAGCCTTTGAAAAACTGCTCAATGAATTGGTGATCTTTGAACCAACGATGTTTGCGGGACTGGTCGGGGCAGATACAGCAAGTTCAATTTCAACCATCGCCAATATATTGGCCCTCATTGCCGCACCGATTAGTGCCGCAATTAGTACAGCCATCGCGGTATTATTGCTTTATCTTGCAGCGCGTATCGTTAAAGCATCCGATCGTTTGCCACGGCCTTGGCCAGATATAGCGGCTACGGCAATGCCCAAAGTCGCTTTGCCGATATTTTTTGTCTGCCTAATTCTCGTGGTATTCGGCACTGACTTTATCGGTCTTTTTGGCCGGATTGGCCTTGCTTCTCTGCTTGTTGGATTTTGCTTACAAGGCCTTGCAGTCCTTCACAGGATAACGAGACCCCTTAAATCACGACGAGTGATGCTGGTCATGATTTATAGCGTTTTTATTCTGCTCCCCGGGTGGCCTATTCTTGGATTTGCCGCATTGGGAATTGCCGATTTCTGGTTTGATTTTCGATCCAGATTTAACAAGTCACCCACAACCCAATCCTAACCTTACAATTTTCTACCAACTTACTAAGGAGATACCAATGCAAGTCGTATTATTGGAACGCGTACCAAATCTTGGACAAATGGGCGATGTTGTTCGCGTAAAGGACGGTTACGCCCGCAACTTCCTGCTCCCTCGCCACAAGGCGCTTCGCGCAACGAAGGCCAATCTGGAACATTTCGAGAAGGAACGGGCTCAGCTCGAAGCGCGCAATTTGGCCGCTAAGTCGGATGCAATGTCGGTTGCTGAAAAGCTCGACGGACAGTCCTTCGTGATCATTCGCCAAGCTGGCGAAATGGGCCAACTTTATGGCTCAGTTGCGACACGCGATATTTCGGAAGCCATTACGGCGGGCGGTTTCTCCGTTGATCGCAATCAGATCATCTTGAATGTTCCGATCAAGAACATCGGCATGCACTCGGTGCCTGTCCATCTTCACCCTGAAGTTGACGTCAAGATTAGCGTAAATGTGGCGCGCAGCCATGAAGAAGCTGAACGTCAGGCTCGTGGCGAAAGCGCAACCGTTCGCGAAGAACTCAACCTTGACGATCTCGGCCTTGAAGTCGGCGCTGCGTTGGCCGAAGCCGGTGGCGAAGAATAAAATCTGTTGCTTTTGCAATAAAGTGTTGGACCCGGTGCATCGCGCCGGGTCTTTTTCTTAAAGCAAGCGATTTCTTGTCAAGCTTCAAATTGCAGCTCGGCCGCGGCTGTGGGGAGTGTGGATAACGGGCATGGGTTAGAATAAAATCCGAATCGGCTGCGGTGAAGCGCTAAGACTGCGGAACCGACACTGGATACGACCATGGCCCTTGCTCAATCACTCGCCCGTCTTGCTGAAATCGAGACAAATTATCGCGTCCCGCCCAATAATGTTGAGGCGGAACAAGCGTTGCTTGGCGCAATATTGGTGAACAATGACGCCTATTACCGTGTCTCAGATTTCCTGGAAGCGGCCCATTTCGCCGAGGAAATTCACCGCCGAATTTATGATATCGTTCAATCGCTGATCCGGGCTGGCAAACTTGCCACGCCTGTGACCCTAAAGTCATTCGTCGGCGATCAAGACCTCGGTGGCATGACGGTCCCGCAATATCTGGCCCGCCTTGCCGCAGAAGCCACCACGGTTATTAATGCCGAGGCGTATGGGCGAACAATATACGACCTCGCAATGCGTCGCCAACTGATCACAATCGGCGAGGACATGGTGAATGTCGCATTTGATGCGCCGGTTGATGAACATCCTAGAAAGCAGATCGAAGAGGCCGAGCGCCGCCTTTATGAATTGGCTGAATCAGGTCGCTACGATGGTGGTTTCCAAAGCTTTTCTGCTGCCCTTAAAACGGCCGTCGACTTGGCTGCAGAAGCTTATAAGCGCGATCGTAAATTATCAGGTATATCAACGGGACTATCTGACCTCGACCGAATGCTCGGCGGCTTGCAATCGTCCGACCTCGTTATCGTTGCAGGTCGACCAGGTATGGGCAAAACGGCACTTGCTACAAATATCGCGTTTAATGTTGCGCGCGCCTATTCACATGACAAAAATCCTGATGGAACGATCAAGCGTTTGGATGGCGGTGTCGTAGGATTCTTCTCGCTCGAAATGTCCGCGGAACAATTGGCTACCCGTATTATCGCCGAACAGTCGGGTGTCGCCTCGTATAAAATTCGTCGTGGTGAAATCCAAGAGAATGAGTTTATGAAAATTGCGGATGCCGCCCGCGAGATGGAACGCATTCCATTTTATATCGACCAAACCGGCGGCATTTCGATTGCTCAATTAACGGCCCGGGCTCGGCGCTTAAAGCGTCAAAAGGGTCTCGATGTCCTTGTGGTCGACTATTTGCAGCTGCTTTCAGGATCATCCAAAAAGAGTGATAACCGCGTTCAAGAGCTTACTGAAATTACAACGGGACTTAAGGCACTTGCCAAAGAATTATCGGTGCCCGTCATTGCCCTTTCCCAGCTCTCCCGTCAGGTAGAGCAGCGCGATGATAAACGCCCTCAACTTTCTGATTTGCGTGAATCGGGTTCCATCGAGCAGGACGCCGATATCGTCATGTTCGTTTTCCGCGAAGAATATTACCTCAAAAATAAAGAACCCAAAATGGGTACCGAGGAATATTTCAAATGGCAAAATGAAATGGAGCAAATCCACGGACGCGCTGAAGTTATTATTGGGAAGCAGCGTCACGGACCTACCGGTACCGTCGTTATGCAATTCGATGCAGAAGTAACGCGGTTCTCTAATCTTACATCAGACGATCGTTTGCCAGAACGGATGTAATCGAATGATGACAGCGGATCGCAACCCCTCGATCCCGATTTCCAGTGGTGGCATTTTAACGATCGATCTAAATGCGCTGAAACGGAACTGGCATTTACTCGCGTCTAAAGTTGGCCCTGCTGCAACGGGCGCAGTGGTAAAAGCGAATGCGTACGGCCTGGGCATCGAAACGGTTGTACCGGCGCTTTTATCGATTGGTTGCCAGCATTTTTTTGTTGCTCACCTTTCAGAAGCCGAACGTGTTCGCGCTTTAAGTGCAACGGCAGAGATTTTCGTTCTCAACGGTTTCCTACCAGGAAACGGGCCCATCTATCGAGACCTTAACCTGACACCGGTATTGGGATCGCTGGCGGAAATCCATCATTGGAGGAATTTTTTTGGCGATCATAATGACGCGCCCAGCGCCGCCTTACATATCGATACGGGTCTCAATCGTTTGGGATTATCTCCATCTGAAGCCGTGACGATTTCACAAGCCAACCTCGATGGTAATTTAGGGTTCTCATTGTGCCTTTTAATGAGTCACTTTGTTGAATCTGAAATTGATGGATCAGCAACCACTAAAAGACAAATTGAAGCTTTCGATCAACTTCGTCGAATGTTTCCGGATATTCCTGCAAGCCTCTGCAATTCTTCCGGTATTTTCTTGTGTACCGAAAGCTATTACAATCTTGTACGTCCAGGATACGCTCTGTATGGCGGCCATCCACTATGGTCCAGTCACGATAACCCGATGGAACCTGTAATTCGGCTAGAGGTTCCCATCGTTCAAACGCGGTACATCGGTGTCGGCAAACATGTCGGGTATGGTGGTTTTTGGACAGCACACCGGCCGACACGACTTGCAACCCTCTCCATCGGCTATGCCGACGGTTTGCCACGTGGGGCTGAAAGTAGCCAAACCAAAAAAGGTGGCGATGTTTTAATCGGCGGCACAAGATGCGCAATGTTAGGCCGCGTATCGATGGATTTGCTAATCGTAGACGCCACGGATGCACCGGATGAGGCCTTAAAGCCTGGCTCTTATGCAACGATCATTGGTGATGAACTAACCATCGATGCAGTAGGCGACAGCGCAGGAACGATAGGGTATGACATTCTGGTGTCTTTGGGCACACGCTATCAGCGTCGTGTGATCGGATAATCGGAAATAATATGGCCAAACGTTCCCCAAGCTTTGCCTGCCAAAATTGCGGAGCCGTTTATACACGCTGGCAAGGCCGATGTGATGCCTGCGGCAATTGGAGCACGATCGCGGAGGAAGCGGCGGAAGCACCCCTGCCCGGCGGAACCGCGCTACCAAGAAGCAAAAAGGGTCGTGTATTTGCACTGGAAGGACTCATCGGAGATGCCCCCGAGGCCCCTAGGGTCTCGAGCGGAATCGATGAACTTGATCGAGTAACTGGCGGCGGATTTGTTCCTGGCTCGGTTATTCTAATAGGTGGTGATCCGGGAATCGGGAAATCGACTTTGCTCATGCAGGCATCTGCCGCACTAGCGATGGATGGCGAGCGGGTTGTTTATATTTCTGGAGAAGAAGCGACAGGCCAAGTTCGCCTGCGTGCCGATCGCCTCGGGCTGTCAAAAGCACCGGTTGAACTCGCAGCCGAAACCAATGTCGAAGATATCATCACAACCCTATCAAAGGGTCCCGCACCGACGCTCGTTATCATCGATTCCATTCAGACAATGTGGTCCGAAAGTGTCGAATCGGCACCCGGTACCGTCACCCAAGTTCGCGGGTCTGCCCAAGCATTGATCCGGTACGCTAAAACCAGTGGCGCGAGCGTCATCTTAGTCGGCCATGTTACAAAAGATGGGCAAATTGCAGGGCCAAGGGTCGTTGAGCACATGGTCGATGCTGTTGCATCCTTTGAAGGCGATGGCGCCCATCACTTCCGGATCTTGCGTGCCGCAAAAAACCGTTTCGGGCCAACAGACGAGATTGGCGTATTTGAAATGACGGGATTGGGATTAAAGCAAGTCTCAAATCCTTCGGCACTCTTCCTTGAAGGTAGGGACACCTCATCAGCAGGAACAGCCGTTTTTGCAGGCATGGAAGGCACACGCCCCATGCTCTTGGAGTTTCAGGCCCTCGTTGCGCCATCCTCCTTAGGTACACCACGGCGAGCCGTTGTGGGATGGGATCCGAGCAGGCTTTCCATGGTGATCGCGGTTCTCGAAGCGCATGGTGGCCTCAAGCTCGGTAATCACGATGTCTATCTGAACGTTGCAGGCGGTCTCAAAGTGAATGAACCGGCGGCCGATCTTGCGGCTGCAGCGGCCTTGGTTTCATCCTATTCCGGACATGCCTTGCCGCCAGACCGGGTTTTCATGGGTGAAATTGGATTGACCGGTGCCCTTCGACCAATTGGACAAATAGCCGTTCGCATGAAAGAAGCCGCAAAATTAGGGTTCGCATCAGCTGTCATCCCCAAGCCGGGACTCGATGCTGTCGGAAAAACAACGCTCCAAACGCACCCAATGAGTGATGTTGCGGACCTCGTCGCCACGATTATCAGTGGACCGAAACGGCATTCCGGCTCATAGGCAATCAAATGGACGTGACGACAGCTCGCCATATGATTATAAGCGCCGAAGCCAAGTGGCTAAGGTTAAGGCCCTAAATATTCAGGACGGACATTTTATATGAGCAATCTTCCGGTCAGCATTCTCGACCTGTTGGTCATTGGTATCGTTCTGATCTCTGGACTTTTGGCTTCCGTACGTGGTTTTGCACGCGAAGTGTTGGCTATCGGTTCTTGGGTAGCAGCCGCTGTTGCAGCCTACATGTTCCATCCAAAGGTGCTGGTTTATTTGGAGCCCCACATTGCCAACCGTCAGGTAGCCTTAGCGGCTGCCATAGCCATCTTATTTCTCGGCGTCCTTGTTTTAGCGACCATGATAACGGTCAAGATATCGGACATTATTCTCGATTCGAGCATCGGCGCGCTCGACCGCACCTTGGGGTTTTTGTTTGGTGCTGCCCGCGGATTTTTAATTGCTGCCATCGCGTTCCTGTTTTTTGATAAACTTGTCGGTGAAAAACAATATCCAGATTGGATCCGCGACGCGAAATTGCGGCCTATTTTGAAGCAATCGGGCGATCAAATTATAGCCCTATTGCCGGCAGACCCCGGCTTTTTGGACAAGCTGAAATCCAAAGCTGCGGGTACGGATGCCTCGACAGGCACCACAGGCGATGGAACGACGCCTCCTAAAACGCCATAATTTTGGATCTCTCTGTTGAAGGCTCTCCGAATCCG
The DNA here is from genome assembly GCA_947455025.1 of Hyphomicrobiales bacterium. Classification (GTDB taxonomy): domain Bacteria; phylum Pseudomonadota; class Alphaproteobacteria; order Rhizobiales; family Beijerinckiaceae; genus CAIUPE01. The sequence goes on from CANGLU010000004.1 coordinate 10,362, forward strand.
TTGAATTTAGTTTAGGAGAGGCGCATATGTCGGCGGTAGCAGGCGGGGTGTGTGCAATGACCAATGAGTTATTTGATCTCGACGCAGATCGTCTGAAAGAAGAGTGCGGCGTATTTGGCATTTTTGGCCATCCTGAGGCGGCAGCGATCACTGCACTAGGCCTCCATGCCCTTCAGCATCGTGGACAGGAAGCGGCTGGCATAGTCAGCTTTGACGGCAAACGTTTTCATTCCGAACGTCGGATGGGCCTTGTTGGTGACAATTTCTCGGAACGGGCCGTCATCGAGCGCTTGCGCGGTAACGCCGCCATCGGCCATACCCGATATTCGACAACGGGCGAGACAATTCTTCGCAACGTTCAACCGTTATTCGCTGAATTGGACGGCGGTGGTTTTGCCGTGGCCCATAACGGCAATATTACCAACGGAATAACCCTGCGCCGTCAACTGATCCGCTCCGGCGCAATTTATCAGTCGACGAGCGACACCGAAGTCGTGCTGCATTTGGTTGCCCGTAGTACGCGACCTAAATTTGTTGATCGGTTTATTGACGCTATCAAGGAACTTGAAGGCGCCTATTCCTTCGTTGGCTTAACGAACAAGAAGCTCGTCGGCGCGCGCGATCCTTTGGGCATCCGTCCGCTGGTACTTGGGGAATTGGACGGGTGCTATATTTTGGCATCAGAAACCTGCGCACTGGATATTATCGGCGCCCGCTTCGTTCGCGATATTGAAAATGGCGAAGTGGTTATCATCAGTGAAACAGGCATTGAATCAATCAAGCCTTTCGGCATTATACCAGCCCGTCCCTGCATTTTTGAATATGTCTATTTCGCAAGACCTGACTCGGTCGTGCATGGAAAATCGGTCTATGCCGTTCGCAAAGCCATGGGTGCGCAATTGGCAACCGAAAGTGGAATTGACGCCGATGTGATTATCCCAGTGCCAGATTCAGGCGTCCCTGCGGCGCTTGGCTATGCGCAAGCATCGGGCATTCCCTATGAGCTTGGGATTATTCGTAATCATTATGTCGGGCGCACCTTTATCCAACCGACACAGTCCATTCGCGAATTTGGCGTCAGAATGAAACATTCTGCCAATCGGTCGGTTGTCGAGGGCAAGCGGATCGTTCTCATTGACGATTCCATTGTACGCGGAACTACATCGATCAAAATCGTTCAGATGATGCGGGATGCCGGTGCACGAGAAGTTCATTTCCGCATTTCCAGCCCGCCGATCAAATTCCCGGACTTCTATGGAATTGATACGCCGGAGCGTAATAATTTACTCGCGGCGACCCATACACTTGAAGAAATGCGCGCCTTTATCGGATGCGACTCTCTCGCCTTCTTATCAATCGACGGCATTTATCGAGCGATGGGGGAGAATGGCCGCAGCGAAAGCCAACCGCAATTCACCGATCACTGTTTCACAGGCGATTATCCAACGGGCTTAACCGATCAATCCGGTGAATCGCCTAAACAACTCTCCCTTCTCGCTGAAGCAGGTTAGACGATGGCAGGCAAACTTGAAGGGCGTGTCGCTCTTGTAACCGGAGCCTCACGCGGCATAGGCCGCGCGGCAGCGCTTGAATTTGCTAAAGAAGGCGCCCACATCATTGCGCTGGCCCGCACATCTGGGGCCTTAGAAGAATTGGACGATGATATTCGTGCGGTGTCACCACACGGTGCAACACTTGTTCCTGCCGATCTAAAAGATATGGACGGCATCGATCGCCTTGGCGGCGCGATTTATGATCGTTGGGGCAAGCTCGACATCTTTTTCGGCAATGGCGCGATTTTAGGGCCTATTTCGCCGATTGGTCACGTTATGCCCAAAGAATGGGATGACGTTATGACCGTCAACGTTACCGCAAACTGGCGCTTACTCCGAATCCTTGATCCGCTTTTGACGCGTTCTGACGCAGGACGCGTGATCTTGATGAGTTCGGCAGCCGCTTGGAAGCACCGTCCCTATTGGGGCTGTTACAGTGTTTCAAAAGCCGCCCTTGAAGCGCTGGGGCACACCTATGCCCAAGAAGTAGCGACGACGCCAATCAAGGTCATGATGGTCGATCCCGGCCCGCTTCGGACCGACATGCGAGCTACCGCTGTGCCGGGCGAAGACCCTTTATCTTTGCGCGAGCCTTCAGCATTGGCACCCCATCTGGCAAGCATGGCCGCCGCTGATTGGACAGAAACCGGACGAATTTTCGACTTCTCTGGCTCTGAACCAAAACTTACCGATTTCGGACGGCCGGTTTAGTTAAAAAACTAGATAAGAGACAATTGCAGCCTCTTATCCTTTATTTTCTTTATCAAACGGATTTTGCGTCTCTCGCAATGACACGCGAATTGGTGTGCCCGGCAATCCGAATGTTTCGCGAAGCGAATTGATCAAATAGCGCGTATAGCTATCCGGCAAACCCGATAATTGATTACCAAAAATGGCAAAATGTGGCGGGCGCGATTTCACTTGGGTTGCGTAACGCATTTTAATTCGACGTCCCGACACAGCCGGTGGCGGATGCTTTTCAAGGACGCCCGCAAGCCAGCGATTAAGCTGGCCTGTCGATACGCGCTTCGACCAAATCTCGGCAGACTTAATGCAAGCCTCAATCAGCTTATCCGCACCATCTCCTGTCAGACCTGACAAAGGAAGAATGGTTGCGCCCTTCACATTTGAAAGCAGGCGCTCGGTATCATCGACCAATTTTTTAAATCGACCTGGATCGCCAGCGACCAAGTCCCATTTATTCACGCCGACAACGAGAGCCCTACCCTCCTTCTCGATCACCGAGAGAATGGCCAGATCCTGCTTTTCAAACGGAATGGTAGCATCGAGCAGCAACACGACAACTTCGGCAAATTTAACCGCCCGCAAGCCATCCGATACGGCTAATTTTTCTAATTTATCGTCGATGCGCGAGCGCTTACGCATCCCCGCGGTATCGTAAAGCTTCATAGGTCGGCCACGAAAATTCCATTCGACCCCGATGGAATCGCGCGTGATCCCGGCCTCCGGACCCGTCAAAAGGCGCTCTTCACCAAGCAATCGATTAATCAGCGTCGACTTACCCGCATTGGGTCTGCCAACGATAGCAATCCGCAAAGGTCGGGCTGGGTCATTTTCTGCCTCGTCATCTTCAGCGATTTCAGGCGCAAACTCGTCTACTTCCGGCTTTTCGGTGTGCAGGGGAAGGGCCAGACGAATAGCGTCATATAGATCCGCCAATCCCTCGCCATGTTCTCCGGAGAACGGAATAGGATCGCCCAAGCCGAGCCCAAAGGCTTCGTACGATTCCATCATACCAATCTTACCTTCAGCCTTATTGGCCAGAAGGATCACGGGCTTGCCCGCGCGTCGCACGAGGGTGGCAAAATGCCGGTCCGATGGCGTTAAACCGGCCCTAACATCAATCAGAAAAATAATCGCGTCAGCGTCCATGATCGCCGCTTCGGTCTGACCGCGCATCCGACCTGTAAGCGACGATTCCGAACTTTCTTCCAGACCTGCGGTATCGATCACTGTGAAATCGAGATCGCCCAGACGCGCTTCTCCCTCGCGGCGATCACGCGTGACGCCGGGTTGATCATCGACCAATGCGAGCTTCTTGCCAACGAGACGATTAAAGAGCGTCGACTTGCCGACATTCGGCCGGCCGACGAGCACGACCGTGAACGACATAACTATATCCAATCTTTTCTGAGCACACCCATTATGGGAGTTTGCTGCCTGCCTTTACAAGGGCAAGATAGATCTGAACGCGCTGCTTCAACGTTGCAGGCGCAATATCATCCGTCATAATCTCATCAAATAATTTACCGGCACCGGCAATATCGCCGGCTTTTAGAGCTTTCAAGCCAATCAGCTCCCGCGCATTACCAGCCCAAGTCCCACCTGGAACAATCAAAGGCTGCAATTTTGTCTGAAGCTCTTCCGACGAAGCCGTATCCGCAACAAGTGTGGCCGACCTCAAGCGGGCTAAACCACGTAATACGGGTGGAAGCGTTGCATCGGAAGCCAATACATCAAATAATTTAGCCCCCTCGGCCTTATCCGTTAATGAACGTTCAACGGCCAAGCGAAAACGCGATAAGAGCGCGTATCCAACGTCACCATCGGCTGCAATCGCTGAAAATTCCTTGGTCGCCTCGTCGGCTTTACCTGCCGCCGACGCCTCAATAGCGGCTTGAAACCGGGAACCTAAAGCTTCGGCCTTTTGGGTTTCGTAATGCGTGTAAAACCGATATCCGGCTGTTAAAGCGACGAGGATCAACCCAAACGCAAAAAACAGTGGTCCATATTTCTTCCAGACATCAATTGCCTGATCACGGCGGATATCGTCGTCAATTTCGCGAAATATGTCGGACATGGTAGCCAATCTCAAAAACCGAGGAGGCTCTTCTATAAGGAAACGCCACGCCTTAGTTAAGTAAAAAATCCATCAGCCCATCAAGCTGACACCAACAATCAGCGGATGGAGGTGAATCATGCCTATATAGGCAATAATACCGACCACAACGGCGATAATATCCCCCAAAATACGCGGAGCCGGAAGATCAACCGCTGCATTTGGCCGCCATTTGAATGAAATTCGATCAATAACGGCCCAAGCAAGCAACGCTCCGAACAGAATCATTCCGCCCAGATCGCCATTCGCCAAAAAATGGCCCAATGCCCATGCCTTAATGCCAACCAACATCGGATGTTTAAGCCGCATCTTTAGATAGCCACGCGGCGCGTAGGCCGCCGCCAAAGAAATAAAAGAAATCAGCATGAACAAGTAATTCAGATGCTTAAGCGCAACCGGCGGCTCCCAAATTTGGATAAGCCCTGTGTCCCGATAGGCGGCAAAGCCATCAAATAAGATCACAAGTCCGATGAGCGAGAAAACGCTGTAAATGCCCTTATAGACATTAGGTCCCAACGACCGGACCAAAAATCCATGAAGCCGCGGGACCATGCCGATCGAATGAAAGGCAAGAAAAATAATAAGTCCGAAAATAAAGTAAATCACGACAAAGCTTCCAAATGAATTGATCGTATCATTTAGAACGCTTTATGTTTGAACGTCGAGCGCAATTTAGTGGGCGGGTGCCACATTATTGAAATACCGCGGAATCTTATTCCCACTCAATCGTGCCAGGCGGCTTTGACGTCACATCATAAACGACGCGATTAATTCCTCTGACTTCATTGATGATACGGTTGGCCGCGCGTCCGAGGAAGTTCATATCAAAGGGATAAAAATCGGCCGTCATTCCATCGACCGACGTAACGGCACGCAAGGCGCACACATTGTCATAGGTCCTACCATCGCCCATCACGCCCACGGTGCGCACAGGAAGCAGAACAGCAAAGGCCTGCCAAATCGTGTCATAGAGCCCTGCACGACGAATTTCCTCCAAATAAATTTCGTCGGCCTGACGCAAAATATCGCATTTTTCTTTGGTAACCTCGCCCGGAATTCGGATCGCTAACCCTGGCCCTGGGAATGGATGGCGCCCAACAAAGGCATCGGGCAAACCGAGTTCACGACCCAACTCCCTAACCTCGTCCTTAAACAATTCGCGCAACGGCTCAACCAGCTGCATCTTCATCCGTGCAGGCAACCCACCGACATTGTGATGCGACTTAATCGTCACAGAGGGCCCACCGGTGAAGGAAACGCTTTCGATCACGTCGGGATAAAGGGTACCTTGGGCCAGAAAATCCGCCCCACCAATCTTTTTGGCCTCGGCATCAAAAACGTCGATAAACAGCCTACCAATTGTTTTGCGCTTTGCTTCCGGATCACTAACGCCAGCGAGTTCTTTCAGAAATAACTCTTCTGCATCAACATGTACCAGTGGAATATTATAGTGATCTTTAAAAAGAGAAACGACCTTTTCGGCCTCCGCCATCCGCAGCAATCCGTGATCGACAAACACACAGGTCAATTGATCGCCTATCGCCTCATGGATTAACACAGCCGCTACGGCTGAATCGACACCACCCGACAAACCGCAAATCACTCGACCTTTGCCAACTTGCGCGCGAATACGGGAAATCGCTTCTTCGCGGAACGCTTTCATGGTCCAGTCAGCGTGACATCCCGCAATATTACGTACGAAATTGCGGATGAGGGCCGCACCATGTGGCGTATGAACAACTTCGGGGTGGAATTGCGCCGCATAAAAGCGCCTAGCCTCATCGGCAATAACAGCAATTGGCGCGTTCTCTGAGGTTGCAACGACGGCAAAACCTTCAGGCAATACAGTGACGCGGTCGCCATGGCTCATCCAGACAGGATAGCGCTGCCCCTTTTCCCACACACCTTCAAACAAGGCACAATCGGCCGTTACCGTTACTTCTGCGCGCCCGAATTCGCGATGATGTCCACCTTCTACCTTGCCGCCCAATTGCTTGGCCATGGTTTGCTCACCATAGCAAATGCCAAGAACAGGAATTCCAGCCGTAAAAATAGCCTGCGGTGCGGATGGCGCATTTTGATCGAGAACAGAGGCCGGACCGCCTGAAAGGATAACGGCCTTAGGAGCGAGATCAGCAAAGGCTTTATCGGCGGATTGGAACGGAACGATTTCGCAGTAAATTCCTTCTTCGCGAACCCGCCTCGCAATGAGTTGCGTCACCTGACTGCCAAAGTCGACGATCAGTATCTTTTCATGCGTTTCCGTCATCTCGCTCATCTCGCGTCACGCTACTTTCGTTAGGATCGAAATATAAAACCCATCGGTGCCGGTCCGTTTGGGCGTCAACTGAAGGCCAAATCCATTGGGAGAAACGAAACTGGCCAAAGCCTCAAGGCCTGCATGTTCGGCAACACTGGCCGGCTCAATCACTTCGAAATCCGAATGCCGATCTAAAAAGCTAGTGATCGCGCCATCATTTTCACGCGGCAGAAGCGAACAGGTAATATAGGCTATCCGCCCGCCACTTTTGACATATTGAGAAGCTCTATCAAGTACTTCCGACTGCTCTTTAATTCGATCTTCGAGCGCATTTGGACGTACACGCCATTTTGCATCAGGGTTGCGGCGCCATGTACCTGTGCCAGTGCAGGGAGCATCAACCACAACTAAGTCGACGTGCCCTTCAAGACCCTCTAACGGCTCGTCCTCTTTCCCCTTAGGGGAGCGAACCTGAACATTTCGAACGCCTGCCCGTGTCATGCGGTCAAAGATCGGAGCCAACCGTCTTTTATCATTATCGGTCGCGAAGATTTGCCCGCGGTTATCCATCAAAGCTGCTAGAGCAAGCGTTTTTCCACCACCGCCAGCGCATAAATCAATGATTTGCATACCCGGATCGGGTGCAGCGAGCATCGCCGCCAATTGCGAACCCTCGTCCTGAATTTCATAGGCCCCTTTTTGAAAGGCAGGCTCCGATTGAACCGATACGGCACGCCCGTCTTCGAGTGGCATAATTCGCATTCCAACGGGCGAAAAATCTGCCGTCTTCACATTCAAATGCGATAACTGCTCGAGAACAGCTTCTGGCTCCGCCTTCAACGTATTGACACGAATATCAACGGGCGCGCGGCTTGCGAGGGCCGATAACTCCTCCACCCTGCTATCGCCAAATGCGGTTTGAAATTCACCATCAAGCCATTCGGGATAATCGCCCGCAACCCATGCGGGCGCTCCATCAAGCGTGCCCGACGTTAACGCCAGTCGCTCGTTGTCAGACAATGGCTGAGGCGCAAATCGGCTCCCATCACAGAGGGCCGAAATCGCATTAACGTCGAGACCGCGCGATAGCTTTAACGTTCCCAGCAGCATGGCACGGGAACTCTCGCTCCCCATAATAAATCCAGCCGAAGCGCGGCGGCGCAACGCGTCATGGACCAAAGCCGATATTCCGGCGCGGTCACCCGAACCGGCAAACCGATGAGAAAGACCCCAATCTTTTAGAACATCATTGGCAGGTCGCCTGCGTGCAGCAATATCATCCAAAATTTCGATCGCAGCCGATAACCGGGCAGAAGGTGTCATGTCATATCTTTCAGCGCGCCGAACGGACGCGTTACGCCCGACTTTAGGTCGGATAATTAGGGCTCTCACGGGTGATTGTCACATCATGGGCATGGCTTTCGCGCAGACCGGCTGATGTAATGCGGACAAATTCCGCACGCTCGCGAAATTCAGGTAAGGTTGGAGAGCCGACATAGCCCATCGCGGCCCGCAACCCACCCGCCAATTGATGCAATACGCTACCAACAGGGCCCTTATAAGGCACTTGTCCTTCAATCCCTTCAGGAACCAGCTTTAAAGCATCTTTGATATCTTGCTGGAAATAACGGTCCGCTGAACCGCGGGCCATGGCGCCTACCGATCCCATCCCGCGATAAGCCTTATAGGTACGGCCCTGATACAGGAAAACCTCACCGGGACTTTCGTCCGTTCCCGCCAATAAGGAGCCAATCATGGCCGTTTCGGCACCAGCTGCTAAGGCTTTGGCCAAATCGCCTGAGAACTTAATGCCGCCATCGGCGATCACCGGAACATCCGCCTTTGATGCCACCGAATACGCATCCATAATCGCCGAAAGCTGCGGAACGCCAACGCCCGCGACAATACGCGTGGTACAGATCGAGCCGGGACCAATGCCAATCTTTACAGCATCAGCGCCGGCATCAATCAAAGCTTGGGTTCCGCCAGCCGTTGCCACATTACCCGCAATGATTTGAACGGCATTCGACAATTTCTTGATGCGCGTTACGCTCTCCAGAACGCGCTGGGAATGGCCATGGGCCGTATCGACGATGATCACATCGCAGCCCGCATCAATTAAGGCTTCCGCCCGTGAAAACCCATTATCGCCCACCGTCGTTGCTGCGGCAACGAGCAGCCGCCCACGGGCGTCCTTTGACGCGTCCGGATGCGAAACCTGCTTTTCCATGTCCTTAACAGTGATCAGCCCGATGCAGCGGAAGTGATCATCAACGACAAGTAGTTTCTCGATCCGAAATTGATGCAAAAGACGCCGCGCTTCGTCTTGGCTAACACCTTCACGGACCGTAATAAGACGGTCCTTGGTCATCAACTCGGAAACCTGTTGTGTCGGGTTATTCGCAAACCGAACGTCACGGTTGGTCAAAATACCAACCAGCTTTCCGGCTTTGTCCCCCGCTCCGCGCTCCACAACGGGAACACCGGAAATCTTATTCCGCTTCATCAATTCAAGCGCGTCAGATAGCGTCTCGTCCGGATAAATGGTCAGCGGATTAACGACCATGCCGCTTTCAAATTTCTTGACCGCACGAACCTCGTTCGCCTGTTCCTCATTGGTCATGTTCCGATGCAGGACGCCTAGGCCACCTGCCTGAGCCATCGCGATCGCCAATCGGCTCTCGGTTACCGTATCCATAGCAGCGGAGATGATCGGAAGTTTAAGTGAAAGATTGCGGGTTAGCCTTGTCGTCACATCGACTTCCCCGGGCATAACCAGCGAGTGGCCGGGTTGAAGCAACACATCGTCGAAGGTTAGCGCTTCACGGATTGCGGGCCTAATAGTCGATGATCCGTTCATGGCCAACTCCTTGCCTCTTTGAGGGAATTTTCATATGCGACGCACCGCGTCATTGAAATATGAATTGGCACTGGGACCTATCACGGTCACTCGAAAACTAAAAGTCAGAGAGTGAAATTTTTGAAAATATTCATCAAATGACTAAACACTTCGCGGGATAACGGGCCCTCAAGTGTCAAATTCATCAACATTGGGCGTAAGCGCACCTCTTGATCCGCGATATCCGGTCGCAACAACGTAAAGCTCTGCCGAATCGGCCCGACTTGCCGCCGGCTTATAGTGCCGAACCACAGCGAAATCGCGTTTCAAATTGGCCAAAAGCTCCCCCTCGGTGCCACCTTGCAACACCTTTGCGAGGAAAACACCGCCGGGGGCGAGGACTTCACGAGCGAAATCGGCAGCTAATTCCGCCAATGCCACGATCTTCAAATGATCGGTTTTCTTATGCCCAGTCGTATTGGCCGCCATATCCGACATAACGACATCAGCGTCACCGCCGAGCATCTCCTTTAACCGCTCGGGTGCATCCTCGAGAAGAAAATCCATGACCTGAAAGTCAACGCCCGCGATCGGCTCGATTTCTAAAAGGTCAATCCCGACGACTTTGCCGCGCCCTTTGTCCGAGCCAACGATCTTTGCCGCGACCTGCGCCCATCCACCGGGGGCTGCTCCCAGATCAACAATTCGACCGCCCGATTTGAACAATTTGAATTTTTCATTGAGTTCAATGATTTTGAACGCGGCTCGCGAGCGGTAACCCTCCCGTTTGGCCCGCGCCACAAAAGGATCGTTTAACTGACGCTCGAGCCATCTGGTTTGCGAAACGGTTCGCCTTTTTGACGATTTAACGCGTTGCTTTAACGATCGCCCGCCTTCACGGCCTGAACTATTTTCGGATGTCATGCTCGACCCGCCCGTGTCTGCGGCCAAACGCCATCATCCGTCATGAGCTGCATGAGTATGCCCTCACGCAAGCCTCGGTCCGCCACCCGAACGCGATCCGATGGAAAAACCTGTCGAATCGCATCGAGAATGGCGCAGCCCGATAAAACCAAATCGGCCCGCTCGGTACCAATACAGGCGCTAGCTTCGCGCTCCTGATAGGTCATTTTGAGCAATCGCTCAACGATCACGCTAATCTCACCGCTTTTCATCCAAATGCCGTCAACCGCCCGCCGATCATAACGTGGCAGCCCCAAATGCACCCCAGCCAAAGTTGTAACGGTGCCCGACGTCCCAAGCAGATGAAAATTTATCGGCCGCGTGGCGTCTCCCAAGGCTTGAACAAAAGGCTGCAAAAGCTCAACAACCTCACCTACCATAATATCATAGAGCTCTGGCGTGACATGGCGCCCACCGTGCCGCTCAGCGAGGCTCACGACACCTACCGGCAGCGAGGACCATTCCCGTATCCGATGGCGCACGGTCTGCTTCGCCTGACTTTCTTGATCCAACCAAACGATCTCGGTGGAACCGCCGCCAATATCAAACAAGACAACGCTTTCCGCCGCCGGATCCGCCAAGGCCGCGCACCCTGACGCCGCCAATACGGCCTCTGTTTCGCGGTCTATGATTTCAAGCCTTAAGCCGGTTTCATTTTCGACTCGGGCGATAAATGCTTCGCTGTTCTTCGCTGCCCTGCAAGCTTCCGTGGCGATCAACCTTGCACGGGTAACGCCACGGTGATCCATTTTAGAGCGACAAATTTTAAGGGCTTCGATTGTCCGGAGAATCGCCGCTTCACTCAAATGCTGGGTTACGCCCAACCCTTCCCCTAAGCGAACAATGCGGGAAAATGCGTCGACAACACGAAACCCATCCTTAGACGGTCTTGCCATGAGCAGACGACAATTATTGGTGCCAAGGTCCAGCGCGCCATAAATAATAGACGCAGCTCCACGGTGGGTTCGGCGTTCCATCGAACGCGATCCATTCAAGCCCATTTCATTCTTACGCTGGACAAATGCCCGCGACATCCCGATCCGACCAAAATTACTGTTCAGACCAATGGTAACACCATGGAAGCAGCGCTGCAAAGCTTCATATCGGCTCGCACAACTTCCATATGATCGACAATATCGTTAATTCAACGATCTAGCCTGTGATAATTGTTCCATAGCTTTCGCCAAACGGGCCGGAATAACCGGTTTTGTTATTAAAGCGTCAAATCCGGCATTGCGTGCCTCATCAACGAGAGCCCGTGTTGCCCGCGATGCAACAAGGACGGATCTAGGAATCTTCGATGAGGATTGGCTCAATTGAACCATACGACAAATCTCTGCCGATGAGAGCACGGGCATATTTTCGTCAATAATAACGAGATCAACACTCAATTGGCCTAAACAATCAAACATTGAGCGCAACGAATCGGCCGTCCAGATGGCGGCATATCCATAACCTGACAGTATTTCGACGAGTAGTCCGCGAAAATATCGATCAGGACTAACGACAAGAACGCCAAGCCGCTTGGCTGCAGGTGCATTTGTTTGGTTCATCGCGACTAACTGGGGCTGCGCTAAAATGGGATACAACCCTAATCATGCACCACCAATATGAAGCGAGGCCAAAGAATTTCGTTAAAATAACACTATTTCAGCGACAATCCTCGTTATTCCGCCGGTAATATCGCAGTCTCGGCCAACTCGGTTCTAGGTTTTCCCTTTAAGAAGGTATCGATCTTATCGAGATAAATATAGACTACCGGCGTAATAAACAATGTGAGGATCTGCGATACGGCTAGACCGCCGACAACAGCAATACCCAAGGGTTGCCGCAATTCCGAACCCGCTCCCGAGCCCAACGCGATTGGCAAGGTGCCGAACAAAGCGGCAAAGGTCGTCATCATAATGGGCCGAAACCTAATCAAAGCAGCCTCACGAATGGCCGCAATCGCCGTCGCGCCCTCAGCCCGTTTTTCCAAGGCAAAATCCACCATCATGATGGCGTTCTTTTTTACGATGCCAACCAGCATCAAAATGCCGATAATGGCGATCACCGATAGATCGAGGTTAAAATATTGCAGGGCTAACAGTGCCCCCAACCCGGCCGAAGGCAGACCAGACAAGATCGTAATGGGGTGAATAAAGCTCTCATACAGGACGCCCAAAACAATATAAATAACAACAACGGCAGCTAGAATAAGAAGCCCCTGCCCTTTCAGAGAATCTTGAAACTGTGCAGCAGACCCCGAGAAGCCGGGCGTTACGACCGCCGGTAATCCCACTATCTTTTCCGCCCCTCGAATAGCATCGACCGCCTGGCCCAATGAAACACCCGGCGCCAAATTAAAAGAAATGGTAACAGCCGGTTGCTGCGACTGACGATTAATTGTCAAAGGCCCAATGTTTCGCCGTATCGAAGCGACGGCTTGAAGCGGAACGGTTTGACCGGACGAGCTTCTTACGAATAGCCTTTGTAAGGCCGTCGGATCAGACTGATAATCCCGATTGGCTTCCATAATCACGGCATAGTCTGATGCTGACGTGTAAATCGTCGATATCTGACGGGTCCCAAAAGCGTTATAAAGCGTTTGTCGAATGGCATCAGACGACACACCCAGATTAGCCGCCTTTTCGCGATCTAAGTCGACCACAATTTGCGGATTAGCAATTTGAAGATCGCTTGTAACGTCACGAAGCTCAGGGGTCTTGGCCAGTTGCTCACGCATTTTTGGAGCTGATCCAAACAGCGCTTCAATATCAGCCGACTGCAGCGTGTATTGATACTGCGCTCGAGATAAACGGCCCGCATTTAAATTTAAATTTTGGATCGGAATAAATACCGATGTGATACCTGGAACCTGCGATGTTGCCTTTCTAAGGCGCGCAATAATCTTTGATACATCATCGCGTGACGCACGAGGCTTCAGCTGAATAAACATGAAGCCCTGATTGGTTGCACCAAAACCAACCGCGGCGGTGAAATAATCAACCGCAGGATCCTTCGCCACGATCTGATTGATCTGAATTTGATGGGCCGACATCGCTTCAAATGAAATATCAGGCGCAGCTTCGGTTGACGCCCGTAACAGTCCCGTATCCTCTTGCGGAAAGAAGCCCTTTGGAATGTCACCATAGAGCTTAGCAGTAAGACCTAGGGTTGCGATCGTTAAAACCAGCACAACGAGGCGGATCTTTAAAATAAAATCAAGCGATACTTGATAAAGATACAACACGCCATTAAAGCCCGCATCGACCGTCCGTGCGAACAGTCCTGGCTTCTTATGCGCATCGTGAGATGATAAAACCCGCGCACAAACCATAGGCGTCAAGGTCAGCGAGACAAAGCCCGATACAAGAATGGCTACCGAGATCGTTGCGGCAAATTCACGGAACACTCGGCCGACGACTCCGCCCATGAAAAACACGGGAATAAAAACCGCAACCAGCGATAGGGTGATCGAGATAATCGTAAAACCAATCTCGCGCGCCCCAAGCAAGGCTGCCGCAAATGGCTTCATGCCTTCCTCGACATGACGAACAATGTTTTCAAGCATAACAATTGCATCGTCGACCACAAAACCAACCGATAGCGTCAATGCAAGCAACGAAATATTGTCAATTGAATAGCCAAACATATACATGGCTGCAAACGTACCAACCAGCGAAACTGGCAAGGCGAGTGCTGGAATAATAGTGGCTGACAGCGATTTTAAGAAGATAAAAATCACCATGATAACGAGAGCCATCGCTAAAATAAGCGAGAACTGAACGTCCGATACGGCCTCGCGGATGGGAATCGAACGATCCGTCAAAATATCCATTGAAACAGATGCCGGCAGCTGGTCGCGGTAAGCGGGAATTTTTGCCTTTACTTGATCTACAACATCAACCGTATTGGCGTCTGATTGACGATAAACCGCCAGGAGGATCGAACGATCCGATACATACCAGCTCGCTGTTTGGTCATTTTCGACTGAGTCACGGACGGTTGCAATATCGGCTAGTTTTACCGGCACACCATTTTTTGACGAAACAACGATCGATCCATAATCCGATGCCGATCGCAATTGCCCCGATGCTTCAATCGTTACAAGCTGCCGGCTGCCACGTAGTGTTCCCGTTGGTTGATTTGAATTCGCGTCCGATACGCTTTTCTGGATATCAGCGAAGGAAAGCCCGCGGGCCGAAACAGCTTCGGGATCAGCAGAAATGCGAACTGCATATTTTTGTTGGCCAAAAATTTGAACTTGGGCAACGCCATTAATCTGCGAAATTTGCTGTTGCAGAATTTGCTCGGCGTAGTCATTCACTTTCGATAGAGGAAGCGTCGATGACCGTAAGGCTAAAAATAAGACGGGTTGATCGGCTGGATTAACTTTTCTAAAACTTGGCGGATTCGGTAAATCGGCAGGTAACCGTCTAAGCGATCCACTAATAGCCGCTTGAACATCCAATGCCGCTCCATCAATATTCCGATCGAGATCAAATTGAAGCGTTATGTTTGTCGAGCCAAGGCTCGAAATCGACGTCATCGAGGTTACGCCTGAAATCGTCGAAAACTGACGTTCAAGGGGAGCAGCAACCGATGATGCCATGCTTTCAGGGCTCGCGCCTGGTAAATTGGCGGAGATACTTATTGTCGGAAAATCCACCCGTGGTAATGCAGCAACAGGTAGGAGTCTGTATGCAAAAAGTCCGAAAATAATAAACGATAGTGTAATTAGCGTCGTCATTACCGGACGACGAATGCAAAGCTCTGAAATCGACATTTACTGCGCTCCCGTGGAAGCGCCCTTAGGCTCAACCTTAACACCATCTACCAACTGAATTTGACCGTCGGTGACAAGCTTTTCACCCCCCGAAAGACCTTCAATAATTTCAGTTTGACCGTCTACTGTTCGCCCCACTTTAACAGGCGTCACCTTTGCTCGGCCATCCGACACAACAAACACCAATGACCCTTTGGGGCCAGATTGGACCGCCTCCCTTGGGGCGCTGACAACATTGTCCGGAACCTTCAAGGTGACGCGCACATTGCAAAGCGATCCAGGCCACAAGGTCTCATTCGCGTTTTCAAAAAGCGCACGAACCGTAACCGTACCAGAAGACGTATCGATGGCATTATCCACGACAGCTATCTTTCCAATCGATACGGTGCCTGAGCCCTGAAAAGTAGCTTCAACCTTGGCCGAAGGATCATTTAATGCTGTTTTGATATCAGGCAAGAACCGCTGCGGCACACTAAAGGCAACATAAATCGGCGATATCTGATTAATGATGGCAAATGGCACGCTTCCGTCGCCCGTCTTTGCAATATTACCGACCCGAATGCCCGCGACACCAACCCGCCCACTAATCGGCGCCGTAATTGTGTAGTAGCTGAGCTGCACCTTCAAACTATCGAGCGCCGCTCGGTCGGCCGCAAGTTGGGCTGAAAACGTCGCAACCTGGGTTTTGCTGTTTTCTAAATTAACTTTTGACGCAAATTCATTTGCAGCCAATGCTTCATTTCGAACAACGTCCCGCTGCGCCTGTTCGAGCTGGGCTGATGTTCGAGCAACCGTTGCCTCTGCCTGTCGTATTTGTGCTTCGATGCTCCGCTGATCCAAGCGGACTAGAACATCACCCGCATGGACCACAGCACCATCTGCAAAGGCTACATCGATAATCTGCCCCTCGACGCGCGGACGAAGGGTGACGGAAGAGACCGGTTGAACAGTCCCGATCGTGTCAATCCTCACCGGCAAGGAGCCAAGTTTCGCCTCGCCTAACAAAACCGGGACAACACGTTCGGGTTGTCCGGTCGGCGCCGAAGTCTGTGCGCTACTGACAGACGGTAAAAGGGTCGGCAAAATAAAGGCCGCAACTGCGATAACTGAGCTATAGTTTTTAGCTTCCAACATTTATTTTCCAAACCGTTCTCGTTCACCAATTGACCCGTCTTCGACCCATAAAGCATGGGGATACGTGACGTTAAAAAGACATATGACCTGCTTTTGCTATCGGATCACATGAAATTTTTGTCATGTTGATCTGTCAAATACTTGTCACGGCGGCTTCGCTTCGATAAGGAACCTTACCAGACTCGATCGTTAGACGAGTAAATCTTGCATTTGCACCTTTATGGTGGGGGATAGTTCAACGGTAGAACAGCGGACTCTGACTCCGTTAATCTTGGTTCGAATCCAGGTCCCCCAGCCAAAATGGCTCAAATTTCTCCCGAAATAAGCAAATTTTGAGCAAAATCGATAAATTGTTATGGTTTTTGCGGAAAGTAGCTATATATTTGTATCGTTCGAGTACGAGCAAATGATGCCAAAGCGACAGCGATTTCCCATACCGCCCACGGCTGATGACATCGCCGCCGCACCTCTCGTGGTGAAAGATGCGCTACGTGGGATACGCCGTAAATTGCGTAATATCTCTCCTGAAATTACGGAATCGGGCCTTTCGGGACAAAACTCGTCCCTTTTATCGCCTCTTGCCATTGCAACAGCGCTTTTCAACGAAACCCGAAAAATTACATCGTTCGGGGAAGATATCGCTCGGGATATCTTATTTCGGCATCGAGATGAAGCGAGGCTTGCAGCCTTTGGGGCGGCGGGTTTCGGTAGACCGAGGCAAAAATTATCGGAAGGCCACCGCCATAATTTTGTCGCCTCACGCTACGCCGCTTTAAAAATACTGGCGCGCCAACTCGGAGCTGACGATCAACTTATCCTGGAACAACCCATCGATACGACCTATTTGAGACTTTTGGCACGATTTTCTGACGTCTCATCGGCTTCGCCATCTCAAAATGAGCTAAATTTTGATAAAATTGCCATATCGGCCATAGAACTCGAAAAATCAGGCGCGATCCAGCATCCTAAATCAGATCATCAGACGCCCCATCGCGCCCAACTGATCTTCGCCGCTTTAGGATTGGCCGAGACCATCTTGAATCTATCGACCATTCATACAGTCGAGTCGACATTAGCCGCGTTAAACCTGGCCGCGGATGTTATCGTCTTGCGGAAACCGTCAATTGCGGCAATATTCGATGGGTTCGACCCGGAAGCTCAACTCTCTGCGGAATTTAGGCTGCTAGCCCCCCCTCTTACGGAGGCATAACCGATGCGTTTGCCAATGGTTGCCGAACTCAATGGCGAATCCGATTTACGGCACCGCATTCGCGATCTTCGTTTCTTCGAAGAATCGTTCCGAAAAAACGTACAACTTACCTTTCCAGAAGGTGCAACGCGGTCAAAAACGGATCAAGCGAGGCTTAGATCGAGTTTTCTGGCATGGCTCGAATCGTTTCAGGCCAATCGGCATTTAGCGGGCATCGATCGTAAAGACTTTATCTGTTTTTCGGCCGGGACCATGTTGGCCGAATTATTTAGACACGATCCTTTATCTGTCTCATCAGAAGCAAAATCAGGTGACAGTGCCACAACGGTTTGGCCAGAAGGCTCAGCCTATGTGAGTTATTGCTTAGGCGTTGCATTGACCGTGCTCGAACAAGAATTTAACCTATCAGCCGAAATTCCAGAATACGCCAATGACCCACGCATTTGGCAAAGTTTCAAAGAAAATGTTCAGGACAATCCTGATCTTGCTATCCCGTTTCTAGATATGCTTCTCGGTCAATCCCCGAATTGGAACGAACCCGCAATGGCAGAAAAGCGCCCCGCGGTTAAAGAAAAATCATCTCCGTCGCTCGGCAATTAAATTTGCAATTCAGGCAAATTCCGAAAGAGATCCAACGCTTCGGGATTGGCTAAAGCCTCTTTATTTTTAACGTCATTTCCATGAACGATGTCTCGAACCGCCAATTCGGTGATTTTCCCCGACTTGGTTCGCGGGATGTCGCTCACAGCAATAATTTTCGCCGGGACGTGTCTCGGGCTTGCGCCGGTTCTAATCTTTGTCCGGATGGATTGCTCAAGAGGAGCATCCAATGCACTCCCTTTCCTTAATCGCACAAATAATACAATCCGGACGTCATTTTGAAAATTTTGACCGATCGCGATCGACTCTAAAACTTCCGGAATTTGTTCAACCTGCGCATAAATCTCCGCCGTACCGATGCGGACCCCACCCGGGTTTAAGGTAGCGTCAGAGCGTCCATGAATAATCATTCCGCCATGTTGGGTCCATTCGGCAAAATCGCCATGACACCAAACACCAGGAAAACGATCAAAATAGGCTGCGCGATATTTTAATCCACCAGCATCATCCCAAAATCCAATTGGCATTGATGGGAAAGCTTTCGTGCAAACCAACTCCCCTTTTCCCGATGGGAGCGAATGCCCCTCATCATCCCAAACATCGACGGCCATGCCTAAACCTGGCCTTTGAATTTCACCCGCATAAACGGGCGATGTCGGATCGCCTAACACAAAGCACGAAACAATATCTGTTCCACCCGATATAGAAGCCAGATGCGCCGTGTCGCTTATGGCCTGATAGACCCACTCAAACGTCTCCGCTGCTAAGGGAGAACCGGTAGAGGCAATCGTCTTGAGCGAGTGAAGATCATGCGAATGTTTAGGCGTTAAATTTTCCTTCTTACAGGCGTCTAAATATTTAGCGGAGGTTCCAAAAAAGCTGACCCGTTCAGATTCAGCAAAATCAAAAAGCACGTCCTTCGTCGGTGAAAAAGGTGAACCGTCGAACAGTATCAGCGTTGCGCCTGAAGCAAGTGCTGAAACAAGCCAATTCCACATCATCCAACCAAGCGTCGTGAAATAAAACACGCGATCGCCTTCACCGATATTGGAGTGCAGTTGATGTTCTTTTAGGTGCTGGAGAAGCGTTCCGCCTGCACCATGTACGATACATTTGGGCACACCGGTCGTACCAGATGAAAAAAGAATAAAAAGGGGATGGTTAAAGGGAAGACGCTTATAGGTGACATTCTTAGGCGAGAAATCTGAAAATGCGGTCGCAAGCGTAACAGACTTTGGGACCGCGCGAGCCGTCTCTTCGCTGCCGCCAATTAACGGAATAATCAATACGCCAACAAGGCTTGGTAACTGAGCGACAACCTCCTTCAGTTTGTCCGATAGATTGAGCGTCTTTCCATTATAATAATAACCGTCGCTCGCGATTAAAATTTTAGGAGCGATTTGTCCAAATCGATCCAACACGCCGCGCGGACCAAAATCAGGCGAACACGATGACCATATTGCACCAATTGAGGCGGTTGCGAGCATCATGGCAATCGATTCCGGCATATTAGGAAGGATGGCCGCTACCCGATCCCCCTCCTTAATTCCCATCCTCTTCAGCCATTGTTGTCCGCGTGAAACTAGGTCCGTTAATTCGGACCTCGACATACGTCTCTCAACCTTGTCCTCGGATCGAAAAACAATGGCATCGTTATTGTGGGATGTTCGAAGCAAATTTTCGGCAAAATTAAGCTCAGCGTCCGGAAAAAAGGAAGCTCCAGGCATTTGGTCGTCGATGAGTAAGCGTGCGCCCTTGTCGCCAATAACCCCACAAAAATCCCAGATCGACGACCAAAATAACCCTCGATCCTCAATGGACGCTTGGTGCAATGTTTTGAAGTCAACACATTCCCGTCCGGAAACCTTGTTATAATAGGAAATAAACCGTTGAATGCCCGTATTTTTTTGGGACAACTCTTGTGGAGACCAAAGAGGTGAAGAAAACTCGTCCATAGCACACCAAATTCTGATTATTGAGGAGGAATTCTTGGTTTGAGACAACCCAGACTATCTTCCTGCGGCCGATAAGACCATGTATAACATTCCTTTAAATGAAGAGAAATTCGGCTTTTATGCATGATCGCGATTGAAAAATATCGACCTAGGATCCGCTGGCTGGCTGGCCTTGTGGTACTTGGGGCGCTCCTTACCTTTGTCGGGTCGGTAGCGATTCCAATAAACGGGGAAGGCATTTTCTCCGATCTAAGAACGACGATCTCGCAAGACTTTGGGTCTGTATCCAAGCTTAATGGAAAAGCAGAGCTTCGCTTTTTACCGCACCCTTCAATTGAAATCGCCGCGTTAAAGCTTTCGTTCGATAATAAGGTAAGTCTAGAAGCGCCGCGGATCTCCTTTAATCTCAGCATCCCTGCCCTCATTGCAGGACGCTATGAGCCAATATCATCAACGCTTGTTTCGCCACATGTCGTCATCCCAAGTGATTTGTTGCCAAATAGTGCCGAACAAATGGCTCAGCGATTTAATCATGTTTTAGACCATAAAACCCAAACCGGCGCATCCAGGAACGAAAGTCATCTTGACTCGATTACAATCGAGAATGGTGTTTTTTCATTCTCAGAAAAAAATTCTACGGAAAGCCCACCATCGACGATCAGCGGAACGCTCTATTTTTATAGCAATGGCGCGCGCCGATTAACGGCCACCGGGAATTGGCGAAAACAAGATGTCACTTTACAAGCCGAAATAGGCGCGAATACCAACAATGAAAATGACGACCGTAAGGTTGGTCTTGTTTTAAGCACCGCCCTCGGGAGTATCAAATTAGACGGCGCAACATCGAGGCTAACAAATGCGCTTTATGCCGGCGCGTTATCTGTCGATGTTTCTCGCATTGATAAAGTAAGTGAGTGGTTAGCCCTTCAGCCGCCTGTTCCATTTACGACATCCCTCAAAATCGAAGGTAAGGCATCGATGACGCCGCGGTTAATCGCGGTTTCTGATGCACAAGTTCATCTCGGCGCGGTTGCGATGACGGGCGGCGTGTCTCTCGATATGTCCAATCCACGCCCACTTGTGACAGGTACGTTATCCGCGGGCGATATGGATATAACCAGCTTTCTGACACCCATATGGCCCAAACAATCGGAGCAACCCGGCTGGAAAAACAGCCCCGTCGATCCCAATGTTACACCCGATCAAGATTTGGATATTCGCCTTTCGGCCGAACGAATTAATCTTGGCATCGTACGCATTTCGAACGCGGCACTTTCTATCATTGCACGGGACCGAAACTTAAACATCACATTGGCTTCGTCTCACCTGTTTCAAGGCAGCGCTAAAGGAAAGCTTTCAATCCACCCGACCGATCAAGGATTTTCGTTTTCAAGCCACGCGAGTTTTGAAACGCTCGACATCGGTCAAACGACACTTGCGCTCATGGACATGCGAAAACTCGAAGGGAGTTTGAGCGGAAAATTTGATATTGAATCAGCAGGTCAGTCAATTGACGATATGATGAAATCACTGTCTGGCCGTGCGGAATTCTCTATTGCCAACGGTACGCTATCGGGCGTGAACATTTCGACGATATTAAAGCGGATTGAAACGCGCCCTCTATCCGTTATTCGCGATATGCGGGGAGGTAAAACCGATTTCGAAACGATGCGCATTTCGTGTCATATTGCGAATGGTATTGCCACAATTGACGATTCCGAAATGCTATTTGCGCCAAACACAATGAAGCTTAGCGGCTCGGTAGCCGTGGGTGACCGTCAGATCAATCTCTTGGGGGAAGCAACGGGACCTACACCGCAAAATGGAGCGGAACCTGCGGTTTTAGCCTATACGGTAACCGGCGGTTTCGATGATCCAATTGTAACGCCTGACATCAACCGAATTTTGAAAAGGTCGAGCGGCACATCTGCGACGCCCGACTAATATCAAGTCAATTATTGATCAGCTTGAACCGCCGTTACCAAGGGAACACCACCTAAGCCGTCTTTATTATATATATCATCACGGAACTGGACCAAACCATCAGGCGTTGCCCAAGCCGTTATATAAACCCAAAAAACCGGAACAGGCTTGGCAAGACGGGCGTCGACGCGCTGACCAGATTGAATGGCCTCATCAATTTGTTCCCGCGCCCACCCCGGCGTGTCCTTTAATAGCCATTCCACATAATCGCGAACATTTTGAACGCGCATGCAGCCTGAAGATACAAAGCGATAATCATCGCCAAAAATTCCCTTAGCCGGCGTATCGTGCATATAGACGCCATAGGGATTAGCGATGTTAATCCGAACAAATCCTAATGAATTGAATTCACCACCGGGATCTTGCCTAAATTGATAGCGGGTTGCCTCGTCACTCTTCCAATTGATTTTTTCAGACGTGATCTCCTGCCCCTCATTGGTAAAAATCCGAATTTTATTTTCAGCCAAATAGCCAGGGTTGGCCTGCATTTTTGGTATCAAATCTTTTTTGATGATGGAGGCCGGAACGGTCCAGAAAGGGTTGAAATTAATATCAATCACCTTCGTGGTCATAATGGGTGATTGACGATCAATTTTACCGACACCCGCCGCATGGCGGGTCTGAACAACATTGTCTTCAACTGTTTCGACAATCGCACCGGGAATATTAGCCGCTACATAGCGCCTTCCCGGGCTAGCCGAATACGAACGCAAGCGGACGAGATTGACCTCAAGCTGCTTTAATCGAACATCCGCCGGTATATTCAAAGCGGTAAGGGTTTGGCCTGTGATAAGCCCCGTGGGACGCAAGCCATGCAATTCCTGGAAGCGGCGAACGCCGGTTTCTACAAAGGAATCAAAAATATCGGAAAGGCCTGCCGACGCATCGAGATCACCCGACGCAATGAGGCGCTTCCGTAATTCAATAACAGCCGGATCTTGCATGCCGAGCTTCAACGGTACGCGCGGCATCAGCGGCCAACCACCACGGGCAATGACCTGCCTAAATGTCTCTACCGCTGCCTGCGTGGCATTTAAGGTCTCTGGCGACAGAAGAGGTGTCGTTGAGCGGTCAAGCGTTTTAGACGTAGCCGCATCGTAGCTTTGTACCCACTCCGCCTGATCCGCGGATTCCTCGTCGACGTTTTGAGCTAAAAGGCGCGATGCCATGAATGGCGCTGCAAATATGGCGGCCGTACCAAATAGAAATGCCCGACGCGAAAGGCTCGAAAAAAATTGCATGAAACTGATTCCACCTGAACTTTGAACGCATTATCGCTGAAGACGGTAAAGGAATGCTTTCGCACCCCTTAACGTTCAAGGGCGATAATGAGCCGTGGTTTTGTCAATTTCATGGCCGAAAAGGAAAAAGGACAGGATTGCGCTATAGCCTATATTTAACATTGTCGTTGAGGAACCGTTCTAATCTCAGCAAGATTGTATTGGTCTGACGGAATTCGGTCTCTGAAATTCCCCCAACCTGCTCGACCGTCCTCATGTGCTTGCTATATAGCCCATCGACAATGTCATGGATGTCTTGGCCCAAATGGGTCAGCCGGATCCGGACCGACCGCCGGTCCGTGCGAGACCTTTCATGGGACAAATATCCCATCTCAACGAGCTTTTTGACATTATAGGAAACATTGGAGCCCAAATAATATCCTCTGGACCTTAATTCTCCTGCGGTAAGCTCCTTGTCACCAATATTATAGAGCAGCAAGGCTTGCACCGGATTAACATCAGAGCGACCACGACGATCAAATTCGTCTTTGATAACGTCTAAGAGTGACCGGTGAATTCTTTCAATATTGGAGAGGGCTTCAAGATAGTAAGGATGGGTAATAGAAATTGAGTTTACCCCAACATCATCCATCGAGATTTTTACAATTTTGTTCATGATAATAAGCCTAAAATGAATTATACAACCATTACATTACGTAACGTAACGTAATGTAATGTAATTAATTCACGTAAAAGACGAATTAAGATTTAAAATTAACAAATCGTTGCTGTGCGCCTTGGTAAATCAAGCCACACTTTATTTGATTCAATTAGACTATTTTAATCTGCGTTTCGGAATTAACCCGCAGGAGCAAAACCCGCGCAAAATGAACAATCAGCAATAAAATAGAGACGATAATCGGCATAAACGAATTCAGATTCGACCTCTGGATAAGCTCCAAACAAACATACCCGAATGCAACGCAAGCCCATACGCCGCTACCCCAACGCCACGAGATCCACAAGGAAACGCCAGCGATAATATCAAGAATTGGCATAACAACCAAAGTAAAAAAGCCGTTCCAGCCGTCATCACCCAAGAGATGAAAATCCCCGCTCGGGGTCGTCATCAAATAAAACCATCCCCAATACCCCTTTGCGATCCACGCCAAGGCCAGGAATCGATAGGCCCATAAAATTGGCTTATCGGATGTTACGGTTGATGAGCCGAGATGAATTGCCATCTTAGTATAAATCCATCGCCATCGTTGACTGCATCCTCAATGGGTAAGCGGGTTTATGCCTTGGATTTTGTTTTTGAAAACGGCCAGATCCTTCTATAAGCTCTTTCTATCATTTTGGGGAGGTTCGTCTTATGTCGGATGGCGTATTTTCAAAGCTCATATTGCCACATCGGCCAAGACGGAACCGGAAATCCGATTGGGCGCGGCGGATGGTCCGTGAGAATGTCCTGACAACCAACGATTTAATTTGGCCCATTTTCTTGCTGGACGGCCAAAATCGGCGCGAGCCCGTATCATCCATGCCGGGTGTCGAGCGAATGAGCGTGGATATTGCCGTTAAAGAAGCCGAAAACGCGGCCAAACTTGGTATCCCCGTCATTGCCCTTTTTCCTTTCACCGATCCGGCCAAACGCGATCCGGATGGCAGCGAGGCGCTGAATGCCAATAATTTGGTCTGCCAAGCCTGCCGCGCCATTAAGGCCGCCGTCCCCAATATCGGCATTATGACAGACGTTGCCCTTGATCCTTACACAAGCCATGGACATGATGGCTTACTAAGTGGCGAAACGATCTTAAATGATGAAACCGTTAGAGTTTTAACGCGCCAAGCCATTATTCAGGCCGAGGCAGGATCGGATATCATTGCGCCATCGGATATGATGGATGGCCGGATTGGCGCCATCCGCGCGGCCCTAGACGAGGAAGATCACCTCGATATCCAAATTATGGCCTATGCGGCGAAATATGCATCCGCCTTTTACGGGCCCTTCCGTGATGCAATCGGCACCAAAAGCGCGCTTAAAGGCGACAAACGGACCTATCAGATGGATCCCGCCAATTCCGATGAGGCCATTCGGGAAGTGGCTCTGGATATCGAAGAAGGCGCGGACATGGTTATGGTAAAGCCTGGCATGCCTTATCTTGATATTGTCCAGCGCGTCAGCGAAACATTCAGCGTTCCCACATTCGCCTATCAGGTATCCGGTGAATACGCGATGATCATGGCGGCGGCTCAAAATGGTTGGCTCGACGGCGACAAAGCCATGATCGAAAGCCTCTTAGCCTTCAAACGCGCAGGCGCTGACGGTATCTTGACTTATTTTGCGCCCAAAGTTGCTGAAATGCTAAAAAACGGGGCGATTTAGAGACTATTGCTGCAAAAATACAGAAAAGGCACCACCCGTAGCCGGCTTTTTACCATCAGGTTTTACAGCGACGATTCGTTGCGGTGATCCTGCCGGAGCTGACGCCAGATCAAGTGCCCAATAATTACGATACCGCGAATTCGGGGCGTCCGCGCGGACCATTCCGATGCGCGTCGCGTCCTTCATCAACATATTCTCACGGTGATGTGGAGAGCGGATCCAAGCATTAATCGCGTCCGCCACCGAAGTATGACCTGCGCCAACATTTTCTGCCGCATTCGCATAGACAAAGCCGGCCGAATTCATTCGGGATGTAAAATCACCCCCAATTTCATGCGATAATACATTAGCCGAGGCCATCGCGACGGCCTGATAGCGCGCCGCATCAGTGAGTGCCGCATCGACGATAACGGGCGGCAGCCCGTTGCTCGCACGAAATTGGTTAATCAAACCAACGGCTTCTTGGGATACATCTTCTACCGGAACGTTACCTGTAAATTGCTTCGGTGCCGAAACGCAAGCAGCCAACAAGGACGTTGCCAATCCGATCATGGCCAACCGACAAAACGCAATACGGGTCATAGCATCAGCCTCCGACGTCAATCCAATACGTGAAAAACCCTATGGCGGGTGCTTGAAAAGTCAAAGCCAAGAAATCGGATGTTCAACATTAATTTTAAAAATAGTCTGGAAAAACAATCAAGAATGCTCCTCTTTAGGCACCAAACGGATTGCACGGACCAAACCCAAATCCTATCATGTCATCAATTCCCAGTTTAAAAATTTGCCGATGGACGCGCCTTGACCAACCAGCAACAAGATCCGCCGCAATTTTTCATGACCGCACCCAATACGTGCGGTTATCTGCCGGATAAGATTGAACGGAAGGTATTTACCCATTTGGTTGGAATGAGGGCGGGCGCGCTCAACGACCTTCTAACCCAAGCAGGCTTTCGTCGCTCCCAAACCATCGCCTACCGTCCGGCTTGCGATCAATGCAGCGCCTGCGTCTCCATTAGGGTGCCGGTCGATGAATTCGAACCCTCCCGCAATATGAGGCGCGTCATGGAGGCCAATGCCGATCTCGTCGGCCTGGCGATTCCAAATAAGGCAACATCGGAACAATATAGTTTATTCCGCAGCTATTTGGGTGATCGCCATTCGGATGGCGGCATGATCGATATGAGCGTGCTCGATTTCTCGCTCATGATCGAAGATAGCCATGTTGATACCCATTTGATCGAATACCGTAGGCGAGGTCCCGATACGTTTATCAATGGACGGGGAACTGGGCCGCTGATTGCAACCGCGCTGACCGATACTTTAGCCGACGGCCTATCGATGGTTTATTCCTTTTTCGATCCTGAATTATCCGATCGCAGCCTCGGCACCTATATGATCCTCGATCACATTCAACGAACAAAAAAGCAGGGCCTGCCCTATCTCTATTTGGGCTATTGGATCAATGGATCAAAAAAGATGGACTATAAAGCCCGCTTCATGCCTCAAGAGCGATTGGGCCTGAATGGCTGGATGCGGGTTGAATAATCGCTAAGCGTTCAACCCGTAAACTTATTCGACTTCGGGAAGCCCTTGGGCGGCAAGCGACCGGCTTCTGTGCGATTGCCGACCCACTCGACGAGCTCTGCTTCGGCCACTGTCCAGGTACGCCCTGACGTATCCTTCCAGGTTAAACCATCAGCCATTGCGAAGGTACGGATATCCGATAAGCCACCGTCCTTATATTTCTGCAGGCGCACGCCTTTGCCCCTTGCCATCTCAACCATTTGAGACATCGGGAAGCAAAGCAATTTACGGTTTTCACCAATCGCTGCAACATAGTCACCCTCAACAGGCACGGCAAAGCGAGCCGTTTCTTTATCGTCGAGATTAAGCATCTGGCGACCCTTGCGCGTATTCGCAACCGTATCGTCAGCACTCGCAATAAAGCCGCGCCCGACCGAGGATGCAAAAAGCAATTTGCTTCCGGGTTTGTGCGGCCATGCGGTTACGATATCCGCGCCTTCATCAATATCGGCCATGAGACGAACAGGATCACCAAAACCACGACCGCCAGGAAGTTTCGAAGCATCAAGCGTGTAGACTTTGCCATTCGTTGTGAGAACCAAAATCTTTGCGGTCGTTTCGGTATGGAACGAGAGGGCCAACTCATCGTCGCCTTTAAATTGCACAGACGTTAAATCCGCGACATGCCCCTTGAGGGCTCTGATCCAACCTTTTTGTGAAAGAACCACCGTCAATGGTTCGCGTTCAACCATCGCCTCCGTCAGATCAATATCGCCGACGTCTGGCGCATCCGCAAAGGTGGAGCGACGCTTTCCAAGGGCCGTGTCTTGCGAGAAGCTTTTTTTCACCTCGCGTATTTGGGCAGAAACAACTTTCCATTGCTTATCAGGGGAACCAAGCAACGCCTCAACTTCAGATTTTTCTAACGAAAGCGCCTCAAATTCTCGCTTTAATTCCATCTCTTCCAGCTTGCGCAATGAGCGCAATCTTGTGTTGAGAATAGCATCCGCCTGCACATCATTGAGCTCGAAATAACGCATCAGCTCAACTTTGGGCTCATCCTCTTCGCGAATGATCTTAATCACTTTGTCGAGATCAAGGTAAACGATGAGAAGCCCACGAAGAATTTCGAGGCGTTTATCGATTTGACCTAAACGGAACCGTGAACGCCGTTCCAGCACAACGCGGCGATGACCCAACCATTCACGCAACACATCGGCTAGGCCGAGCACACGCGGAACGAGTCCTGCCGTGAGCACATTCATGTTCATGGAAATACGGCTTTCAAGCTCGGTTAGCTTGAAGAGCGACTCCATCAGAATTTCTGCATCAACGGTACGTGAGCGGGGTTCAAGGACGATGCGAATATCTTCGGCCGACTCGTCTCTCACATCCGCCAAGAGCGGTAATTTTTTATCCGTCAGCAGCTCGGCGATTTTCTCAATCAAACGTGACTTCGGAACCATATAAGGAATTTCGATAATCACGACGACCCAGCCGCCGCGTCCCGTATCTTCCTTTTCCCACCGAGCACGAACGCGGAAAGAACCACGGCCTGTGCGATAGGTTTCGGTCATCGAACCACGGGTCTCGACAATGATGCCGCCTGTCGGGAAATCAGGGCCCGGCACAAATGTCATCAATTGTTCAGAGGTCGCTTGAGGATGACCAACCAAATAAAGCGCAGCATCACAGAGTTCAGCCGCATTATGCGGTGGAATGGACGTTGCCATACCGACCGCAATGCCTTGCGACCCATTTGCCAAAAGATTAGGGAAAGCCGCTGGCAAAACCAATGGCTCTTCTTCAGAGCCGTCATAGGTTTCACGGAAATCAACCGAGTCTTCGTCGAGGCCGTCGAGCAATAGCCGCGCAACCTCGGTAAGACGCGCTTCCGTATATCGCATCGCTGCCGGATTATCGCCGTCAATATTTCCGAAATTGCCCTGACCATCCACCAGCGGATAACGGACGGCAAAATCCTGTGCGAGGCGAACCAAAGCGTCATAGACCGATTGATCTCCGTGCGGGTGATATTTACCAATCACATCACCGACCACGCGGGCGCATTTCTTGAAGGCCTGACCGGGATCAAGCCGCAACAAACGCATGGCATAGAGCAACCGCCGATGGACAGGTTTCAATCCATCGCGCGCGTCAGGCAGCGCACGGTGCATAATGGTTGAGAGGGCATAGGCGAGGTAACGCTCTTCGAGCGCATCCTTCAGCGATATGACCTCTACGCCTGATCCATCTGGCGGCTCAACCGGCTTACCCATTAAAAACTTCCCCGTTCAATCAGGGCCAATCGCTACCCCAAGCCGCTGATTCGCGGCAAGCATTCGGGAACCGTTGTCCCCCTTGAAAAACCTAGGACTTTGGCTGGGAAAAGAGCGCGACGAATGCTGATCTGGCTTCAGGAACGGGGATGCCACGAGGCCCAAAGAGATGTCGCTCCAGAAAATACCCGGTCAGAGCCAATCCTTGGGCTATCGCCAATGGGTCTGGAAACTCGGAATCCGATTGTTTTAAAAACGCTGGAAGGGCAAAAAGGCGATCCTTATAGGGCTCCCCTGCTCCCGCCGAAACCGCTCGCCCGGACTTCGGTGAGACATAAATCAGATCATGAGTTTGGCCTGTTGCCGCACATTCTAAGAGATCAAGTCCAAAGCCTAATTCACCAAGCAGCGCCAATTCAAACCGAACCATAAGAGGAGCTGCAAGTGACGGCTGTTGAAGCGCGTCGAGAACGATTACCAATGTTTCATAAAGGGCCGGATGAGGATCACGCTCTGGCAATAAGCGAAGAAGCGCACCAAGCGTCGCAATAGCATAGAGCGCAATTGAGGAACCCATCAACGAAGCCGCGCGCAATTGCGTAGGCTCCAAAGCAAATTGTCCTAACTGTTCATCGATGCGGGCACGCCAAACAAGCTCACAACCATTTCCCGCTTGTAAGGCTGGTTGCATTCTTCTCGATCGGCCACCCCGCACCACACCCAAATGTCGGCCATGTTCGCGTGTCATCGCTTCGAGAATGACATCGCCTTCGCCAAGGCGCCTCACACCAATAACGATGCCCTCGTCTTGCCACTCCATAATCGGCTAGCCTCGCGACATGATAATTTTATTTGGGGAATTCGAGTCCCATTTCACGATACCGAGCGGGATCGTCCGACCAATTTTCACGCACTTTTACGTGCAAAAACAAATGAACTTTCTTTTCGATCTCAAGACCGATTTCCTTACGTGCCAATTCACCAATCGTCCGAATTTGTTGCCCGCCCTTTCCGAGCACAATCATCCGCTGAGTCTCGCGTTCGACAAAAATTGTCTGTTCGATGCGAACCGATCCATCTTTACGTTCCTGCCATTGATCGGTTTCTACCGTCGAACGATAGGGCAATTCGTCATGCAACCGCTCAAATAATTTTTCGCGGGTAATTTCGGATGCCAACATGCGCAGTGGTGCATCCGAAACCTGATCTTCCGGATAGAGCCAATGACTCAACGGCATCAGGGCAGCAAACCGTTCGAGCACTTTTGGAACGCCACTTCCTGATAAAGCGGAAACCATAAAAGTTTCTTTGAAGGGGAAGCGAGCATTAACTTCCTCAGCGAGCTTGAGAAGCGACGGCCTCTCAACGAGATCAACCTTATTGAGAATGAGAAAGGCATCCTGCTTTATATTTTTAAGACCTTCGATAATGGCCTCTGCCTCTTCATCAACCCCCTTACGGGCATCCAGCACAAGGGCAACCGCATCTGCGTCCCCTGCTCCACCCCAAGCCGAAGTAACCATGGCCCGTTCAAGCCGACGCTTGGGAGTAAAAATACCGGGTGTATCGACGAATATAATTTGAGCCGCATCCTTAATCGCAATGCCGCGAACAAGCGCGCGAGTGGTCTGCACTTTACGCGACACGATCGATACTTTTGCACCGACGAGCTGATTAATCAGCGTCGACTTGCCCGCATTCGGCGCGCCAATGAGGGCAACAAATCCACACCGCATTGCTTCGTCAGGCACCATCATGTCATCGGCATCCATTACGCACTCTCCTCAATGCCTTCACGCTTCAATAGGGCTGTCGCAGCAGCATGTTCAGCAATCTTCTTTGATGGACCTTCTGCCTCAGCAGAAGGGTAACCTTGGATCTCAACAGCAATAACGAAAACGGGCGCGTGATCTGGACCTGTTCTTCGTACCTCACGGTAAACAGGAACAGGCAAACCTTTTCCCATCGCCCATTCTTGCAAGGCAGACTTAGCATCGCGTCGTGAGCGCTTGCTTGCCGATAAACGAGGTCCAAAACTGCGTTCAATGAGTAAACGCGCAGCATCAAAGCCACCGTCTAAATACACAGAAGCTATAACCGCTTCGCACACATCCCCGAGTAAGGCTGATTTTTTTCGCATCCCCGAAAGCTTTTCGCCGGTCCCCAGCCTGATATAGGGTGACACACCCCATTGTTCGGCAATTTCAGCGCAACTTTCTTTACGAACAAGATCAGCCAAACGCCGTGATAAGTCGCCCTCATCTTCCGACGGAAAAGTACGGAACAACATATCGGCAATAACAATGCCAAGGACACGATCACCGAGAAATTCAAGCCTCTGATAATGCGGCCCGTTCGCCGGCGTGCCGGGTAATGCACTGATATGGGTTAGCGCGCGCGTGAGCAGTTCACGATCAGCAAAGTGATAGCCAATGGTGGCCTCTAATTCAGCCAGATCAAGCGCAGGGCGGCGCGCCATCAAGATCAATGGATCCGATTAAAGATGCGGTTCCACCGCACGGTCCACGGCCACTCCCAAATCTTCCAAGCGACACCGTCGATCGAGAAAAAGATAACTTCGGCACGTCCGACGAGATTTTCAAACGGCACCATCCCTACGCCATACGGCACCTCAAAACGGGAATCGCTTGAATTATCGCGGTTATCGCCCATGAAAAAATAATTGCCCGGCGGCACAATAAAATCAGGCGTGTTGCGGCCCATCACGTTGAAGTAATTTTTCTTTTCCTGCAGGCGATGATTTAAGCCCTCAGGCAGTTCCTCATTAAAATAGGTAAATTCTTCCTCAAGACCCGCGCCAGCGTCACCCTTCTCAGCACCAGTCTGAACCTTCTTGACCGGCTTTCCGTTGATGTAGAGAAGATTGTCCTTCATTTGAACATGATCACCGGGCAAACCGATCAACCGCTTGATATAATCGGTCGATTGATCGCCAGGCCATTTAAACACGATCACGTCACCGCGCTTGGGTTCTGTGCCTAAAAGGCGGCCTGAAAACACGGGAGGGCTTCCGGGGATCGAGTGCTTCGAAAATCCGTACGAATATTTCGAGACAAATAAATAATCACCGATTTGCAAAGTCGGCACCATCGAACTCGACGGAATGTTGAAAGGTTGAAAGAGAAAGGTACGAATGACAAGGGCAATCAGCAGTGCCTGAACGATCACCTTAATGGTTTCAATAAGACCACCATCATCCGGCCTCGTCACGTCCGCGCCCTTATTTCCGCTCATCGTTCAGTCCTTCACATCAGGCGGCATCCGCCGCAAACACTCTATAGGCAATGCTAAGCGCTCAAGCAATGAAAGTCGCCCACCCTCTTGCCGCTCGCTCTAAACGGGCAAGGCCTCAATCACCACAACCGCCATAGCCATCGGATAATCATCCGTCAAAGTAAGATGAATCTTTGCTTCATGTCCGGCAGGCGTTATCGCTTTGAGGCGCTCAAGCGCTCCGCCTTCAAGGTTCAGCGTGGGGGCGCCTGAGCGTAGGTTTACAACACCCATATTTTTCATAAAGACACCTCGGTTAAAACCGGTACCAAGTGCTTTAGCGCATGCCTCTTTTGCCGCAAAACGCTTGGCGTAGGTCGCCGCCACATTGGCCCGACCCTCAGCCTTTCGACGCTCCTCAACGGTGAAAACCCGCTGGGTAAACCGCTCGCCAAACCGCGCAAGCGTCTGCTCGATCCGGCTGATGTCACAAAGATCGGAGCCTATACCAATGATCACGAACGCGGTCTCGCCAAAGCGCGACCGCGATTCATAGCCGCCCGCATTTGCGAAATGGCTAACGGCAAACCAATGTAAATCGCCTCTCCAATGATGAAGTGACCGATATTCAATTCACGGATCTCCGGAATTTTAGCGATTTGTTCAGCGGTATAAAAATCCAATCCATGGCCAGCGTGCACTTCGAGCCCCAAGCGGCCAGCCAAGGCCGAGCCTGTATCAAGGCGAGCAAATTCTCGATCGGCTTTCGTCTGATCGCCATGGGCCAGCGCTTCACAATAAGATCCCGTATGTAATTCGATAACGGGTGCTCCCAACTTTTTAGCCATCTCAATGGGCGCCGAATCCGCTTCGATAAAAAGCGACACGCGAATACCCGCGCGCGCGAGTTCTGCGATATAAGGGGCCAACGCATGTTCTTGCCCAACAATGTCTAAGCCACCTTCGGTTGTTCGCTCTTCGCGCTTTTCAGGCACAAGACACACGGCGTGCGGCTTAACACGCAACGCGATGACCTTCATCTCCTCGGTCGCCGCCATTTCAAAATTCAATGGCTTAGCAATTTCCAGACTCAACCTTGCCATATCGTCATCGCGAATATGTCGACGATCTTCCCGCAAATGAGCCGTAATACCGTCCACGCCCGATTCAATCGCCATTAATGCCGCGCGAACAGGATCGGGAGCGTTGCCCCCGCGAGCGTTACGAATGGTCGCCACGTGGTCAATGTTTAAACCAAGGCGGAGGGGTAAGATGTCGTTCATGATCTTCAGGCTTTCAGAGCCCGACTACCGGGCTTAACGGGCGGAATAGCGGCCAATTCAGGCGGAAGTTGGTCGGCTGGATAGGCCGGAATATCAAGTGTGGCGAGAGCGATGTAGGGAATACCTAATTCAGCCTTACCGCCCGATCGATCGATCAAACACGCTTCGCCGATCAGGTTCGTCGTCAAACCCTGAATGGCTTCAATACATTCGCGAGACGAAAGCCCGGTCGTAATGATGTCCTCAACAATGAGGACCTTGGCATTTTCCGGAATTGTAAAGCCGCGGCGCAATTGAAAACGCCCCTCTTCCCGCTCAACAAAAACCGCTTTCGCACCCAAATGCCGTGCCGTCTCATAGCCCGGTACAATGCCGCCTATGGCAGGCGACACGACGACGTCGATCTTGCCAAATTTAGCGACGATTAAATCGGCCAATGCCCGGCATAATTTCTCGGTTCGCGCCGGATCCTGAAAAATGAACATTTTTTGTAAGAAAACCGGGCTTCTTAAGCCGGATGACAAAATGAAATGCCCTTCAAGCAAAGCACCCGCATCACGAAACTCGGCCATAACGTCATCAAATGTCATCGGAAATCCCCTCTTTCTAGATGAGGTTTACCATGAAGGCGTAAAAAGGCGACCCACTAGTAGACTTTTCAACCCAATTTTACCCGTTTACGCGCGTTACCGCATGAATAACCGGCTTGGCACGGAGTTGGCTAATAATCGCGTTAAGATGCCGCAAGTCCCAGACCTCGACATCAATATCCATTTCGCGGAAATCAGCCGTTTTTCCCGTAATCGAAATAGCATCAATATTGCCGTCGCTCTCACCGATAACAGACGCAACCTGCGCCAAAACGCCGGGCTCATTGATCACCGTCACGTGCAATTGCGCCGGAAAACGCTGGGAATGAGCCTCGTCAATATCCCAACGCACATCCAGCCAACGCTCCGGCTGATCGTCGAAGGCGGTCAAGGCCGGTGACTGGATAGGGTAAATCGTAATGCCAATCCCAGGTGTTAAAATGCCGACAATACGGTCTCCCGGTACCGCGCCGCCATTGGGCGCGAATTGAACCGGCAAGTCGCCGCCAATACCACGAATAGGAATGGCCGAGCGTCCTGCAACGGAAGTGTCACCATCTCCGGAGCCTGGAACCTTAAAGACCAATCCTTGGCCCTGTTTCATCCCGAACCATCCGCCCTCTGCAAGATTGGCTTCGGTGCCTGCCGTTTGTTCTTCACGATAATCGGGAAATACGGCTTTGATGACGTCGCCCGAATACATTTCGCCGCGGCCAACAGCGGCCAGCACATCTTCATGCGACGAACGTGCTAATCTTGGCAAAGCCAATTTCAACCGCTCTTCGGAATAGACTTTACCGATGCGTTCAAACGCTCTCTCGATGATTTGCTGTCCGAGACCGGCATATTGATTTCTCACCGCCACGCGCGTCGCCCGCCGGATAGCCGAGCGAGCCTTGCCGGTAACAACAATCTCTTCCCAAGCCGATGGTGGCGTCTGCCCTTCCGCCCGAACAATTTCAACCTCGTCGCCGTTGCGGAGCGTGGTTACAAGCGGAACAAGCGCACCGTTCACTTTTGCGCCTACCGCCGTATCGCCAACATCGGTATGGACCGCATAAGCAAAGTCGATCGGCGTTGCATTTCGCGGAAGCGCAATCAGTCGGCCCTTCGGTGTGAAACAAAATACCTGATCGTGGAAAAGTTCGAGTTTAGTATGTTCCAAAAACTCTTCGGCATTATCGCCTTCCGCCAAGGTTTCAAGTGTTCGGCGAAGCCAGGCATAGGCATTGCTCTCGCGCACTTTTCCATCCGCATAATCTTTGCCGTCCGGATCCTTATAGAGCGCGTGGGCCGCAATGCCATATTCCGCGATACGGTCCATTTCAGCCGTTCTAATTTGCAATTCAACGCGCTGCCGTCCAGGCCCAACGACTGTTGTGTGCAATGAATGATAATCATTTTGCTTGGGCGTCGAAATGTAATCCTTAAACCGGCCCGGTACGCTTGACCACGTCGTATGCACAATGCCAAGCGCCGCGTAACAATCGGCTACCGTATCGACAACAATTCGGAATCCAAAAATGTCCGATAATTGCTCAAAGGACACCGATTTCCGTTCCATCTTTTTCCAAATGGAATAAGCACGTTTCAAACGCCCCTTAACTTGAGCCTTAATTCCGGAAGCAGCTAATTTTTGGGTGAGTTCGTTTTCAATCCGCTCGATCAAGGGGCCGCTTTTCGGACCCATTTCATCCAGCCTCTGCCTGATCGCCGTATAGGCATCCGGCATTAAGTGGCGGAAGGACAGGCTTTCGAGTTCTTCGCGAAGATCCTGCATACCCATGCGGCCAGCCAACGGCGCATAAATATCCAAGGTCTCTTCCGCAATCCGGGCGCGCTTGGACTCGGCCATAAATTGCAGGGTCCGCATATTGTGCAACCGATCTGCCAATTTGATCAGCAGCACGCGTACATCATCGGCGATCGCGAGAAGTAATTTCCGGAGATTTTCGGCCTGAGCCGCTTTCTTAGAAACCAGATCAAGCTTCTGAATTTTCGTCAAACCGTCGACCAACTGGCCAATATCGGATCCAAAAAGCCGATCTATCTCTTCACGCGTTGTTTCCGTGTCTTCGATTGTGTCGTGCAATAAAGCAGCAACGATCGTCGCGTCATCGAGTTTTAACTCGGTTAAAATAGCCGCAACTTCGAGGGGATGCGAAATATAGGGGGCACCCGATGCCCGCTTTTGGCTGCCATGGGCCCGCATGGCGTAAACATAGGCGCGGTTAAGCAGCGCCTCATCCGTACCTGGATTATAGGCTTTTACCCGATCTACCAGTTCATATTGTCGCATCATGTCGAAAACTATCCCGCTTTCGATCTGTTATCGCAAGGCGAAGATAAACATAATGCTAATAAAAAAGCCCGGCGGTTATCCGGCCGGGCTTTAAAATGGAGACCGAAGTCGTCCGGATCAGTCGTTATCGTCGTCCGCCGAACCAGCAGGCGGCACCAAGCCGTCCAGGCCGCGAAGCAAGTCTTCTTCCGTCATCCGGTCGAACTCTACCGAGTCGTCCGATCCAGAGCTGGCCATATTGCCGCCACCGATCATCGGCACAGCGGCTGCCTCAGGCTCGTCGACATCGACATGCTTTTGCAGCGAATGGATCAAATCTTCCTTGAGATCTTCCGGCGAAACGGTGGAATCCGCGATTTCCCGCAAAGCCACGACAGGATTTTTGTCGCGGTCGCGGTCAATAGTTAGCGGCGAGCCGGCAGAAATCATGCGGGCCCGATGGCTTGCGAGCAACACGAGCTCGAAGCGGTTATCAACTTTTTCAATGCAATCTTCAACGGTGACGCGAGCCATGGTAGCCCAGTCTCCTATTAGTATGTGGCGGGAGATGAAGCGTCTGATACACTCGCTCGCTTCCAGACGCAAGTTTTTCTCGCGCCGTAATCGTAAGGTGCAATATTTTTGAAAGAGTTTCCCATCATGAACGGGATTTTTTCGATAGCTGACACCAAAAACACCCTAAAATAGGGTCAGGCTCTTGCTTGACGAAGCAATAATGGAAAGATTAAAAATCAACTATAAACTGTATCGATGGTTTGATAATAATCTTAGGTTGTTTCAATCGGACTATATTTGGTAAAGTTACATTTATATAAAACAAAGTTATTTTAAGGGATGAAGTATCAACTTCACCGATTTTAAAAAAGAAAGATTGTATAATGCCGAATTCTGAACGTATTGCCTTATTCATTGATGGCGCAAATCTTTACGCAACGGCAAAATCACTTGGATTTGATATTGATTACAAGCGATTATTGAAAGAATATCAAACGCAAGGCTATCTCGTGCGGGCGTTTTACTATACCGCCCTTATTGAAGATCAGGAATATTCTTCAATTCGCCCTCTGATTGATTGGCTTGACTATAACGGCTACCGGGTCGTCACAAAGCCAACGAAAGAGTTTGTGGATTCAGCCGGGCGGCGCAAAGTTAAAGGAAACATGGATATCGAACTCGCGATCGATGCCCTTGAGCTTGCGCCTTATATCAATAAGGCCATCATTTTTTCCGGCGATGGCGATTTTCGTTCGCTCGTTGAAGCCCTTCAACGTCGCGGCGTTAAAGTGTCCGTTGTCTCCACGATTAGCTCGAATCCTCCCATGGTGGCCGATGAGTTGCGCCGTCAGGCGGATGAATTCATTGATATCATACAGCTTTTGCCTCGTATCGGACGGGAATCGACCGATCGGCCAGCACGTGCGACAGAACCGCGCGACGATGACGATGACGATCTATAACGCGATCCATCTGTTTTAAGGTGAATGACACGTGCCAGCCGTCCAAAAAGCGCTGGAACCCAGCCATAATTGTCCAATCTGCCTGCGCTTGGTTGCCTTCCGCGAAACCGCTCGCTCGTCTTGGCCGGAATGGCACAACGGACCTGTGCCATCCTTCGGCCTTCCAACCGCGAAGCTGTTGATCGTCGGATTGGCGCCTGGATTAAAAGGCGCCAACCGAACAGGCCGCCCCTTCACCGGCGATTACGCTGGCGATCTCCTATATTCCACCCTGCTTGAATTTGGGTTCGCGACAGGCCAATTTGACGCCCGGCCCGATGATGGTCTTGAGCTCGTCAATTGCTTGATCACCAATGCTGTGCGCTGTGTACCTCCGGAAAATAAGCCAACGCCCGCCGAAATCGCCGCGTGCCGTCCTTTTCTGATTAATACGATGGCGGCCATGCCGGCTCTTCGGGGCATATTGGCGTTAGGCAAAATATCGCATGACAGCGTTTTACGGGCCCTTGGTGTTCCGCTTGCCGCCTATAAATTCGCGCATGGCGCTCAACACGCTATCAATGGTCTCGTCGTTTACGACAGCTATCATTGCTCGCGCTACAATACGAATACGGGCGTTTTGACGACCAAGATGTTCCACGATGTTTTTGCCGCCATTCGGCGCGCGATCAACTAAGTCTAACCTGCTCCTCTGTGCAATATCGCCATGCCGATCTGGCAAATTGGCAATCACGCGACGCCATCAACGCATAGACTTCACCTTTAGGAATGCTTATGTTGGGTCGTTAAGGGGTAATTTCCGCATGAAACAACGCCGTTCACGCCTCATCGATGATTTTGACCATTTATCGGTTGAACGCGCGATTGCGGAACTGCGCGCGGGCCGCGCCGTTATCATAACCGACGATGACCGCACCGGACTAATTGCGGGCGTTGAATCAGTCGGCGGTGACCTGGCCAAAAGCCTCGCTGACCATGCCGACAACAAAGCCCATTTGGTTTTAACCGCGCCTCGTCTTCGTCGGCTTGGCGTTGAGCGGCAGACGGCAGGCGCAATAGCCCTCCCCCGTCTCGATCAAGAACGCATTGCCACCCTCGCCTTGCGCCTTGATGCCCGCGCCGATGCACCGGTTGGGGCAACCAGCGTCATTGATCGCGCGGGTCTGGAACTGGCGGCACTGGCGCTTCTCATTCCCGCCATCATTGTCGTACCGCTCACCACGCCGTCGATTGCAGGGGAAGCGATCCAATCCATCCGCGCCGAGGCGATTGAGCAATATCGGCGCCACGCCGCAACCCACCTTTCCATCGTCTCCCGCGCGCCCGTGCCGCTTGAAGGGGCATCGTTGACCGAATTCGTCGTGTTTCGCGGCGGCGAGGGACTGCGCGATCAAGTGGCAATTATCGTCGGATCTCCAGATTTAGAAACAGCCGTGCCAACCCGTCTGCACTCGGCTTGCTTAACGGGCGATCTCTTTGGTTCATTGAAATGCGATTGCGGCGATCAATTGCGCGAAACCGTCAAATGGATGGGCGAGAATGGCGGCGGCGTCTTGCTGTATCTCGATCAAGAAGGCCGCGGCAACGGCATCGCCAACAAAATCCGCGCTTATGCTTTCCAAGCCAAAGGTCTTGATACCTATGAGGCCGACGAAGTTTTGGGCTTCGATATGGACCAGCGCGGCTTCGACTTCGCCGCCGAGATGCTGCGCCAATTGGGCGTTAATCGCGTAACGCTCTTGACCAATAATCCCGAAAAAATCGCAAGCCTGCGCCGCTCTGGCATTGAGGTGGCTGCCCACAAACGCATCTTCGGCCGCGAAACCAGTGCGAACGTGCATTACATGGCTACCAAGCGCGACAAAGCCGGGCATCTAGGCGAATAGAGATAATATCTCGTTAGTTGTCGAAGGCCTGACATCTCAATGATACGATAACTATTATCCAACCCTCTCTACAAAATCCTCTATCGCTCTCGCCGTGTGCTCTCGTCCCACAAAAGGTGCGTGTCCCTCACGAGGCACAACTAACATCTCCATAGTCCTGTGCCGCTGTTTCATTTCAGCCAAAGTCGCGTCCGACAACAGATCAGAATTTTCACCCCGCAGCGTTAGAACGGGATATATTTTCAGCAATTCAAACAACGGCCAAGCGCTCGGAAAAGGCTTTGTAAAATCAATCGCAGCGAGAGAGTTTCCAATCGCTGGATCATAAGAAAGCACTAGTCGTCCGTCGTCCTGCTCGGCAAATACCGAGCGTGCAAAAGCTTGCCATTCCTCGTCGCTTAAATCCGTAAACTCGGTATTGGATCCTTTCAACCGATTGACGGCCTCATCCCAATCCTTCGGCATGGTACCCTTGCCAACATAGGACGCGATGCGCTGCAAACCACCTGTCTCAATCACGGGTCCGATATCGTTTAAGACACAGGCTTTGATCAGCTGCGGTGCGGTCGCAGCCAGTGCCATCGTAATCAATCCGCCACGCGATGTACCCACAAAAATGGCCCGGGTTATGCGCAGTGCTTTAAGCATTTGTCGAATATCGGTCGCCTCTACGGCGACCGTATAATGGCGCCAATCCGGATCGCGCTCGGATTGCCCGCGGCCACGATACTCGATCACAATTATGCGTCGCCTTAATTCATTAGCGGAAACACGCATAGCCAAATC
Source organism: Hyphomicrobiales bacterium (assembly GCA_947455025.1). Lineage (GTDB taxonomy): Bacteria > Pseudomonadota > Alphaproteobacteria > Rhizobiales > Beijerinckiaceae > CAIUPE01. The sequence goes on from CANGLU010000004.1 coordinate 51,440, forward strand.
ATGAAAATCATGGGCGTTCCGCGTAAGTCCCGGCAAACAGACAACAGGAACAGCGTTGCCATTATCCGAGCCATAGATCCGCGCATGAAGCCGAATTCCATCGCTCGATGGCATAAAAAGGTCGAGAAATTCCGCGTCAGACATGCAAGCTCCCTTCAAGCGTCTATTGAATGCTGCCACGCTTCAGATCATCAAGCAGTGTGCTTGTGAATTCACCGTTTATCCGGGCGCGATAAATCTCCAAATTCTCCATCACACGCTGAACATAAAACCGCGTTTCGGAAACAGGAATTCGCTCGATCCAACGTACCGGATCGACGCCAACATCCCGAGGGTCACCATTGGCCGCGATCCATTTTTTCACATTGCCCGCACCCGCATTATAAGAGGCAATAGCAAGAATATAAGAGCCGTTCCAATACTCGACCAACTCACCCAAATGCGCCGTTCCGATTGCAACATTATAGGCCGCATCAGCAGTCAAACGCTCCGGTGCAAAAGCAATCTTATTCTTGCGCGCCGTCTCTTGCGCCGTAGGGAGCATTAATTGCATCAAGCCGCGCGCACCAACAGGCGAGAGCGCCATCGGATCGAAAGAACTTTCTTGTCGTGCAATAGCGTAGGCAAGAGAAGGCTCTGCCGCGGGCTCGGAAGGCATTGGAAAACCGTCGACAGGCCAAGCATCAAGATCAAACGCGAACCCACGTTGTAAAGCAGCCTTACCCGCAATGGTTACAAGCCTAATATCACCATAATCGCGACCCATTGCAGCAAGCGCCGAAAGCGCAGGTGCATCGGGTAATTTCATGGCAACATCGGACGCAAGCGTTGCCGCAAACTCATTGCCACCTGCTTCCATTAAATAAACAATCGCCTTAAATCCAAGCACCGAAGCCGCGTGCGTCAGATCAGGCTCGGGCGTTGCGCGAAAAACAAGTTCAGCACCCCCCATCTTCATCCGCGCCAATTGCCCGTAGTAAAGCAATGGCGATTTGGAAGCGCGTTGAAAAGCTTCTTTGCCCGACTTCCCCTGCGCTTCTAAGGCAAGCCCCTGCCAATAGGCCGCTCGCGATTTAAGCGTATCACTTGCCGCTCTTTGTTCAGCCTCAGCAAAATAAGCTTCTGCCTTTGCGCCATCTTTTAAAAAATCCAGCGCAAGCCAACCTTGTGTAAAAGCGGCATCATAAAGATTGCTGGAAGATATACCGAGATGTTGTTTTGCAACATCCAGCGCCAAATCGGCGCGTCCGATTTCCGCCAAGCGGCGGATCAATACCCGGCGCTCAACCCACCAATCATCCGGCCGGAACGGTGTTACTGTCGTGGGTAATTTAGCCAAAGCCGCCGCGGCTTCCGGCAACCGATCATTTCGGCGCAAAAATTGTGCTTCCGATAATATATAGCCCTGTTCTTTTTTGATAGAAGGCGATGCGGCCTGCAAAAGTTTTTCAGCATCAGGTGCGCGCTTGCCGACGGCGATCCTGATTTTAGCAAGCGTCAAAGAATCCCCGCCCGCCCATTCCGCCGCACGTTGGGCTGCCGCCCAATTCTCGGCAAACAAGAGATTATCCATCCGCTCGCGATGATCGGCCTCGGTCAAATCGTCCTTAAAACGATCCATGATTTCGGCTTCGACATCGCTCGGATAATTATCTTCACGCCATGACTTGCGGATCGTGTCCGAGGCTTCCTTGACGCGCCCAGCTGCTTTTAAACTTGCGGCCAACAAATACCGTCCCGTAGGCGTTAAAGGCGCGCGTGCTTTAAAATAGGCCAACACCGCCGCGTCGTCGCGTGGTTCGTTATAAAGCGCCTCCTCACCCTTTTTGCGAATAAGCTGAAGCGTCGGCCAATCCGGATTATTGGAAAGAAATTCATTGATCCGGTTAAATCCGGCTTTTTCCTGCGCCGTGCGCAGCGCAACCCATTCCAAACTGATCTTGGCCAGTGGGTCATTGATGGTCCCAGCCAATTGATCGCCCGCAGCCAAATCGCCCGCACGGTAGGAAACAATCGCATTCTTCATCAGCGAAAGGGTTGAAGAATCTGGCTTTAACCCATCCAACCCCGCCAATTGAGCCCAGCACGGATAGATCAGCGCCAGTTCAAGCACGAGCAGCGCTAAAATACTTCTTAAGCCGTTTATCAATCGATCTGCCACAAGCCCACCCTGCTTCTCCATCGGCTTTAACCGATTCGCGCTATGGCAAACGATAGCGATAAATAAGGCAAGGCCATGGCCACGCCTCTTCCCCAACGGCCAGGAAGCCGTTATGTGTCTTGGCCATCGGATAAATAAAACGTTTCGGGAGCCGCTCGCATGTCCAAGGGTCCAGTCTTCAGAGGTTCAATTCCTGCTCTGATCACGCCGTTTAAGAATGGCGCATTTGATGAGGCCGCTTTTCGGGCCCATGTGGATTGGCAGATTGAACAAGGCTCAACAGGGCTTGTTCCGGTCGGCACCACGGGTGAAAGCCCTACCCTTTCCCATATCGAGCACAAACAGGTCGTCGAAGCCTGTATCGCAGCCGCCAATGGCCGCGTGCCGGTCATGGCCGGCGCCGGTTCCAACAATACCGCCGAGGCTATTGACCTTGCCCGTCATGCTGAGAAGGCAGGCGCTGCAGCCGTCCTCGTGGTCACGCCCTATTACAACAAGCCGAACCAAGAAGGCCTTTATCAGCACTTCAAGGCGGTAAACGATGCCATCGGTATACCGATTTACATTTATAACATTCCGCCCCGCTCCGTGGTTGATATGTCCATCGACACGATGAAGCGCCTCTATGAGCTTAAAAACATCGCAGGTGTGAAGGATGCGACAGGAAGCGTCGCGCGTATTTCGCAGCAGCGCCAGGCCTTGGGGCCGGATTTTGTCCAGCTTTCAGGAGACGATATCATCGCCTTGCCATCGGTTGCCTGTGGTGCCCATGGAACCATCTCGGTCATCGCCAATGTCGCTCCAAAACTATCGTCCGAGCGCATGGCAGCAGCCCTTGCGGGCGAAACGGCAAAAGCCTTGGCCCTGCAAGATAAGCTCGTGCCCCTCGATCAAGCTATTTTTGTTGAACCAGGCCTAGCGGGTGCCAAAGCGGGTCTCGCCCTCTTGGGACGCGGCAATGAAGAAGTACGCTTGCCGCTTGTACCCGTAACAGCGGCAACAAAGGCGATTATCAAGTCGGCTATGCTGCATGCTGGCTTGATCAACGGCTAAAAGGACCCATATTCCGGTCATGGTTGAAAAAGTGAATCTAAACCGGAAGATCGCGGCCGAAAATCGCAAAGCGCGGTTCGAATATGCCGTTTCCGATGTCTATGAGGCGGGCATCGCTTTAGCGGGAACCGAAATCAAATCGCTGCGAGCCGGCAAAGCAACGATTGGCGACAGCTATGCCGCTGAGCGAAATGGCGAGCTTTTTCTGGTCAATGCCTATATTCCAGAATATTTGCAGGCCAATCAATTCAATCACGAGACGAAACGCCCGCGGAAACTGCTTTTGCATAAACGGCAGGTCAATAAATTGATTGGCGCGGTACAAAGGGAGGGAATGACCATCGTTCCCCTCAAAATCTATTTCAATGATCAAGGCCGCGCCAAAGTAGAAATCGCGTTGGCCAAGGGCAAAAACGCGGCTGATAAGCGCGAAACATCCAAAAAACGCGATTGGGATCGCGAAAAATCCCGCATTATGCGGGACAAGGGATAACGTTTGAATCTCTTGCGGTCTGAATAAGTTGACTTTGGGGCTTATGGACCTATGATCCGGCACGAAATTGGATCGATTTGACCCTGAAAGCCCGCCACGTCTGGCCGGTCGCCGCGACTGAGAGGCGGCAATAGCACAATGAATTTTAGCGAACTTGGCCTTAGCCCCAAAGTACTCGAAGCTGTAACCGCATCCGGCTACACCCAACCTACCCCCATTCAAGAAATGGCCATTCCCCGTGTGCTAGAGCGCAAGGATGTGCTTGGCATCGCCCAAACAGGAACGGGGAAAACAGCAGCCTTCACGCTTCCGATGATCACGCTTTTGGAGCAAGGGCGCGCCCGGGCGCGCATGCCGCGAACGCTGATCTTGGAGCCGACACGGGAATTGGCGGCGCAAGTTGAAGAAAGCTTCACCAAATATGGCTCAGGCCAAAAGCTGAATGTCGCTCTGCTTATTGGTGGCGTGTCGTTTGGCGATCAGGACATCAAGATCGCCCGTGGCGTTGACGTCCTCATTGCGACACCTGGCCGGCTGCTCGACCATTTTGAGCGCGGCAAACTTCTGCTCACCGGCATCGAAATCCTTGTAATCGACGAGGCCGACCGGATGCTTGATATGGGCTTCATCCCCGATATTGAGCGCATCTGCAAAATGGTGCCCTTTACACGGCAAACACTGTTTTTCTCCGCAACGATGCCGCCTGAAATTCAGCGTATTACGGAAGCCTTCCTGCATAATCCTGAACGGATCGAGATTGCGCGTCAGTCCACGACGGCCGACACCATTACCCAGCTGCTCGTCGCTGCACCCCATCACGCGGCCGAAAAGCGCGAAACGCTTCGCCGTTTAATGCGCGAAGCCGTCGATGTAAAAAACGGCATTATTTTCTGCAATCGCAAATCCGACGTGCAGATCGTTTGGAAATCCCTCGAAAAGCATGGGTTTAGCGTCGCGGCCCTCCATGGCGATATGGATCAGCGGGCACGGACCGTAGCTCTTGATGGCTTCAGGGCCGGAACAACGCAGTATCTTGTAGCCTCCGATGTTGCCGCCCGCGGGCTCGATATTCCGGATGTCAGCCACGTCTTCAATTTTGATGCCCCCCATCACGCCGAAGACTACGTCCACCGGATCGGTCGAACAGGCCGTGCCGGACGGCTTGGAACGGCTTACACGATCATTACGTCTGCGGACGACAAAAGCCTCGCCGCCATCGAGGCAATGATTAAGCGTTCGATCCCTTGGCTTGGACCAAGCTTAGCGGATGCCAAATTTGAAGAAGCCCCTCGTCCGGAGCGTGGACGCAGCGGCGGGCGTGAAAAGCCAACGGGCGGACATTCGCGTCGTGCTAGCAAGCCTGAACGTCCAACGCATTCGGACCACACGGAAGAAAATACTGCACCTTCCGTGCAAGAAGCTCGTCCACCCCGCGAGCCCCGTCCCGCTCGCGAAGACCGCCCGGTTCGGCAAGATCGCCCAGCTCACCCGCCGCGTCGCCACCATCAAGAAGATGACGGCCCAACGCCGAAAGGTCTTGGCGATCATATGCCGGGCTTTATGATGCGCTCGACGAAGCTTAAAGGATAAAGGACGGCTCACGCCGAAGCGTGGGCAGCTTCTAAATCAACGGGCGTAATCGCAACGCTCTCGCCGCAACCGCAGGCTGAGGTTTCATTCGGGTTATTGAACACGAATTGGCTCGCAAAGCGGTCGGTTTTAAAATCCATCTCGGTGCCGATCAGAAACATCAGCGCTTTCGGGTCGATAACGACCTTAACACCCTTTTCCTCGACGACGTCCTCGCCGGGCGTAATACTCTCGGCATAATCAATGGTGTAGGCCATACCCGCACAGCCGCCATTTTTCACGCCGACCTTTATGGCAGCGATGGGCTTTTCGGCATTGGTCATAATTTCACGGATCCGATCCGCGGCCGCATCGGTCAGCGACATAATTTTGAATTTTGGCAGTGCCATTGTCCTACTCCCCTACCGGGTTCAAGGCCCGGAAGATGATTGCAATCCTAATGTAACACTGTTCGCGCCAATTGTAAGGGGCGTCAGTGTGAGGCCTTCTTTTTTACCAAGGGCGCGCGGTCAGCCGCTTCTTTGGCCAAGCGAAACCATGGCCGAAAGGCATCGGGGTCCTCATAGGCCTCATCCGGCATTTGATAATAGCGCATCGTCATGGTTTTGCCTTTGGCCTGATAGGTAAAGGGCTTTAATCCCTCCTCCTCAAAACGCCGCTCGGTCACCGCGTCGGCCTTCAAATACAAAACCCCGTCAACCTCAATGGCAACAATACGTCCATCGACATAAACGCTCGTCCCGCCAAACATACGCTTCAGCGCGACAGGCGCAAAGGGACGAAAAAGCTCGTAGAGATCGTCATGCGTCATCGTCACCACATATCGAGTGCAACTTTGGCCTCATCCGACATGCGCGATTGATCCCATGGCGGATCAAATACCATCTTCACTTCAACCGCCTGCACACCCGCAACCGTACTGACGGCTGTTTCTACCCAACCCGGCATTTCGCCGGCCACGGGGCACCCCGGTGCCGTTAACGTCATATCGATATCCACTTTACGGCTATCATCAATCGCGATCCGATAAATCAGTCCAAGCTCATAAATATCCGATGGAATTTCTGGATCATAAACCGTCTTCAATGCCGCTATAATATCATCCGTCAAACGATCTATTTCTTCCGGCGGCAATGCTGTCGTCGCACCAATCTCCGGCTTGTTTGGCGTCTCTTCCAGCGGTTGGGGTACATCATTCATGCTGGAACTCCTCAAGCAAACATGGCTTCGGCCTTGCGCAGAGCGTTGACCAATAGATCAACCTCCTCGACCGTGTTGTAAAAGGCAAATGACGCGCGGCACGTCGATGTCACGCCGAAGCGTTGCAGCAGAGGTTGCGCGCAATGGGTGCCGGCACGCACCGCAACACCGGACCGATCAATAATCGTTGCCACATCATGCGCGTGCGCGCCTTTCATCTCGAAGGAGACAATCGCGCCTTTGTTGCGGGCGCGCCCAATGATGCGAAGCGAATTCATCTCACCCAAACGCTGCATCGCATAGTCGCGCAACACATCTTCCTGAGCTGCGATCGCTGAACGACCAATATTATTCATATAATCAAGGGCGGCACCCAACCCAATCGCCTGAACAATTGGCGGCGTACCGGCTTCAAAACGATGGGGCGGTTCATTATACGTGACCGTATCCGTCGTGACCACATTGATCATTTCACCGCCCCCGTTAAAGGGCGGCATCTTGGCCAAAAGCTCACGCTTGCCATAGGCAACACCGATACCCGTCGGCCCATAGAGCTTATGACCCGTGAAGCAGTAAAAATCAGCATCGAGTGCCCGCACATCGGTTTCTAAATGAACCGATCCTTGACACCCGTCGACCATCACCAAAGCACCATGCGCATGAGCGATGCGAATAATATCGGCAATCGGATTGATCGTTCCGAGCGCATTGGACATCTGAGTCACAGCAACAATCTTGGTGCGTGGTGTGATTAATTTCTCGTAGGCATCCATATCCAGATTGCCATCATCGTCACATGGGATCCATTTAATAACGGCTCCACTGCGCTCCCGATGAAAATGCCATGGCACAATATTGGAATGGTGCTCCATAATGGAGAGGATAATTTCATCGCCTGGCTTTAAAACCATTTGCCCCACGCTCGAAGCGACAAGATTCATCGCCTCAGTAGCATTACGCGTAAAAATAATCTCGTCCGTCGATTCAGCTTTGATGAAAACGCGAACGGTTTCACGCGCATGTTCAAAAGCTTCAGTCGCGGCATTAGCCATATAATGCAACCCGCGATGGACATTCGCGTACTCATTCTCATACGCATAGACCATTCGGTCCAATACCGATTTAGGCTTTTGCGCCGACGCTGCATTATCGAGATAGACAAGCGGCTTTCCATAAACCGTTTTAGAAAGGATTGGAAAATCCGCTCTAATCTTATGGACATCAAAGGGTGTAACGGAAGCCATCTCGTTTTAAATCCTCACCCGCGCGCTTTAAGCCACGTTTCCGAAAGCCATTCAAGCCGTTCCCGCATTCCGTCATGCGCAATCATTTCCAAGGCTTCGCCAACAAAGGCCTGTAGCATCAAGGCTTCCGCCTCTGGCTTTGGCAAACCGCGTGCACGGAGATAAAACAGAAGATCATCATCAAGTGCGCCAACGGTTGCGCCATGGCCGCATTGAACATCATCCGCAAAAATTTCGAGTTCGGGTTTATTGTTCATGGTCGCACCATCGGCCAGTAAAACGGCGCGGCTCATCATTTTTCCATCCGTCTTTTGTGCATGCGGGCGCACAATGATTTTGCCTTGGAACACCCCGGTTGCTTCACCATCTAGCACGTGAGCAAAGTGTTCGCGGCTTACGCATTCGGGAACGGAATGATCAACCACTAATGTAGTATCTGCCTGCTGACGGTCCTTTAGCAACGCTGCTCCAGAAATTGTTGCCGTGGCGCCTTCCCCTTCAAACCGCAAAAATACCTGATGGCGTGACAACGCACCGCCTGTTACAAAATTTCCACTTGTCAACGCGCTACGTGCACCTATGCGGCCACCAAAACTGGTTAAAACGGTCGCGCTTTCATCACCCAGATTAACGCGAATATGCTCGACTGAAACATCGTCGCCCGCAGCAATTTCAACAACACTATTCGTCAATCCGCCCGATGCACATTCGTGACACTCGATCAAAGTCATAGAGGCACCATTCGCCACCTCGACAACCACACGGCTATAGGCGGATACAGCGCCCGCTGTGATGCAGCGAAGAAGGACAGGTTTCTCAATCGCACAACCTGCATCGATCACAATCCGTAAAGTCCGATGAACAAAAGCAGCATTCAGCGCAATGATCGGATCACCATCCGATGGGAATACCGAACGAGCAGCCAGTCCGTCGTCCGGCACCTCATCGCTGATGTTCATTGACACACCAGCCAAAGGGTTGGTTGGCACAGCCGTCAACTGCCCATCAATGAGCGTGATAACACATGCATCAATCTCGTTGAATGCAAAGTGGGTCGGTGCCACTCCAGCCTTCTGGGCGGGCGCAGGTGCGTCCTTCAAAAGGGCTCGTATATCCGTGTAATGATAGGCTTCAACGCGGCGATGCGGCAGCCCCTTAGCCGCATAGCGGGCGAAAGAATTCTGCCGGACAGATTTGCTTCCTTCCGCTTGAGCGAGAAGCGATAATTCAGCAGCCGTTTTAAGGGGCGTTACGCTTGCCATTCTTTAATCCTCAAGCCGCAACGTCAGAAACATAATCGGCATATCCATTGGCTTCGAGTTCCAAAGCCAATTCCTTACCGCCCGTCTTAACGATGCGTCCCTTCGACATTACATGCACGGTATCGGGAACAATGTAATTTAAGAGGCGTTGGTAATGCGTAATCACAAGGAAAGAACGATCAGCCGAGCGCAAGGCATTCACGCCTTCAGAGACAATCTTCAACGCGTCAATATCAAGACCTGAATCCGTCTCATCCAAAATGCCGATGGATGGCTCAAGAAGGGCCATCTGCAAAATTTCCATACGCTTTTTTTCGCCGCCAGAAAATCCGACATTCAACCCGCGACGCAGCATCTCTTGAGGAATGCCTAGCTTCTCTGCACCCAACTTGACGCGACGCATAAAGTCCGGCGTTTTTAATTCGCCCTCACCGCGCGCCCGCGACTGCGCATTCATAGCGGCCTTTAGAAAAGTCATGGTTGCGACGCCTGGAATTTCCAGCGGATATTGAAACGCCAAAAAGACGCCTGCCGCAGCCCGTGCATCAGCTTCCATTTCGAGAAGATTTTCACCGTCGAGCAAAATTTCGCCGTCTAAAATTTCATAATCAGGCTTGCCTGCAATCACATAAGAAAGCGTCGACTTTCCCGAACCATTCGGCCCCATAATGGCAGCGACTTCACCATTGTGAATGGTCAGATCAAGACCGTTGAGGATCTTCTTCGATCCGTCTTCAATAGCGACGTGGAGATTGCGAATTTCTAACATATGCCTAGCCCTACTTCATGTAACATATCGCACGAGATCGGCAGCAGCCGATTGCGGAATTGTGATTAACCAACGCTGCCTTCAAGGCTGATCGAGATGAGCTTTTGTGCTTCAACAGCAAATTCCATAGGCAATTGCTGCAGCACATCTTTCACGAAACCATTGACGATCAAGGCTGTAGCTTCTTCGGCAGACAGTCCGCGTTGACGGCAATAAAACATCTGTTCTTCTGAGATTTTCGATGTCGTTGCCTCATGCTCAAAAACCGCACTCGCATTCTTGCTCTCGAGATAAGGCACCGTATGAGCACCACATTGCTCGCCAATCAACAGCGAGTCACAATTGGTGAAATTACGCGCATTCGATGCCTTGCGATGGGCCGATACCTGACCACGATAGGTATTTTGTGACCGACCAGCCGATATACCCTTTGAGATAATACGGCTCGTCGTATTCTTGCCCAGATGGATCATCTTGGTGCCACTATCGACTTGCTGCATGCCATTCGAAACCGCGATGGAATAAAATTCGCCGCGTGAATTATCACCCCGCAAAATGCAGCTTGGATATTTCCACGTAATGGCGGAACCGGTCTCGACCTGTGTCCAACTGATCTTTGAATTGGCGCCCCGGCAATCGCCCCGCTTGGTCACGAAATTATAAATGCCACCTTTGCCATCGGCATCGCCCGGATACCAATTTTGCACGGTTGAATATTTAATCTCGGCATCGTCCATCGTGACAAGCTCCACGACAGCGGCATGCAATTGGTTTTCATCGCGTTGTGGCGCCGTGCAGCCTTCGAGATAGCTCACATAAGAGCCTTTCTCTGCAATAATCAACGTGCGCTCAAACTGGCCGGTATTCTTTTCGTTAATCCGGAAATAAGTCGACAATTCCATCGGGCAACGCACACCCTCCGGGATGTACACAAAGGAGCCATCGGTAAACACCGCGCAATTCAATGTGGCGTAATAATTATCCGTTACAGGTACAACCGAGCCGAGATATTTTCTTACTAATTCCGGATGTTCTTTGATGGCTTCCGAAATCGAGCAAAAAATGACGCCGGCCTTTTTCAATTCTTCCTTGAAGGTGGTTACCACCGAGACGCTATCAAACACCGCGTCGACGGCAACCTTCGAGGTTTGCACGCCTGCTAATATTTCTTGCTCGCGCAGCGGTATGCCAAGTTTCTTATAAGCATCAAGAATCGCAGGATCGACCTCATCCAAGGTCTTTGGAGCGGCATTCTTTTTCGGCGCTGCATAGTAATAGGAATCGTTAAAATCGATTTTAGGATAGTGTACGCGGGCCCAATTCGGCTCCGTCATGGTCAGCCAGCGGCGATACGCGTCCAGACGCCATTCAAGCATCCATTCCGGCTCGCCCTTCTTTGCGGAAATAAAACGTACAATATCTTCGGATAAGCCTTTAGGGGCTTTGTCGACCTCCAAATCGGTCGAAAATCCATATTTGTACTGGTCAACATCGAGCTCTTTAACCTGCTCGACGGTCTCTTTTACCGCTACCATTCAACTCTCCCGACATACCGGCTTCAAGGGCCTGGCGTCCAGCTTATCCAAAATATATCACGCCGCGCGGGCGTTCGTCTTCCTTTGTCTTACCATTTTATCTAATACGGCTCGGAAGCCTTCTAGATCGGCTTTCGTGCTTGTCCAACCGAAACTTAGCCGGAGGGCGCAGGCCGCCATATCGTTTGAAACGCCCATGGCTTCAAGCACATGCGACTTCTTGACCTTGCCGGACGAACAGGCGGAACCAGACGATAACGCCACGCCGCCGAGATCAAACCCCATTAAGGCCGTTTCAGCCGTTAGTCCCGGAACCGAGAAAGCCAATGTATTCGGTAACCGAGCCAAGCCTGAGCCATAAACAACGGCATCCGGTGCGGCCTCTAACAAATAAGCCTGCGCTTGGTCGCGCAATTGCAGCATGGCGGCGGAATTTTCCATAAGCGACGTCAAACAAGCGCTTGCCGCCGCGCCAAATCCCGAAATGCCAGCCACATTCTCGGTGCCAGCGCGAGCGCCTCGCTCTTGGCCGCCACCTCTGAACATTTTATCCGCAATCGAAATTCCACCCGAACGCAGGATCAACGCGCCCACACCTTGTGGTCCACCGATCTTATGCGCGGAAAGCGCGAGCATGTCGGCTCCGGCCGTAATGTGGTCGAGCGATAATTTGCCGGCAATTTGAACGGCATCGCAATGCAATAACCCACCAAATCGGTGCACCAGCATCGCCAATTCGGCAATTGGTTGAAGGATACCCGTCTCATTATTCGCAGCCTGAATGGCAACGAGTGCTCTTCCGCCCGTTTCTGCAATGTCTTGCAACAGCAACTCGAGATGGTCTTTCGAAACCAGCCCCGAAGGATCGACATTAATTCTTAAGACGCAATCCACCTTGAAGCGATGCCCTTCGAGAACGCAGACATGCTCGACCGAACTCACCAATAAATGGGTAAAGGGCTTTGGGGCTCCATCGACCTGCATGCCGGGGGTCAAAGCCAGCGCATTGGCTTCGGTTCCACCGCTCGTAAAAATAACGTCTCGCGCCGAGGCACCACAAAGGGCTGCAATCGCGTCCCTTGCCCTGTCCATCGTTCCGCGGGCTTTGCGTCCCTCTTGATGCACCGATGAGGCATTGCCCACCTGATCCAACGCGCCCAAAATCGCATCACGCGCTTCCGGACGCAACGGCGACGTCGCATTGTGGTCAAGATAATGGCGCGAAACAGATACCATCGGAAAGCGTACCTTTTTGCCTCGTTAAGCCCAACCTAGAAGAATTTACCGAAACGCCATCAGGAAAGCGGGAAAAGCTTGCAATTGCCCCCAGACAACGTGCTAAGAGCCGATACATACAGTTTGACTGCCGCGATCATCTCTTAGAATTATTCTAAGGGTTGTGAAGCCGAGAGTTTCTCAAGTCAAGCAATTTGCCCGTTTTTGAACGTTTTGAGATGCGCAAAGCAGCGCTTAGGGTGGGGATTGGAATGCCAGAGGTCATATTCACGGGTCCAGCAGGACGAATTGAGGGACGCTACAACCAGTCGAAGACGAAGGGCGCGCCGATAGCGATCATCCTTCACCCTCATCCGCAATTCGGTGGAACGATGAATAACCCGCTCGTTTATGCGCTGTATTATTCGTTTTTGGAGCGCGGATTCTCGACGCTTCGGTTTAATTTCCGTGGCGTTGGACGCAGCCAAGGATCATTCGACCATGGCTCCGGCGAATTATCCGATGCCGCGTCGGCGCTTGACTGGGCCCAAGCCATCAATCCCGACGCGCGTGCGTGCTGGATTACCGGCATCTCGTTCGGCGCTTGGATTGGGATGCAGCTCTTGATGCGTCGCCCGGAAATAGAGGGCTTTATCTCGATTGCGGCGCCTGCCAACCGGTTCGATTTCTCGTTCCTCGCCCCCTGCCCGTCATCCGGCCTCTTCGTGCACGGCTCGCAAGATCGCGTGGCACCCTCCAAAGAAGTCATTCCAATCATCGAGAAGGTGAAAACCCAAAAGGGAATACAGCTTGAACACCAGACGGTGGAAGGGGCTAATCACTTCTTTGAAAACAAAACAGACGAGCTGATGGCCGTGGTCGATACCTATCTCGACAAGCGCCTTGGGCCAAAAGAAATCGTCGCGAAGTAATTGCATCAACGCCAATAAAAAAGGCCGCGTGGAGCATTCCCCGCGGCCTTTTTGTTGTTAGATCGGCTTATTCGCCGCTGAGCGTGGCCTTTGCTTTGGCCCACCAACCGCCCTTTTTGGGCTTATTGGGATCCGCGATCACCACGGGCTCGGTTGTAATCGGCTCGGGAAGGCGCGCTGCAACGGGCTCAGGTGCCGCGACAACCACAGGTTCAGCCATAACCGGAGCTGGAACCTCAGCCGTTAGATTCGCCGCCGGTGCGCGTGGTTTACGTGGCGCGCGAACCTTCTTCACGGTCTCCGGAATTTCCGTATCATCGGCACCCGACACACTGACCGCTAGCTCGGGCTGATGCGTTTCATTCGAAACATCATCGCTCGCTTCGCCTCCGACAAGAGCCAATTCACCTTCCGGACGATCGCGGCGGCCATTGCGGCGACCACCACGGCGACCACGACGGCGACGCGCAGCCTCGCCCTCGCCCGTTGGCTTATCCGTTACTTCCCGCTCAGTGACGATCTCGCCATCTTCGCCTATCACATGCGTACCGGTAAAGGGCGCGCCCGAAACAACGGGTTGAGGTGCATTAAGCGGCATTGGCGCTAATCCATCGACAGGACGTTCACCATTCTGGCCACCGCGCCGGCGACGACGCCGACGACGACGTCTGCCCGCTTCACCGCCCTCACTGTCGGCATTTGAGCCGTTGGAACGGCTTTCGCGCCCTTCGCCATCCTCTTCGCTGGACGAGTCCTGATCGAGGATTTCTTCTTCTTCCTCAATCTCCTCCTCAACCTCGTCGATCTCTGGTTCTTCGACAGGGATGAAACCAGCTGGATTGACCGGACGCGCAATCTGCACATCGCCAGGCATTACAATCTCGCCGCGTTCAACGCTGAACGGATGGGTTCCCGTCAAACTATCATCGGCCAATACCGTAATATTGACGAGGAACGTCTCCTCAAGGCTGCGCAAATGCATGCGCTTTTGATTGAGCACGTAGAGGGCAATATCGCCTCGCGCCTTAACGGTCACGTGATGTGTAGCGCTCTTCAGCAAGAGTTCTTCAACGGAACGTAACACATGCAGCGCGACAGATGGTGTCGCCCGGACCATTCCCGATCCGACGCAATGCGGACACACAACGGTTGAACCTTCCAAAACGCCCGTGCGAATGCGCTGACGCGACATTTCCATCAGACCGAAGGGCGATATCCGTCCAACCTGAATACGCGCGCGATCGTTTTTCAACGCGTCCTTGAGACGCCTCTCGACCGAGCGGTTGTTCCGGTTTTCTTCCATATCAATGAAGTCGATAACGATAAGACCCGCCAAATCGCGCAATCGCAACTGGCGCGCAACCTCATCGGCCGCCTCAAGATTGGTCCGAACCGCCGTATCTTCGATATTATGCTCGCGCGTTGAACGGCCCGAGTTAACGTCGATCGCCACCAACGCTTCCGTCTGGTTGATAACGATATAGCCGCCCGATTTCAGCGTCACTTGCGACGAGAACATCGCATCCAACTGCGCCTCAACGCCAAACTTGGCAAAAATCGGCGTCGTTTCGCGATAAGGCTTCACATTCTTCGCATGGCTCGGCATGAGCATGCGCATAAAGTCTTTGGCGTCCTTATAGGATTCCTCGCCTGCTACGATTACTTCGTCGATGTCTTTATTATAGAGATCGCGAATAGCGCGCTTAACGAGCGAACCTTCTTCATAGACAAGCGTTGGCGCGGTCGATTGCAAGGTTGTTTCGCACACGGTTTCCCATGCACGCATCAAATATTCAAAATCGCGCTTGATTTCAGGCTTGGTCCGCGCGGCACCCGCCGTGCGCAGAATAACCCCCATGCCATCCGGAACCTCAAGCTCCTGTGCAATGGCTTTCAGACGCTTGCGGTCGGCAATATTGGTGATTTTGCGCGAAATGCCACCGCCGCGTCCCGTATTCGGCATAAGCACCGAATAACGACCTGCAAGCGAAAGGTAGGTCGTGAGCGCCGCGCCTTTATTGCCACGCTCTTCCTTGACCACTTGAACAAGGAGGATCTGGCGACGCTTGATGACTTCTTGGATCTTATATTGACGACGCGACTGGCGCGGACGCTCCGGCACGTCTTCCAAAGCATCACCACCGCCAACATGCTCGATCGTCTGGTCATCGTCGGAGCCGACTTCAACCGGACCTTCGCCATTTTCGGAATGACTGCCTTCAGCCGAAGCCTCAGCCTCAGCCTCGTCCGTTTCAGCGCTTTCGCTTTCTTCGACGGGTTCCGAGCTTACCGATTCGGCATCAGCGGCTTCTTTGGCCTTTCCGCGCGTCCGGTTAGGCTTTGGCGCTTTTGCAGGCTTGTCATCATCGCCAAAATCCGCATCGCGATCCGCGCGCATATCCTCTGCCAAGAGGGCTTCGCGGTCCGCAACCGGAATTTGATAATAATCGGGGTGAATTTCGCTAAACGCCAAGAAACCATGGCGATTTCCACCATATTCAACGAATGCGGCTTGAAGCGAGGGTTCTACCCGGGTGACTTTGGCAAGATAAATATTGCCGCGAAGTTGTTTTCTATTAGCCGCCTCGAAGTCGAATTCCTCGACGCGGTTACCTCTGACGACGACGACCCGTGTTTCCTCGGGATGCGAAGCATCGATTAGCATTTTGTTGGCCATGAGACTCTCTCGATGGCGCCGGCGCTATATCAATCTGAACCCAAGCAGGCCTAATCAATGTTGCCCGCAACAGAGTTACGGGCCTTTCAGAGGTCGAACGGTGGGACTGGAAAGATGGCGAAGCGGCGCCCTGTTGACGCCGTAAACGGGCGAAGGGTTGACACGCTGACAGAGGGGAACGTGCCAGATAAGACCCGAAAAACGCACGCGGTTGCCGAGTGGCAACTCCCGTCGTGCTCTTCTCGCGGCCCTTAAACGCCTGGCTCACGTCACTCACCTCACCTAATCTGGTGCCGGTTGGCTTGAGGTTAAACCTCTAGGCCTATCGGCTAAACAATCAAAAAGAACCGGAAAGCGCGAGTTTCGCGCGCCCGATCATGCAAAAACCGCTCAATCGTCACGCCGGATCAACGATCCGAAAATTCATCCAAAGATGAACAACGTGCCGATCTGTCTTGGCGACCAAATCGGTAACTGCACACCCCTAGATAGTGCGCTAAAGCATGGTTTGGCAAGAGCCATGACATTTCGCGGTTGCATCGCTGGGCTGAACTTGGCTATCCGGTCGACCGGAAAGGGATATGTTGAACGATGAAACGATTCGCCCGCTGCCTCTCTCTATATGGTGCCGTGCTTGGTCAGCTCATGATGTCCGCGGCCATCGCTGCCCCTGTCATCGCCGACATCCAAATAGCGCCGGCGGCAACATCGACCCGAATTCGGCTGATTGCATCGGAAGAAATCGCGATTTCGGCCTTTGTTTTATCTAATCCTGACCGTTTGATCATTGAAACGCCGGATATCAACTTTCAGTTGCCGCCCGACAGTGGCAATGTGAGCCAAGGGGCGGTGACGTCCTATCGCTACGGAAAAATCGCGTCCGATCGGTCCAGAATTGTCTTCGATCTGGCTACCCCGATGGTGCCCGGAGATATTGTAAAGTCCACCTCGATGGGGGGCGGCGCCTACATCGTGTCCCTATTCCTAACCGCGTCCGATCGCGAGAGTTTTGATAAAGCCGCCCAAACGGCAGCGATATCAAAGGCTTTTAAGGATTCAGGCTCAACGACGAGCGCTTCTGCAGTCACCGATAGTCGCCCTTTGATCGTTATTGATCCAGGCCATGGTGGTAACGACCTGGGCGCGACCGGCGTAAGTGGCCTCTTTGAAAAGGACGTCGTTCTGGCCTTCTCGATCGCGCTTGCTAAAAAAATTGAGGCTCAGGGCCTTTGTCGGGTCCTTTTGACACGCGATCAAGACGTTTTCATCCCGCTGGATGAACGGGTAAAAATCGCGCGTCAGCACAATGCAGCCGTCTTTTTATCGATCCACGGCGATACTATCGCGTCAGCTGGTGAGGTAAGGGGCTCGACCGTCTATGTCGGAGATGAACGATCGTCTGACGCGGAGGCGGCAAAGGTTGCTGAATACGAAAATAAGGCCGATTCAAACGGCGGCTATACGCCCCAAGCAACTGATTCATCGGTCGCGGACATTCTGGGTGATCTTACGCTGAGAGAAACAAGGACGCGGTCCAGCCTCTTAGCGCGGGAGCTGGTAACCCGAATTGCCGATACAACCCATCTGAACCGGAATCCCCTTCGGGCTGCCGGATTTAGGGTCCTGCGGGCGGTTGATATCCCCTCCGCCCTCATTGAGCTCGGCTATATGTCGAGCAAAGCCGATCTCGATCAACTCACGTCATCGGAGTGGACGGATCGAATGACAAGCCGCATGGCCGACGCCCTCGTCGAATTCCTCAATCCGCCAAGAACTGGGCCGGACCTTGCCAAGCCCTGATTTCACCATATTCGGAAGGCATGCCATCTTGCGGTTTGAAATTACACTCCGAACCGACTAGATGATATCGGCTTTCAATCGGCTATCCCTGCTTTCGTCCGGAAATTTTTCTGCTCCATGCGTCATTTGCTTCGATTTTTCGGATTCCTTTTCACACTGGGTGCGATTTTATTCGTGCTGGGTGCTGCCGCCGCAGGAATCGTGATCTGGAAATATTCGCAAGAATTGCCTGATTATACCCAATTGGCGGCCTATCAGCCCGCCGTGACCACCCGCGTGCACGCCGGAGATGGCAGCCTTTTAGCCGAATATTCGAAAGAAAGGCGCCTTTACGTCCCCATCGATACGATGCCGCGCCTCGTTATGAATGCTTTTATTTCGGCTGAAGATAAAAATTTCTATCATCATATCGGCGTCGACCCTGAAGGTATCATCAGGGCCGCGGTCACCAATCTTGCCCGAGGTCGCCGGCAAGGTGCATCTACGATCACGCAGCAGGTCGCCAAAAATTTCCTTCTCTCGTCCGAGCAAACCTTTGATCGAAAAATCAAAGAAATGCTCGTCGCTCTGAAAATAGAAACGGCCTATTCAAAAGAGCGCATTTTAGAACTTTATTTGAACGAGATATATTTAGGGCTCGGAAATTATGGTGTCGCCGCGGCATCGCTGAATTATTTTGGCAAGTCCGTCAACGAGCTAACCTTAACGGAAGCAGCCTATCTGGCAGCATTGCCCAAGGGCCCAAATAATTATCATCCCTTCCGAAAGACGCAGGCTGCCATTGATCGCCGCAACTATGTCATCGATCGCATGGTCGAAAATGGCTACGTCAAAAAAGAAGAAGGTGATGCCGCAAAAGCGCAGCCACTCGGTGTGACGCTGAGAGCCATCTCGCCGAATACAATTTCAGCTGGCTTCTTTGCTGAAGAAGTAAGACGCGAGCTGTTTGATCGGTATGGCGAAAAGGCCCTCTATGAAGGTGGTCTTTCTGTTCGAACAACACTCGATCCGAAATTGCAACAAATTGCCCGCCAGACATTGGCGGACGGACTTGTTCGCTTTGATGAAGCCCATGATGGATTTCATGGTGTTGTTCAAAAAATCGACACGCTGAGTTCTGATTGGGGTCTCACGCTTTCTGCCATTCCCGCTGTAACAGATGTCAAGAATTGGCGTCTTGCTGTTGTTTTAGGAGTCAATAACGACACTGTGCAAGTTGGCTTGCAACCAAAGCGCAATTCAAACGGCCAAATCAGCAATGAACGTGAAACCGGTACGCTTGCTGTCGACGGATTAAAATGGATTAGAAAACCAGCAAAACAATTATTGGCGGCGGGTGACGTTGTTTATGTCGAGCCAACGGAAAAAGCGGGGCAATATCGTTTGCGCCAAATACCAGATGTTTCCGGAGCACTGGTTGCGATGGATCCCTATACCGGTCGCGTCCTTGCGATGGTTGGCGGTTTCTCGTTTGACCTGTCAAAATTTAATCGAGCCACACAAGCTCAGCGCCAACCTGGCTCTGCGTTTAAGCCTTTTGTTTATGCGGCTGCAATTGATAATGGTTACACTCCGTCAGACTTGATGTTGGATGCGCCGATTGAAATTGATCTCGGACCGGGTCAAGAAATTTGGAAGCCCGAAAATTTCGATAAACAATCGCATGGCCTTCGGACCTTGCGATACGGAATCGAGCATTCAAAAAATCAAATGACGGTGCGCCTCGCACAAGATATCGGCATGCCGTTGATCACCGACTATGCTAAACGGTTTGGGCTTTATAACAATCTGATGCCGGTGCTCGCGATGTCCCTTGGCGCTGGCGAAACAACCGTGTTGAAAGTCACCAATGGCTATTCAATGTTCGTCAATGGCGGTAAACGGATCACGCCAACCCTGATCGACCGAATTCAAGACCGCTGGGGTAAAACCATCTACCGCCATGACGAACGTAAATGCTCGGATTGCGAAGCCGTAAAATGGCAAGGTCAAGCTGAACCCAAGCTTGAAGATCCGCGCGAACAAGTTATCGACCCCCTCACCGCCTATCAAATCACCTCAATCCTTGAAGGCGTGGTTATCCGTGGGACGGGTGCTTCGATTGCAGCCGTCGGCAAGCCACTGGCTGGCAAAACGGGTACCACCAATTCCGCCAAGGATCTCTGGTTTGTCGGCTTTTCCCCAGACCTCGCCGTTGGTGTCTACATGGGCTATGACAAGCCCAAATCCTTGGGCAGCCAAGCCCAAGCGTCACAATTTACCGCACCTATCTTTCGCGATTTCATGAAATTGGCTCTCGCCGATAAGCCAGCCACCCCGTTTCGTGTTCCCGCCGGAATTAAGCTTGTCAGCATCGATCCGGAAACCGGACTGCGCTCCACAAGCGGGGCTAAAGGCTCGATCATTGAGGCCTATAAACCCGGAACGGGCCCGTCCGAATCCGAAAATGGCGATAGTTTTGGTTCCGGCAACCTATTCGTTCCCTCGCCTGACGTCGAAAAGGCCGTCGGAAGCGGTTTGGGTGGCGTTTATTAGCCCGGCGGGCGTGGACGATCAGAATATCTTTACATGTCCGAGCGACCTAGCTACTTGTCCGGCCTAATCTTGATCAGGAAAGTTTCATTCACCCATGCGCGCCGAAATTGAAAATCTTGCCGAAGCTGCCAAGCAGTCCATGGGACTGCTGAGGAGGCATCTTTGACGTCGACACCTCAACACGGCGTTTAATGGAGCTGAATGCACTCGTCGAAGATCCAAATCTGTGGAACGATCCAGAAACAGCGCAAAAATTGATGCGCGAAAGAACCGATCTCGAAGATCGATTGGGCGCGATCACCCGGCTTGAACAAGACCTGACAGACGCCATCGAGCTGATTGAGATGGGTGAAGCTGAAGGTGACGCGACCATCGTTGCTGAGGCCGAAGAAGGCATTCGCACGGTTCAAATCGAAGCAGCGCGCCGCCAGATCGAGACGTTGCTATCGGGTGAAGCCGATCCCAACGATACCTATCTCGAAGTTCACTCCGGTGCAGGCGGTACCGAGAGCCAAGACTGGACCCGGATGCTGATGCGCATGTACACGCGTTGGGCCGAGCGTCGGAAATTCAAAGTCGATGTCATGGATGTCGCCGACGGCGAAGAAGCCGGTATCAAGGGGGCAACTCTATTGATCAAAGGGCACAATGCCTATGGTTGGTTGAAAACCGAGGCCGGTGTCCATCGGCTTGTTCGCATTTCCCCTTTCGACTCCAACGCTCGTCGGCATACGAGCTTTGCGTCGGTCAGCGTTTATCCCGTCATTGATGACCGCATCATGATCGACGTTAAAGAATCCGATTGCCGCATCGATACGTTTCGCTCGTCGGGCGCCGGCGGACAGCACGTCAACACAACCGATTCTGCGGTACGCATAACCCACATTCCGTCGGGTGTCGTTGTGGCCTGTCAGCAAGAACGCTCGCAGCACAAGAATCGCGCAACGGCGTGGAACATGCTCCGCGCGCGTCTCTATGAAATCGAATTAAAGAAGCGCGAAGATCAGGCCATGGCCGATCAGGCGGCCAAGACCGATGTGGGTTGGGGACACCAGATCCGCTCCTACGTCCTCCAACCCTATCAATTGGTCAAAGATCTGCGCACTGGCGTTACATCGACGGCACCCGGCGATGTCCTTGATGGGGCGCTTGATCCCTATATGGAAGCAGCCTTAGCGCAGCGCGTCTATGGCGGCGACGTCGATGTGGAAGATATCGACTGACTTATGCCGATTGCGCAGCCTTAAGGACTTCGGCGGCGTGACCGTCGACTTTCACTTTGGGCCAAATCGCCACAATCCGGCCGTCCGCACCGATTAAAACCGTCGTGCGCTCGACACCCATATACTTGCGACCATACATGCTCTTTTCGACCCATACGCCATAGGCTTCAAGGGCGGTCTTATTTTCGTCGGCGGCGATAGGAAAGGTAAGATCGTATTTAGCCTTAAACTTGTCGTGGCTCTTAGGACTATCCGGCGACATACCGACAATCACCGTATCGGCCTTCGCAAATTCTGCCTTTAGTCCATTAAATTCAATGGCTTCCTTCGTGCAACCCGACGTGTCATCCTTCGGATAGAAATAGAGCACCACTTTTTTGCCCCGATAGGAAGACAAAGCAATCGTCGAGCCGCCATCGCCGGGGAGCGAAAATTCCGGGGCCATATCCCCTACTGATAAACCTGATGCCATCTTCTCTTCCTTTCATCGAATCATACGGAATGCTTATTTCTACGAATGATGATGCCACCTAGATTGCTTAAAACACTGATTTAGCTAAGACGGACAACGGACGGCCATAAACGAAACCGACATTCAACTTCAACAGTCGGCACGGAAACACTATAAAAACCAAATGAACGAGCATTCCGATTCCAATGAGCGCGATGATCCAATCCCCGATGGCGAGCCGCCGTCGCGGGAGCCTCGTCGCCTCGGCCTTTTGGGAGCGGTAAAGCGCAAACGGCATTGGTCGTTTCGGTTGTCGCTGCACGGCCTCAAATTATTTGCCGAAATCATTGCCGTCTTATTGCTTCTTCTCGGTGTTGGGGTCGGATTTCTTGTCTGGCAATTGTCACAAGGTCCTATCAGCTATGAGGGTCTTAACCGGCAAATCGCGTCAGGCATTCAAAGCCGCATGCCTCCGGGCTTTTCCGTATCGCTTTCATCGGCTGAAATTGGTGAGGTCGTCGGCGGGCTTCACCTTTCCGTAGGTGGATTGGTCATTAAAGATGAAACGGGAAAGCCAGTCCTCGTTACACCAAAAGCCGAAATCGGATTTGACGGCCTCTCGCTTCTCATCGGGCGTCTGGTGCCGCGCGATATTGATCTGACCGGACTTTTGGTTTCCGTCACCATCAAAGCCGACGGCTCGGTCGCGATATCGGAAGAGACGTCAGATCAATCGGATGAGCAGTCGACCCAGAACAGTGAATCGAACGAGAATTCTTCTGATACAAATTCGCCCGCCGGCCCGCTAGCCATTGGAACCTTTATTGATGCGCTATCAAATCGCACAGGTCCCCTCGGGCTTTTAGACCACGCGATCCTGCGCAACGGTATTTTACGCATCGATGATCAACGCCGCGGTCGACAGATCCGATATCGTGATCTGGCCCTCACCTTTGATCGCACGGGCGAAGGCGTCGAGAGGATCGCTCTCAGCGCGCAAGGCGAGCATGGCACATGGTCTGCGAATGGCACGCTAATCGGGCGTGGCGGTGAAGCTCGACGCCTTACCCTACAGAGCAAAGATATCGCGATCTCTGAACTCTTGGGCTTTGCCGAACAAGGGACCATCCCTGTTAAAACGGACATGCCCTTATCGTTCAACATCTCGATTGATGTTGATAAAAACAGCATTCTGACGGGCCTTTCCGGCGCCATCACAGGCGGCAAGGCAACGATTATCCTCGATGATCCAAAAGCACCGCCGATCAAAGTGGACGAAGTTCACGGTGAATTCACATTGTCGGACGATGGTAATCGCATCATTCTTCCTCTTATTGAGTTTGTCAGCAGCGATACACATTGGCGGATCAGTGGGGATGTCGGCATTCCAAAAGCTGCCACGGATGGTTGGACCTTTGCCTTAAGAAGCGAGGGCGCCACCATCATGACCGATGCCACCGGACATCCGCCAATCACCATCGATCATCTGGCGGTCATGGGCAACATCGAGTCCGGCTTTAAAGCCGTCCGCGTTACGTCGTTTGAGGCCCATGGTCCCGAATTAAACGTCAATGGCAATGCGTTGATCGGTGCCGCCGATGGACGTGATGGCCTTAAGTTGGAAATCATTGCGAAACAATCGAATGCCCTATCGCTCTTGGCGTTTTGGCCCTCTTTCCTTGTGCCGGAAGTCCGCTCTTATCTTGGTCAATCGATTATTGGCGGATCGGCGACTGAGGCAAGCTATCGGCTAGACCTCGACCCGTCCGGTCTGCGAGCGGTCATCGCGAAAGATGTCATACCCGACAATGCCGTGGCCCTTGATTTAAACTTCACGAATGGCACCTTGCAACCGGACAAAGGCTTACCGACGCTTAAGAAAATGGAAGGCAAAGTCCACGTAACCGGCCAAAAAGTTAGCATTGATATTTTAGGCGGTACAATCGATGCCGGAAACGGGCGCGTATTGACCATTACAGATGGTACCTATCGGGTGTTTGATACATCCCTTATTCCAACCGTTGCCGATATCAATTTTCATTTCGCAGGTGCCGCTAATGATTTTGCGACAGTGCTGCGTTCTGACATGATGCGGGATATTTCAACACCGCCGCTCGATCCAGAGAAGACATCCGGCAATGTCACTATGGCCGTCAAAATCGGGTTTCCACAAAAGCCCGATCTAAAGCCTTCCGACATTCAAGTTTCAGCGGAAGGCGACCTCACTGATCTTACCGTTGAAAATGCGTTTGGCGCCGAGAGCCTCGAGAATGGCGTTGTTCATGTGAGCGCTTCGCCTCAAGGCTTGCTGATCAAAGGTGAAGGCAAGCTCGCAGGCGCTCCTGCCAAATTTGATATGCACCAGCAAAATGGTGCAACGACACGAGATGCAAATGTCGTCATGACCATTGATGAAACAGTGCGAGAAAAAAAGGGCATCAAAACCACTGGCCTTGTGAATGGCCCCGTCACGCTCAGCTTTTCGCTTAAGGGCATTGGTGGCAAGCGTGTCAAAGGTAAGGGTGAACTTGACCTTACTAAAGCATCTATCAACGGCCTCATTCCCGGATGGACAAGACCCGCTGGAAAGTCTGAAAAGGCAAATTTCTCGATTGTTATTTCGCCGGATGAATCAATTTCCCTTGATGACCTCATCATCGACGATCCGAGTATCTATCTCAAAGGGAAAGCAGAGATTGGATCCGATGGCGTCTTACGGTCTGTCAATTTGGCAAATCTTCGCATCAATGCCACTGATAAAGTCAGCGCTTCACTCGAAAAGGCCGGCATAGGTTATAAAATATCGATACAAGGCGATACGCTGGATGGGCGCGCATTAATAAAATCAGCACTTTCATCGCAACGTGGGCAGGCCTCGTTGAGCCAAGATCTTGATCTGGATCTAAAAGTTTCTACACTTTCTGGCTTTAACGGCGAGGTGATGAAAAATGCTGATCTTCATGCGCAGACCCGCGGAAGCCTTCTAAAAGATCTTCGATTGGATGGACGTCTTGGACAACAACCGGTCCTTGGACAATCTGCACGTTCTGAAGCGGGGCAAACAGTGATTGTCATCCAAAGCGCGGATGCGGGATCCCTCCTTCGCTTTACCGATTTATATAAGCGAATGAATGCGGGTGCTTTAACCTTCCAGATTGCAACCGCCGGCGAACCTTTGGCCGGAGAATTATCCATCAAACGATTTGCAATTTTGGACGAAGTCGCCATTGCTGATTTAAACACACGCGCGGGAGCGCCCGGTGGCCGCGCAATTGTAACCGATCCGAAAAATGTTCAATTTTCGCGGCTCAATACGACCTTCACAATTGGAGCCGGTAAAATCGAGATCAGCGACGGCATCATGTCAGGACCTGTGCTCGGCGGTACCGTCGAAGGAACGATCGATTATGCCAAGGCTAATATTGACGTGAAGGGCACGATTATTCCAGCCTATTTGGTTAATAATTTCCTCAATAAGATTCCACTCTTGGGACAATTATTAGGCGGTGAAAATGAGGGGCTGTTCTCGATTAACTATCGAGCCTATGGCCCCATTGCTGCGCCGCAAGTAACCTATAACCCGCTATCCGTCGTAGCACCGGGATTTTTGAGAAAGCTATTCGAAGCGGGCGGGCCAATTGAAGAGACCGCGCCGACTAAATTACCGCCTAAAATAATCGAGACGCCTAAACCTTGATCAAGACGTGCTTCTTCTTTCCCATCGAGAGTTTGATTGCGCCATCGCGGAAATCTTCGGCCGTAAGAACGCGGCGTGTATCGGTGATGACAACATCGTTAATCCGAACGGCACCGCTTTCGACAAGCTGACGCGCATTGCTGTTTGACGATGCGAACCCAACCGCAACATTCGCCGATAATAATCCGGTTCCAATTGGCAGATTGAAGCTGGGCAAAGTTTCTGCGGCCATTCCTTCTTCAAACGTTTTTCGAGCCGTTTCGGAAGCCTCTTCAGCAGCCTCTCTGCCATGAAGCAATGCCGTCGCTTCCGTTGCTAAGATCTTTTTTGCTTCATTGATTTCAGATCCTGCGAGAGCCGATAGCCGGGCAATATCATCAAGCGGCATGAGCGTGAACAATTTAAGGAACCGGCTCACATCGGCATCTTCTGTATTGCGCCAAAACTGCCAATAATCATACGGGCTAAACATATCAGCATTGAGCCAGACAGCGCCCGATGCCGTCTTACCCATTTTGGCACCCGATGCCGTGGTCAATAACGGGGTTGTAAGAGCATAAAGCTGATGCGTTCCCATCCGTCGACCAAGATCGACGCCATTCACAATATTGCCCCATTGATCGGAGCCACCCATTTGAAGTGAACAATTATGCTTTCTTGCGAGCTCGACGAAATCATAGCTTTGCAAAATCATATAGTTGAATTCGATGAAGGATAATTCCTGCTCGCGTTCCAAACGCAATTTTACGGAATCCATCGTCAACATGCGATTGATCGAAAAATGTCGTCCAATATCGCGCAACATATCGATATAATTAAGCTTGGTGAGCCATTCCGCATTATCGATCATGATGGCGCCGTTACCGTCTGGCGCGTAATTCAAGAGTTTGCCAAAAACACCCTTGATGCTGTTTTTGTTGTCTTCAATCTGCTCAACCGTCAGCAGCTTTCTTGTTTCATCTTTGCCAGAAGGATCGCCGACTCGAGTGGTGCCTCCGCCCATGAGCGTTATGGGCCGATGGCCGGTTTGCTGAAACCAATGCAGCATCATACCGGAAATGAGGTTGCCGATATGCAAGGACGGCGCGGTACAATCGTAACCAACATAAGCCGTCAGCATCCCCGAGCGGGCTTTTTGATCGAGGCCCTCGAAATCCGAGCATTGATGGATATATCCGCGATCCATGAGGGTGCGGAGAAAATCGGATTTGGGAGAAAACTGGCTGGTCATGTGAACGATCCCCTTCGACGGCCGGAGATGTAAGGGCAAAGCGGAATTAGGGCAAGACTACCGCCGATGATGGCCTTTGCCCTCGTAATGCCCCGATTGAACGTTAAAACGCCGTTTATATCGGTTGGATGAATTGACGGGGCGCACAAATCGCCTCAACGTCCGCGTTAGAAAATTGGGCAAGACCATGAAATTTGGGCAAAAAACGCGTCAAATTATAAAGCGAATAGCAACCAGCGTGGTTGCTATTGCCTTTTTTAACGCCCAATCGCTCGATTTTGCTAATTCTCAAGCGGCAAGCCACGGGATCATCCGCGATACCGAGATTGAAACGCTGCTCAAGGAATATGCCGCACCCATTTTTAACGCCGCAGGCATTAATAAGGGCTCCATTCAAATCGCTCTGATTGACGACCGCACCTTCAATGCGTTCGTTACCAATGGGCGCCGCATGTTTATCAATACCGGCGCTTTGATGGAATCAAAGACACCTAACGAGATTATTGGCGTCATTGCCCATGAATCCGGTCATGTTGCTGGGGGCCATTTAACCTTGCAACGCGAACAACTCGGCAACGCCCAAATGATGGCGGTGGCCGGCATGTTGCTCGGAGCAGGCGCTATGGTCGCAGGTGCCGGAAACCGCAACTCAAATTCGGGTGCGGGCGGCATCGGCGTCATGATGGGCGCTCAAGAGCTCGCGACCCGGACCTTACTTTCCTATCAAAGAGGCGAAGAACAAGCGGCCGACCGGGCGGCGATCAAATATCTCGATATGACGGCTCAATCACCACGCGGGCTATTGGATACGTTTAAGCGGCTTAGTGACGATATGATGTTCAAAACCGAACATCTCGATCCCTATCTAATGAGTCACCCGATGCCTCAAGACCGTATCGCCAGCTTGGAAACACTCGTTGAGGCAAGCCCCTATTTTACAAAAAAAGATTCGGCTGATCTTCAAGCCCGTCACGATCTTATGCGGGCCAAACTCTATGGTTTTGTCGCCAAACAAGAAGAAGTTGGCCGCAAATACCCGATCTCGGATATGTCCCTCCCCGCCCATTATGCCCGCGCGATTTTGAATTATCGGTATAAAAAAATCCCCGAAGCTTTGGCAGAAATCGAACAATTATTGCGGGCCAAGCCTGAAAACCCGTATTTCTGGGAGCTAAAAGGCCAAGTTTTGCTTGAATTTGGTCGGGCGCGGGAGGCTGTTACCGCCCTCAAACGGGCGACTTCGATCATGGCAGAGGCCGGACTGATCCACGGACTATTGGGGCGCGCCCTTTTGGCGACGGGTGATACTGGCAACCTGTCGGAAGCCGTCAAAGAATTATCCAACGCGGTTCAGCGCGAACCAGAGGATTCAGAAACATGGCGCTATTTGGCCATGGCCTATGGCAACCAAGGCAATATTGGCATGGCAGAATATAGCGCGGCTCAGGAAGCATTTTTGATCGGAGACCAGCAATCCGCCGTAAACCATGCAGACAAAGCCAAAAAGCTCTTGCCTGCCGGATCGCCAGCGGCACTGAAAGCCGACGATATTTTTAATTATCGCCCGAAACGTTATAACTAGTCCCTTAGGAGCACCCAATGTTCACCGTCCGGAAATGGCCCCTCATCATAGGGACTTTATTGATCACCTGCTCGCCTTCAGCATCCTTTGCTGAAGAGACGTTCTCCGATTCAAAGAAGGCGGAAATCGGTGAAATTGTAAAAAGCTACCTGATGACCCATCCGGAACTCATTCAAGATGCGTTGAATGCGCTCGATCAAAAACAGAAAGAAGCGGAAGCCGCGACCCAAAAAGCCGCCCTCGTAGCGTTATCGGATGACCTGATCAAAGCCGAAAACGGTGTCGTATTGGGCAATCCAAAGGGTGACGTCACTTTGGTCGAGTTTTTTGACTATAATTGCGGCTATTGCAAAAAATCTCTCTCCGACATGATGGGTTTGATGAAGGATGACCCCAAATTGCGCCTGATCTTGCGCGATTTTCCGGTCCTCGGCCCCGATTCCGTGGAAGCTTCAGTCGTCGCGTTAGCCGTTCGCAAACAATTGAATGCCGAACAATATATGACATTCCATCAGCAGCTTCTGACGTCCCGCGGACGGGTCGGAAAAGAAAAAGCCATGCAGGTTGCAAAGGATTTGGGTGTCGACATGGTTCGATTGGCCAAAGATATTGATTCTGGAGAGGCTCGCCCCTTTATCCAGGCGACCATGCGCGCGGCTGACTCGCTGCGCATTGGCGGAACGCCGGCCTTTGTCGTGGGCGATGGCGTGATTGTCGGCGCCGTCGGCCAAGAAAGCCTGGCATCCGCGATTAAATCTGTCCGGGCTTGCGGAAAGACGGCCTGCTGAAGTTTTTTGTGGAATGGCGGCTGAGCTTTCGCACAGCTGTCACATTACCGATTCGAACCGACGGCATCGTCACGGCCCCGAATCGACAATAAAGAGTGTCGCCGACCGCTTATTTTCGCCGTCAAAACCCGCCTCGGTTGAGCCATCTTTATAGTGATCCAAACGCGCGAAACTAAATTCTCTTTTAAAATCCGACACTTGCGTATGGCGCCGCACTTATTAACGAATTATTTACATTTACCCACAACATATAGTCATACGTCAAAATCTAGACGCTAATTGTTGATTGAGACCTTGACGGGATGAGGGGTCAGTTTTAGGGTCCGAATCCATTGCACTGTGTG
>CANGLU010000005.1 GCA_947455025.1 Hyphomicrobiales bacterium
GAAGGATCAGAGGCAGACATGGTCACAGGGGCACTCTTTATCGCGGCAGCGGCGCTGCTGTTTGAAGCGCTCTTTGGTTACCCCCAAGCGCTCTATCGCGCAATCGGTCATCCCGTCACCTGGATCGGCGCGCTCATTTCCCTGTTGGACAGAGGGCTCAACCGCCCCGCTTGGTCCTTTGCCACCCGCCGCGCCTCCGGCGTCTTGGCGCTGATGCTGCTCTTGGGCATCACAGGCGGCCTGACGCTGATCGCCGAGCATTATCTCATCCAAAGCCAAGAAGGCGTCGTGCTGGCCATCCTCTTGGCCGCAACGCTGCCCGCGCAGCGCAGCCTGAATGATCACGTGGTGGCGGTTGCCAACGCGCTCGAGAATGGCGGCGTGGAAGCGGGCCGGAAATCGGTCAGCATGATTGTCGGCCGCAACACAGCGGTGCTCGATGAAGCAGGCGTCAGCCGCGCGGCGATTGAAAGCCTCGCCGAGAATTTTTCCGATGGCGTGGTCGCCCCCATTTTCTGGACAGCCATGTTCAGCCTCACCGGCGGCGTTCTCTACAAAGCCGCCAATACGGCGGACAGCATGATCGGCCACAAAAACGAAAAGCACCACGCCTTCGGCTGGGCGGCCGCCCGCTTCGACGATCTCATCAACCTGCCCGCCTCGCGCCTCAGCGCGGTATTGATAATTCTCGCCGCAGCGCTGCTCCCCGGTTGCTCGGCATGGCAGGCAATCAAAGCCGTCCACCGCGATGCGCAAAACCACCGCTCCCCCAACGCCGGCTGGCCCGAAGCCGCGATGGCCGGAGCCTTGTGCCTAAAAATCGCCGGACCAAGACTCTATGGCAGCGAGATGGTGGAAGATTCCTATATGGGCAATGGCAAACGCGACGCGACGGCTGAGGATATTAGGCGCGCGTTGTGGGTGTATCGCGTGGCGGCGGTGATGGAAGGGGCTGTGGTGGTGGCGTTGGCGATGATGGTGTGAAGAAACATCAACCGTCATTGCGAACGAACGTGAAGCAACCCAGATGATGTTGGCGGCTAAATCACGATACGGCGGTTCACCTCTTGCATGAAGTAAAAATAAAAGCGAATAAATTTCACCCAAAAAATGTCTATCAACTGGGTTGCTTCGCTCATCGCTCGCAATGACGGATGAATGATCACACTCACTCCATACCTTCCACTAACCCTTCCGCTTCGCGCAATGCATCCTCCAACATCGCGAGCAATAGATGCGCCGCAGGTAGCGGATCAGGCATACCATCGCCCTCTCCATAAGCCGCATAATCACGCAATCGAACCATCGCGACATTTAACGCCGCAGCAACCCTTTCCACCGCGCTCGATAGCGGCATCGGTTTCGTCAAATCAATATCCATTGCTCTCTCCAAAGCGTTTAAAAAGCAAACGGCACCGGCGCCGAATCGCGCTGGTGCCGGGGTGCTCAAAAAACCACCAGTAGATGGTCGCAACGCTTTTAGTCTCGCGACTTGGACATGACGCCGCCACCCCGGCATATGGCCGAGTTGGCTCGTTGGATGTCGACAGGAGCCCTGCCGCTACTGGCTAGGGGTTTTTGAGTCCCCAAGATCAACCGTAACTGACCTTAGGGAAACTATAAGTCCCGTACCGCTAAAAGGCAAACCCGCCGACCTTCATAGATACGAAGAGCCGCACTGAGTTTGCACACGCTATACGTGTATCCGATTAAAGGAATAGATTGGATTTGAGGGAAAAATTAGAATAAAATATTAAAATTCGGGTGACGCCTCACCCTTCACCAACATCCGTCAAATCCAAAAAATTATTAATTCGCCCATCGCCTCGATATGGTTACGAAGTGTTGAAATATAAATATCCGTTCGCTTTTCAAGCTTGGCAATGGCGATGATGGTGTGAAGGAACATCAACCGTCATTGCGAACGAACGTGAAGCAACCCAGATGATGTTGGCCGTTAAATCACAATATGGCGGTTCACGTCTTGCTTGAAGTAAACGTAAAAGCGAATAAATTTCACACTAAAAGCGTCCATCAACTGGGTTGCTTCGCTCATCGCTCGCAATGACGGATGATGCAAACCATCAGCAAACGGCTTCCACTAACCACTCCCCTTGTCATGGCCGCCCTTGCGGCGGCCATCCACGACTTCGCATGACCGATAACGCGTCGCTTCAAGCCGTGGATGACTGGGATAAACCCGGTCATGACAAACGAGAGTTTGATGAATCGTATTAAACATCACAGCGGAACGAGCCCGTGATTCAGGAGACATGTTGCCGCGCAATTCAGAAAATTTTTTGGCCATAAAAATAGTCCTTCACGCCGTGACATATTTACGAACGAAACGCACGGCAAGATAACTTACCACAAAAACAATCTCACCCCTTCTTAATATACCTAACGCCATCCAACCCCTGAAAATGGGCATCGCACGTCACAAGCTCGGCACCTCTTTCTTGTGCGGTGGCATAGATAATGGCATCCGCCGTCGAAAGCTTGTGAGCCCTGCAGTACTCGGCTGCTACTAACGCAAGACGCGTATCCAATGGCACGATGATACAAAGTTGCGTAAAGGCAATAACCTCGTCGGCCTTGCCCTCATCTCTTTCGCGCACCAGCCACTTCGTCAGCTCCAGCTGAATAAGGGTTGGAACAACCCAATCCGATTGCTGAGGCAAATAGTCTGCGACGCTTTTCCCCGCCTTGGATCCGATCAGCCATTCGATCCAAGCCGACGAGTCAATAAGCCGCATCAAAAGCGATCATTCCGATCCCGAAAATCATTCGGGTTTGCCCCTTTGGCCATGCCAAACAGATCTTCGACTTTCGGCACGGGCACCAAGAGAACACCCTTGCCCTTTGGAATAAAAGCGAATTGCTGACCCGCTGCCCATGCCTGCTCCGTACGGACGGCTTTGGGGATCGAAATCTGAAATTTGGACGAAAGCGTTGCGGTATTGGCCATCGGCGTACCCTTTTCTGATCGATACGCAAAGTGTAAGAAAAATTCGGCTTTAAAGCAAGAATTTTGTTCCAAACACTATTTATCGAAACTCTACCTCAACCCCGCTTTTATGTATCATTTAGCGAGTCCTATTATTCCATCTATATCGATATTCACCTCAAGATGCTCTGCGAGTGCTTCAAGTGTCTCCTCGACTATCTGATCATAGGCCAAATCGGAGCCTTTCGCGCCGATCCAGTCGAGCCAGGCGGCGCGCTGGCGGTCGTCGGCGAACAGCCCATGCACATAGACCCCGCGCACCCTATTATCCGCCGAGCGAGCCCCATCAAGCTGGCCGGTATCAAACCGCAGCACCGGGCGGGCGGTATCGGGCCCCGAGGTTACGCCAATATGCATTTCATAGCCCGAAAACGGGGCATTTCCGTCGATTTTGGTGCCAGAAACCGCCAAAAGCGTCTTTTTGGGCGCCATAATGGTCGAAACATCGAGCAGGCCAAGCCCCGCAATGCCGCCGGCCACGCCCTCAATGCCTTGCGGGTCCTCGATGGTTGAGCCCAACATCTGGTAGCCGCCACAAACACCCAGCACCCTCCCCCCGCGTCTCAGATGCGCTTTAAGGTCAATGTCCCACCCTTCGGCACGCACCGCTTCAAGGTCGGCAATGGTGGCTTTCGAGCCGGGGATGATCACCAGATTAGCATCAGCAGGTATCACCTCGCCTCTTCTAACCATAAGCAATTTAACGTCTTTTTCCGCTGCTAGCGGATCAAAATCATCAAAATTGGAAATCCTTGGAAGCTGCAAAACGGCAATCGTCACCGGCGCATCCTGCGCCACCCGCCGCCGATCCAAAGCCACCGCATCCTCTGCCGGCAGCCGGAAAGCAGCTTTGAAATGCGGGATTAACCCAAAGCTTTTCCAGCCGGATTTCTCCGCGATAATCCGCATTCCGTCTTCAAACAAAGTCGGATCGCCCCGAAACCGATTGACCATAAACCCTTGAATAAGCTCAGCATCTTCCGGCGTTATCACCGCCTTAGTCCCAACAATCTGGGCAATCACCCCGCCCCGATCAATATCGCCCAGGAGGATCACCGGCACATTGGCCGCCCGCGCAAAGCCCATATTGGCAATGTCATTGGCCCTAAGATTGACCTCGGCGGCGCTGCCCGCCCCCTCAATGATCACCAGATCCGCCTCGGCTTTAAGGCGGTTGAAACTGTCGAGAACGGAGGCCAATAGTCGCGGCTTAAGCAGCTGATAATCCTTGGCTTTTGCCGTTCCTTCGACACGCCCCTGCACGATAATTTGCGATCCGATTTCGCTCTGCGGTTTGAGCAAGACCGGGTTCATATGCACCGTCGGCGCCACGCCCGCAGCCCTGGCTTGCAACGCCTGAGCCCGGCCAATTTCCCCGCCATCGGCGGTAACCGCGGCATTGTTTGACATGTTCTGCGGCTTGAACGGCAGCACCTTCAAACCCCGGTTGCGCGCCACCCGACAAAGCCCCGCGACAATGAGGGATTTACCCACATCGGAGCCTGTGCCTTGGATCATAAGGGCCTTGGCTACCATCAGAATTCGATTCCTTGCTGGGCTTTTACCCCTGCCGAAAAATGGTGTTTGATGAGCCCCATTTCGGTCACAAGGTCGGCCGCCTCAATCAGCTCCGGCTTGGCATTTCGGCCCGTCACAACAATATGCAAATCGGGCCTTCGAGCTTTGAGCGTGTCCACCACCTCCAAAAGCGGTAAATAATCATAGCGCAGCGCAATATTGAGCTCATCCAGCACCAAAAGTCGAATTCTCGGATCCGCCATCAATTCCTTGACCTTCGCCCAAGCCGCTTCGGCGGCGGCAATGTCGCGCGCTTTGTCCTGCGTCTCCCAGGTAAAGCCCTCGCCCATTGAGTACCAGCGAACCAAATCTGGAAATCTTTCCAAGGCCTTACGCTCGCCCGTCTCCCACGCGCCTTTGATGAACTGAACGATTCCCACCGGCCATTCATAGCCCAAAGCGCGCATAATCAGCCCAAAAGCCGCGGTCGATTTGCCCTTCCCCGGACCGGTATTGACGATCAAAAGTCCCTTTTCCGTGATGGTTTTCGAGGCCACTTCGGCGTCTTGCACGGCCTTTCGCTTGGCCATTTTTTCTTTATGGCGGCGGGCAATTTCATCGTCACTCAACTCGGCCATGATGCGGTCTCTCTAGCAGGAATAGGGGTGCTCATACGAAGTTTCGATGGCAAATACCATAACAACCATCATCTCTTAAATTGACATCGGGTGCACCTTCCCCCAGAGTCGCGTTAAGAGAAGGCCCCCTTTCACGAGGGGTTAAAAGGGAACATGGTGAAGCCGCATCAAGCGGTTATTCCATGGCTGCCCCCGCAACTGTAAGCGGTTAGCTGCGTGCCAACCAAGCCACTGGAAAGTCTTATGAAAAGGCGATCCGGGAAGGCGGCACAAAGCGTTGATCCGCGAGCCAGGAGACCTGCCCTCTCTTAAAGAACGCATGATCCGGGCGGGGTGCCTCGGAACGGTTTTCGGCCAGGTTTGGCCATTGACGCGGCATTCCAGCCGCTGCGCGCGCCCGAAGCAGTGCATCATGCACGGCACGAGATGGTGAGCGAATGGCCGAAACAACGATTTATGTATGCACGACTTGCCGCCTGCCGGACGATACATCCGAGCCGCGTGCGGGCGCTAAGCTATTGGCTGCACTTGAGAATTCTCTAAAAGATTCAAACGAGTCCATTCGCCTTGAAGGGGTTGAATGCTTAAGCGTTTGCAAGCGTCCTTGTACGGTGGCTTTTTCAGCGCCTGGCAAATGGACGTATGTCTATGGTGATTTTTCGAGTGAAACGGCTCCTGAGACCATTTTGGCCGGGGCTGCGCTCTATTCTGCGGCAGAAGATGGCCTGATTCCCTGGAAAATGCGGCCTGATGCCTTGAAAAAGGGCGTTGTGGCGCGGCTTCCCCCTTCCCTTACTTCCTCTTCTCGATCGGAGAAATGACCATGAGCTCGATTGCGCCTTTATCCAAGGTTCCCGTTACCATCATCACGGGCTTTCTGGGGGCCGGAAAAACCACGTTGATCCGCCATGTCCTTGAAAATGCTAAAGGAAAACGCTTGGCGCTGATCGTTAACGAATTTGGCGATATTGGCGTTGATGGCGAGATTTTGCGCTCTTGCGGCATCGAGAATTGCCCCGATGAAAATATAGTCGAGCTCGCAAACGGCTGCATATGCTGTACAGTGGCAGATGATTTCATCCCAGCCATAGAAAAACTCCTCAGCCTACCCAATCCTCCCGAGCATATTATTGTTGAAACATCGGGCCTTGCACTGCCTAAACCTTTGGTGAAGGCGTTTGATTGGCCACCAATACGCGCGAAACTAACGGTTGATGGCGTGGTTACTGTTGTTGACGGTGCAGCCGTTGCTGCAGGCCGCTTTGCCGATGATCCGGAAGCTATTTTGGCCCAAAGAGCGGAAGATGGCGCCATTGATCACGATAATCCGCTCGAAGAAGTGTATGAAGATCAGCTACTCTGCGCAGACCTTGTGATACTCAACAAGGCAGATCTGATAGATAAAGCCAGTGCTTCCGATATATCGAAACATATAAGTTCGACGGTTCCGCGCGCCGTTCGGATCATTGAAGCCAGCGAAGGCAAAGTTGCCCCTGAAATCTTGCTCGGCCTATCGGCGGCAGCCGAAGACGATCTCATCAACCGCCCCTCGCACCACGATGCCGAGGAAGGTCACGACCACGACGATTTCGACAGCTTCGCTTTGCCGGTGCCTACCATCAGCGACATTCCGGCCTTCCTTTCCCGCCTCGAAGCGATGGCCGCCGAGCATGATGTGCTCCGCATCAAAGGTTTTCTCGATGTTGCCGATAAGCCCATGCGGCTTTTGGTGCAGGGCGTGGGTACCCGCTTCCGCCACCATTTCGATACCATATGGCCCAAAGATTCGGCGCGTCACGGCCATCTCGTCTTTATTGGCGAGAAAGGCCTCAACCGCGCGGCGTTGGAAGCCGACCTCGCACGTCCCCATTGATGAGGCCTCAATAATCCGCCATGCACCTCCTTCGCGCCGAGACCGTTGCGCTCGATCAGTCGGCTGAGGCCGTCGATCTCGGCCTGTCGCCCGCGGATGTTCTGTTTCTCTCCTTCACCGATAGCGACCTCGCCGGATTGGTAACGGCGTGGCGCGCCGGCAAGGACCATTATCCGAGTTTGCGCGCGGCAAATCTCAATCAGTTGAAGCACCCTTATTCGGTTGATTTGATCGTTGAAAAGCTACTACCGAATGTGAAATTCGTTTTCGTTCGGCTTTTGGGAGGCAAGGATTATTGGGCCTATGGGGTTGAAGAATTAAGCCGCGCTTCAAAAATCTTGGGCTTCCACCTTGCGATCGTTCCCGGCGATTATCAGGCTGATCCGCGTCTTGATACAGCATCCACGCTTTCGCCCGATCAATTGAAAATCTTATGGCAATTTTTTCATGAAGGCGGCCGTGATAACCTCACCCATTGCCTGGACTGGGTCGCCGCTCATTTAGGCTATGACCGGCCCGTATCTGAACCGGCACCAATCAAAGCTGTGATGGCCTATCAAGCCGCAACGCGAATGGCATCTGAGCATTCGCCCCGCGCGCTCATCGTTGCCTATCGCTCGGTGATGATTGCCGAGGACACGGAACCGCTCATTGCACTCGCCGACGCTTTGGCTGCGCGCGGTTTTGCAGTTGATTGCCTCTGCGTCTCAAGCCTCAAAGATCCGCAAGCGGTCACTGAAATGGCAGAGTTTATCGATCAGTTCAAACCGTCGATCATTCTCAATTCGACGGCCTTTTCGGCCAAGCTCGATGATGGCACAACGGTGCTAGACCGAGCCGATGTTCCTGTCTTGCAAGCCATTCTTGCTACGACCCAACAGGAACCTTGGGCGGCGTCAACGCGGGGATTATCAGCCACCGATATTGCGATGAATGTTGTCCTCCCCGAACTTGACGGACGAATAGTAACCCGCGCGATTTCATTTAAAGCGGAAACAGAACGCAGCGATGATATTCAATTTACGCGCGTCGTTCATAAGCCCCTTGCGGATCGTATCCGCTTCGTTGCCGATCTTGCCGATCATTGGGTTAGCCTTCAGAGAAAGTTTCCTGCCGAGCGAAAGCTTGCCTGTGTCCTTGCCGATTACCCGCATAAAGGGGGCCGCGCCGGATATGCGGTTGGGCTTGATACGCCGGAAAGCGTTATAGCCCTCGCGACCGATCTTCGATCGGCAGGCTATACGGTTACAGAACTTCCTGATGCATCCACGCTGATGTCCGACTTAACGGTTGGGACTTTGACCGCTAGCCTATCCGTTCACGACTATAAGACCCTTTTTAATGCCCTGCCCAAAGCCTTTCGCGACAGCGTTGTGGCGAGCTGGGGTGATATCGGCGATGATCCTAGTGTGAACAACGGAGCCTTTAGGTTTCGCGCCATTGAGGCCGGCAATCTTATCTTAGCCTTGCAGCCATCACGCGGAAGCAGCGCGGATATTAAAGCTGAATATCACGATGCAACGCGTCCGCCATCACACGCCTATATCGCGTTTTATCTCTGGCTAACGCGGAATAAAAAACCCGATGCCATGATCCATTTCGGGAC
Organism: Hyphomicrobiales bacterium; assembly: GCA_947455025.1. Taxonomy (GTDB): domain Bacteria; phylum Pseudomonadota; class Alphaproteobacteria; order Rhizobiales; family Beijerinckiaceae; genus CAIUPE01. Next base: position 8,643 of record CANGLU010000005.1, read on the forward strand.
ACACGGAACGCTCGAATGGTTACCCGGAAAATCAGTTGCTTTGGCGCAAGATTGCGCGCCTGAAGTGCTCATCGGCGCACTGCCAGTTATCTATCCCTTTATCGTCAATAATCCGGGTGAAGCAGCCCAAGCCAAACGTCGCCTAGCGGCCGTCACCATTGGCCATTTAACGCCGCCTTTAACAGAAGCCGGCTCGCATGGTGCCGCTGTCGAAATTGAAGGGCTTCTGGACGAATATTCAAGCGCACAAACGCTTGACCCACGACGTGCGTCAATGCTCGCCGAGCTTATCGTAAGCCGCGCCCGTGAAACAGGTTTGATGACGGATGCAGGTTTAAAAGATGGTCTGGATACGTCCTCTTTTCTGAGCGAACTAGATGCTTGGTTGTGTGATCTGAAAGAAATGCGCATTGCCGATGGCCTGCATGTGTTTGGTCGCGCGGGTTCTATCGAGGCGACAGAAAGGACCATCCGAGCCATGGACGAAATTTCTGATCCGTTGGATGCAACGGCACGCCTTCGCGCCAGCCCGAATGCCGAGCGGGACGGATTACTATCGGCGCTTGATGGACGGTTCATCGCGGCAGGACCTGCGGGTGCACCATCGCGCGGACGCATAGATGTTTTGCCGACAGGGCGCAATCTTTACACCATCGATCCCCGCGGCGTTCCCACCCGCACGGCGTGGGAAATTGGCAAGCGAACGGCAGAGGAAGTTGTAGCCCGTTACGCGCAAGACCATGGTGAGTGGCCGCAATCAATTGTGATTGATCTATGGGGTTCGGCCACCATGCGAACCGGCGGCGATGATCTCGCCCAAGCGCTGGCGTTGTTGGGCGTGAGACCCGTTTGGGAAGCGTCGAGCTCGCGTGTCACCGGATTCGAAATTCTACCTCCCGCAAGTTTTGGTAGGCCCCGCATCGATGTCACCTTACGCATCTCCGGATTGTTCAGAGATGTGTTTCCGTCACAAATCGCTTTGTTCGATGAAGCCGTTCAATCGATCGCACAGCTCGACGAGACGGATGACGAAAATCCTCTCGCCGCGAAACGCCGTCAGACAAGCGCCGACCCGCTGCGCATTTTTGGCTCTGCACCCGGCACCTATGGCTTGGGCCTCGGCGAACAGCTTGCACGGGGCCAGTGGCAAGATCAGTCTGAATTAGGCGAAGCCTATTTGACATCTTCGTCCTATGCCTATCGCTCGGCCAATGAAGGGGTAGCGGCACCGGCCGAATTTCGCGCGCAAATCGCCTCGGCTGATGCGTTTGTTCATGTGCAGGATATGGTGGAACAGGATATTCTCGATTCCGATGCGTTTGCGGAACATGAAGGCGGTTTCGCCGCTGCGGCCAAAAGCTTGGGAGCAACACCAAGCCTTTATCACGTCGATGCGACAAAGGGCGGGAAGCCTGCCAAAGTTCGTACCGTAAAAGAAGAGATTGCGCGGGTGTTGAATGGCCGTGCCACCAATCCGCGCTGGATCAAGGGACAGATGCGACACGGGTGGCGGGGCGCTACCGAAATCGCGGAGACGGTCCAAAATCTCTATGCCTATGCTGCGCTAACGGACGCCGTTGAAAGCCGCCATTTTGACAGAATGTTCGATGCAACGCTTGGCAATGACGAAGTGAATGCCTTTTTAAAAGAAGCCAATCCTTTGGTAGCGCAATCGATTGCTAACACATTTCTTGAAGCCGAGAAGCGTGGCTTTTGGACGTCCCGGCGAAATTCGACGCGAAGTGCGCTTGAGGCCTTTATCAATGAGGCCGCCATATGACCGTTGAAACATTGGTGAAAGGATGGTGCCCTGGTGCCTTACGCCCGATGGAAAGCGGCGACGGGCTATTGGTGCGTATTCGTATCACGGGCGGCATTTTAAAAGCGGAGCATGCGCAAGTGATTGCCGCATCGGCGATGCGGTATGGCATTGGGTTGATCGATTTATCCGGCCGCGCCAATATCCAAATCCGTGGTGTAAGCGGCAGCCAATGGCCACATTTGATTGCTGATCTTTCTCGCCATGGCCTATTGGATGATGATGCGGAAGCCGAAGCTGTTCGCAATGTCATAGCCTCTCCTCTAGCCGGACTTGACCCATCCGCATGGCTCGATATTCGCGCATTGGTGAAAACGTTGGAACACCGCCTCGTTTCTGACCGGACGCTTCATGCATTGCCTGGCAAATTCGGCTTTTTGGTTGATGATGGCGGGCAATTTTCATTGGGTGATCAGAACGCCGATATCGCCTTCGAAGCCATTCAGGAAATGGGCGCAACCCATTTCCTCGTGCGCGTCGGCCAAGATGATATCGCGGGTGTGATTGGCGTCGATCGCGTATGTGATACCGCCGCTGCACTGGCGCATGCCTTCATCGATGCCTCTCGCGCATCCGCTAAGCCTTATAAGCGAATGGTGAATTGGGTGGCGGAATGGGGCGCGGATCGGATTTTAAATTCCGTCGACATAGAGACAATAGCCGTCAAGCCTCGACGGTCCACTGGCCTTTTACCGTTCGGCTATCATTGCCTTGGCGAGAGTGGCTTTCTCGGTCTCGGCGCACCGTTCGGGCGGTGGAGTGCCAATGGATTAGCTGCCTTGGCCGATATCGCCGTAACAATGGGATCCGGTGAATTAAGACTCACACCATGGCGCGCGATCCTCATTCCGGGACTTCGTCAAGCGGATGCCGATGCCGTGATCGCCAAAGTCGGCGATGCTTTTATTGCCCTATCGGATGATCCTAGGCTTCAGATCATCGCCTGCGCCGGAAAGCCTTCTTGCCGCAATGCGACGGTGAACACGCATCAGGACGCTTTGGGGTTTGCAACGCTTAAAAACCTCGCGAAAAAGTCCGGAACACGGCTGCATGTGTCGGGTTGCGAGAAGGGATGCGCACGCCCTACAGCTACAGAGGCCGTTCTGGTGGGCAGAAATGGGGTTTACGACCTCGTTCTGAACGGCAAAGCCTCAGATCGTCCGATAATGACCGGTCTTGATGAAGCGATGGTCCGTCGGACCCTTGAGGACATGTGGGCAGGAGAAGCCAAGTGAGTTCGCGCTACGACTATATCCGCGATGGCGCGGCCATTTACGACAAAAGCTTCGCGATGATCCGCGCGGAGAGCGATCTCGCGCGGTTTACGCCGGAAGAAGAAAAAGTGGCTGTGCGGGTGATTCATTCCTGCGGGATTGTTGAGGCCGCTGCCGATATTCTATTCGCGCCCGGCGCTGCCAAACGCGGGCGCGAAGCCCTATTGGCTGGTGCACCAATTCTCTGCGACGCTAAAATGGTGGCGAATGGCATCACCAAAGCGCGCCTGCCCGCCAACAATGAGATTATCTGCACGCTGGATGATCCGCGCGTGCCGGAGCTCGCTAAAGCGCTTGGAACGACCCGCACCGCGGCCGCGATGGAACTTTGGCGTCCCTATCTCGCGGGCTCCGTGATTGCCATTGGCAATGCGCCGACCGCGCTTTATCGGTTGTTGGAAATGCTGGATGAGGGCGCGCCCCTGCCCGCCTGCGTCGTTGGAATGCCGGTCGGCTTTGTTGGCGCGGCGGAATCAAAGGATGCGCTAATGGAAGACAACCGCGTGCCTTGGATTATCGTTAAAGGCCGAAAAGGCGGCAGCGCCATGACGGTGGGTGCCGTGAATGCGCTTGCGAGTGACAAGGAATGAGTATGTCGCAAACCAAAGGCAGGCTTTACGGGGTTGGGCTTGGCCCCGGCGACCCGGACCTTGTGACGCTCAAATCGGTTAAAGCCTTGCAAGCGTCATCGGTTGTGGCGTGGTTCGCCAAGCGCGGGAAAAAGGGCCATGCCCGTACGATTGCCGAAGGATTGATCCCCAGCGGGGCGGTTGAATTGCCCTTGGTCTATCCGGTCACCACGGAAATTCCGCATACCGATCCGGATTATAACCGCCAGCTTGCGGCCTTTTATGAGGAAGCGTCGCAGCACTTGGCCGAGCACCTTGAAGCCGGACGAAATGTCGCTTTGCTGTGCGAGGGCGACCCGCTGTTCTATGGCTCCTTCATGCATCCCTATATGCGCCTGAAAGACCGGTATGATGTCACGATCTGCCCCGGTGTGACGGGCATGTCCGGTTGCTGGACGGCAAACGGCGTGCCTATGACATGGGGGGATGATGTGCTTATGGTCCTACCCGGTACCTTGCCGCGCGACGACTTGGCCAAACGCCTCGAAATGGCCGATGCCGTGGTTATTATGAAGCTCGGAAAGAACTTTCAAAAAGTATATGACGTCATTGAATCAAAACAACTATTAAGCCGAGCATTCTATGTGGAGCGCGGCACGATGCAAGGCGAAATTGTCATGCCGCTCGCCGAGAAAACCGACGGCCAAGCGCCCTACTTCTCGATGATCATCATCCCCGGCGAAGGACGGCGGCCAGAATGAACGCAGGCAAAATCCTCATTGTTGGCCTTGGTCCCGGTCCGGACAAATGGCTGACGCCCGAAGCCTCGGCGGCGCTCGCGGTTGCAACCGATGTGATCGGCTATATCCCCTATGTCGATCGCCTACCCGCCCGCGCAGGTCAGACGAAACACGCAACGGATAACCGGGTCGAGATTGATCGCGCCCGTCACGCGCTGGACCTCGCGCAGCAGGGTCGTGTGGTGGCGGTCGTATCGGGTGGAGATCCGGGTGTTTTTGCGATGGCGGCGGCGGTCTTTGAAGCGGTGGATGCGGGTAGCGATGCCGATAAAGCGACCGATATTCAGGTGCTGCCCGGTATCAGCGCGATGCAGGCAGCAGCCGCCCTGCTCGGCGCACCTTTGGGCCATGATTTTTGTGCGATCTCGCTTTCCGACAATCTCAAGCCTTGGGATGTGATTATTCGTAGGCTCACCGCCGCCGCCGAAGGTGATTTTGTGATCGCGCTCTACAACCCCGCTTCAAAGGCGAGACCGCAGCCGATTCATGATGCTTTCACACTGCTGCGTTCGCTGAAAAAGCCGTCAACGCCGGTCGCCTTCGCCCGCGCGGTTGGGCGGCCTGATGAGCGTGTTCTTCTAACCAATTTAGGCGAGGCTAATCCGGCAGTGGCCGATATGTCGACGCTTGTAATGATCGGCTCAAGCGAAACGCGCTTTATCGAGCGCGAGGGCAAAGAGCCTTGGCTGTACACGCCTCGTCATTATGGGGCTCAGCCATGAGATTCGATGAACGCCATGGCATCGTCGAGCGTGAAAACGAGGCGGCTTTGGGGCATGGTTGGCCGGTCAATCATAATCACCGGCAAGCCAAGATCGCGCGCGGCAGCGAGTTTGGCATCGGTCGCGCTGCCACCGCTGTTTTTGGTGACAATGACGTCGACGCGGTGCGCCGTCATCAAATCGCGCTCGGCGACTTGATCGAACGGACCTCGGGCCAAAATCAGGTCCATCCTCGGTGGTCGATCGGCCAAATCGGGCGCGTCGATGCTCCGCATCAGATAATGGTGCTGCGGGGCGCGTCGGAAGGCTGGCAAAGACAAGCGTCCGACCGTCAAAAACACGGTGCGCGGCGCTTCACCCAAAGCATCCACCGCCGCCTCCGTGTCAGCAACGCTGGTCCAATGATCACCTTCACAAGGTTGCCAGGCGGGACGGGTGAGGACCAAACGCGGCACACTAAGGGCTTCGCAGGCCTGAGCCGCGTTACGCGTCATTTGTGCCGCGAAGGGATGGGTGGCATCGATGAGGGCTACAACCGCATTATCCTTGAGATAGGCAACCAAGCCTTCAACCCCGCCAAAGCCACCGATCCGGTGAGCGATGGGCGGCAAGACGGGATGACCCGTGCGACCCGCCAAGGACAGTATTGCATCGATATCCGGACGCACCGACAGCGCGCGGGCCAAAGCCATCGCCTCGCTGGTACCGCCCAAAATCAAAATGCGCTTGCTCGTCATTGCTCAACACCTCGGCGGGAGATCGCTCGATGAGCACGCCCTGGCTCACCCTTATCGGCATTGGTGAAAATGGTCGAGACGGTTTATCCGCTCAAGCCAACCGGTTGATCGATCAAGCCAGCTTCATCATTGGCGGCCAACGCCATCTTGCAATGATCGGCAAAACCGACTCAGAAACAATGGTTTGGCCAAATCCTTTCGAGCAAGGCATTGAGGCTATCTTAGCCCGACGCGGTCGCGAGACACTGGTGCTGGCTTCCGGCGATCCGTTTTTTTATGGCGTCGGCGCAACGCTTGCCAAATTGATCCCGGCGGAAGAAATCGAAACTCTGCCCGCACCCTCAGCATTCAGTCTCACGGCTGCCAAACTTGGTTGGGCGATACAGGACTGCACCTTGATCTCGCTGCATGGCAGACCCTTTGAGCGCATCGCACCGCATCTCCAACCCCGTGCGAAGCTGATCGCTTTGACATGGGATGGCACAACGGCTTCGAAACTCGCGAGCCATCTCGTCTCGAATGGCATGGGACAAAGCCTGATTACCGTCTGGGAAGCATTGGGTGGGAAGCGCGAGCGATTAATTAAGAAAACAGCGCAAGCGATTCACGAGACTCACGAATCCTTCGACCCTCTCAATACGCTCGGCATCGAAATCATTGCATCGCGCGGCGCAAAGCTTATTCCGCTTGCGTCCGGTCTCGCGGATGATCTGTTCGACCACGACAATCAAATCACCAAGCGTGAAATCCGCGCGATAACCCTCTCTTCGCTTGAACCGCTGCAAGGGCAATTGCTATGGGATATCGGCGCAGGCTCAGGCTCGATTTCGATTGAATGGATGCTGCGCCACCCTTCCAACCGCGCCATCGCGATTGAGCCCCGTTCGGATCGCGCTCAGCGGATAAGCCGCAATGCGCTTGCGCTTGGCGTCCCTGAACTGCGGCTCATTGAGGGATCTGCACCGGAGGCGCTGAAAAACCTTCCGCCACCGGATGCGATTTTCATTGGTGGTGGCGGCACCGATCCTGAAGTTATCGATGCAGCATGGCGCGCGCTTCCCGAAGGCGGGCGGCTTGTCGCCAATGCGGTTACGATTGAAACGCAAGCCGACCTGATGCGTCGCCATGTTGCGATGGGTGGTACTTTATCCAAAATCGAAATATCGCGCGCCGATCCCGTCGGGCCCTTTCATGGCTGGCGCGCTTCGATGCCTGTGATGCAATGGGTAATCGTCAAAGGCGCGGAGAAACATCCATGATTGCGATTGGCATCGGATGTAAATCTGGCGTGACCTCCGACGACGTCATCGCGCTTGTCGAAGATGGCCTATCGCGCGTCGAAGGCGAGACGATTGCAGGTCTTTTTACGGTTGCGTCAAAATCGCATGAATCAGGACTTGCAGAAGCAGCCGCAAGCCTCTCTCTTCCTTTGCTTTTTTTGCCAGAAATCGCTTTGAAAAATGTGGCTTGTCGCACCGAAACGCGCTCCGAACGCGTTGTCGCTCTGTTTGGTGTCCCCTCCATCGCCGAAACGGCAGCCCTTGTAGGAGCCGGTGAAGGATCGACGCTGATTGTGCCACGGATCAGTCGGGGCGGTGTGACCTGCGCGATTGCGAAAAGTGCCGGAGGGCAGCCATGACCGTTCATTTTATCGGCGCTGGTCCTGGCGCACCCGATCTCATCACCTTGCGCGGGCGCGATCTGATCGCGGCCTCCCCCGTGTGCCTTTATGCTGGCTCGCTCGTGCCAAAAGAAATCTTGGCGCATTGCCCGAAAGACGCGCGGATCATCAATACCGCGGCGATGTCGTTGGAAGACTTAAGTGCCGAGTTCTCACGCGCCCACGCGGCTGGTGAGGATGTAGCGCGTCTACATTCCGGCGATCTTTCTGTTTGGAGCGCGATGGGCGAACAAATCCGTTTGGTCAAATCGCTCGGCATTCCTTTCACCGTGACACCCGGCGTGCCAAGCTTTGCAGCGGCGGCAGCAGCTTTGGGGGCGGAACTTACGCTGCCGGAAGTCACCCAATCAGTTGTGCTAACGCGAACCTCTGGTCGCGCCTCTTCGATGCCGGAAAGCGAAAGCCTCGCAAATTTTGCGAAGACCGGCGCGGTTCTCGCCATTCATCTGTCGATCCACACGCTCGATGAAGTCGTTTCAGAACTCTTGCCGCATTATGGCAGCGATTGTCCGGTTGCGATTGTCTATCGCGCGAGTTGGCCTGATCAACAGATTCTACGCGGCACGCTTGCGACCATTGCCGAACAATTCTCCGAAAGCCCTGTTGAACGCACGGCGCTTATTCTGGTTGGCAAAACACTAGGCGCCGAAGGCTTCCGCAACAGCGCTCTCTATGATGCCGACTATCAACGCCGTTTCCGCACACCGGGCTGGCGAGGCACCGAATGATCGCGCTAGCCTACCTTGCGCGGAGGCGTTCGAGCGATCACCTGTCCTGCGCGGTCGACAATCACGATATCGAGCAGCGATCCCGATCCGGCGAGCGCTTTAGCGGCCGTTGCCCAAGCCTCATCCGCCACGCGTTGGCCGATATCGAGCCCGCGCACACGGCAATTTTCCATGACTTCATTGGCGGTATTGGCGCTCAAAACGGACTGAACAAATTCAGGATCCGCGCCGGTTTCGCTCACGCGCTCGGACAACCAGTGCAAATCGACCTCACCGCTGCGGGAATGAAGATCAAGCAGCCCTTGGCCCAGCTTGGTCATTTTGGCGAAACCGCCGCCGACAGTGACAATTGGAACGGGGTGCTTTTTCAAATATTTGAGCATGCCGCCTGCGAAATCACCCATATCGATCAAGGCGACATCGGGCAAAGCGTGAAAGCCCTGAATGGCCTTTTCAGACGTATGCCCCGTCGCGCCCGCTACATGGTTAATACCCGTGGCGCGCGCGACATCAATGCCGCGATGGATCGAGGAGATCCAAGCCGCACAGGAAAAGGGAATAACCACACCCGTGGTTCCCAAGATCGACAAGCCTCCGACAATGCCGAGCCGTCCATTCAGCGTACCGAGCGCCAATTGCTCGCCGCCGGGAATGGCAATTTCAATGATCACATCGCGCGGCCCGCTTGTCTCTGCGGCGGCCTCCTCAATCGCAATGCGCATCATGTCGCGCGGTACTGGATTGATCGCAGGCTCACCGGGCGGCAAGACAAGGCCAGGACGGGTCACCGTGCCAACACCCTCGCCTGCTTTGAACTGAATACCGGAGCCCACGGCACCGAAGCGGACAGTCGAAACAATACGCGCGCCATGCGTTACATCAGGATCATCTCCCGCATCCTTGATCACGGAAGCTCGCGCAAAGCCCTCACCCAGCTCGGTCGTTGCAATGGCAAAAGCTGGACGCGACCCGTTGGGCAACAAAACCTCGACCGGATCGAGGAACTCTCCGGTTACCAAAGCGGTGTAAGCAGCGCGCGTCGCAGCGGTCGCGCAAGTGCCCGTTGTCCAGCCGCGTTTCAAATGCGGCGTAGCCTCCAGATTGTCGATCTCGGTGGATTCGGGCTCACTCATGGGTTCAGTGCATACTGCGTCGAAGGCAATCAACGCAACCAGAAGGCTTCAGCATGACCCCTATTGCGCCCGGCCTTGTGATTGCAGCACCCCGATCCTCCTCGGGCAAGACGACGCTAACGCTAGGCCTGTTGCGGGCTTTCAAGCGCCGCGGCATTGCTGTGCGCGGTCTTAAATGCGGTCCGGACTATATTGATCCGGCCTTTCATCAGGCGGCCTCGGGACTGCCGAGCCTCAATCTCGACGCTTGGGCGATGGACCCTTCGCTCGTCGCACGACTTGCGGCGGATACCGCAAGCGGAGCGGATTTGACGCTTTGCGAAGGGCTAATGGGTCTGTTTGATGGTGTGCCGGCGCCAGAAGGTCGCTCAGGTTCATCGGCTGATATTGCAGCGGCCGCCGGTTGGCCGGTTTTATTGGTGATTGATGTCAGCGGGCAATCGCAATCCGCAGGTGCGATTGTGAAGGGTTGCGCGACTTTTGATCCGCGGATCACGATCGCGGGTGTTATTCTGAACAAAGTTGGCAGTGAACGCCATCGCCGCCTTGTGACCGAAGCCATTGGACGAACCGGCATTCCGGTTTTGGGTAGCGTCCCAAGAGACGCCGAGGCGAGTTTGCCTGAGCGCCATTTGGGGCTTGTTCAAGCGGAAGAAACAGCAGGTCTCGAAGCCATTCTTGATAAGATGGCAGATCTTGTAGAGGCCCATGTCGATTTGGATGCCATCAGACAGGCCGCGCGCGTTCCAAAACTCTTGGGCGATCATGCAGGACTTGCGCTTAAGGCTCCGGGACAAAGGATTGCTTTAGCGAGAGATGCGGCGTTTTCCTTCATGTATCCGCATCATCTCGCAGGTTGGCAAAAAGCCGGGGCGGAAATCATTCCCTTCTCACCGTTGGCCGATGAAGCGCCACCTGCTGATTGCGATGTGTGCTGGCTACCTGGTGGTTATCCTGAATTGCACGCCGAGCATCTATCCAATGCGCATTCCTTTTTGGACGGCCTCCGGCATTTTGCTGAAACGAAACCCGTTCACGGCGAGTGCGGCGGCTATATGACGCTTGGTGAAACACTCGTGGATGCAGCGGGCGTTGAATGGCCGATGGCTGGATTACTGGGCGTTAAAACGAGCTTCGCCAAACGCAAAATGATGCTCGGCTATCGCGATGTAACGCTCGAAGCCGATGGCCCTTTGGGGGCAAAAGGAACACGCCTTAGGGGGCATGAATTCCATTATGCCACCATTGTCGATCAGGGCGCTGATGAGCCTCTGGTGATGGCGCGCGATGCCTATGGCGCTGCGCCCTCGCCCTCGGGCAGCCGACGCGGTAATGTGACCGGATCGTTTTTTCACGTCATCGCCGAACATACCAATGGAGACGACGGCCTTGGTGATTAAGCAATTGGCTTATCTTGTAGCGCTCGCCCGCGAAAAACATTTCGGTCGGGCGGCGACCGCGTGCAACGTCTCGCAGCCGACTTTATCAGGCGCCATCCGCCAGCTGGAAGACGAGCTCGGCGTGCCATTGGTAGAACGAGGCCACCGTTACACCGGCCTTACAGCTGAAGGCGAAATGATTGTCACCCATGCCAAACGGATATTGGGTGAAATCGATACGATGCAGCATACAATCAGCGATGTGCGACAAGGACTTTCGGGACGCTTGCGCATCGGTGCCATTCCAACGGCGCTACCGCTTGTCGCGCAAATCACGGGGCCTTTTTCAGAGCGTTTTCCTTCGGTAACGCTGACGGTGCTTTCGATGACGTCCACCTCGATTCAGGAAGCCATCGATAATTTTGATCTCGATGTCGGATTAACCTATCTCGACAATGAACCGCTTGAGCACGTGATTGCCAAACCGCTTTATGCCGAGACCTATGTTTTGCTGACCCGCGCCGATAGCGCTTTGGCCAAACGCGACGAGATCAGTTGGGATGAGGCCGCCTCGCTTAATCTGTGCCTGCTCACGCCCGATATGCAGAACCGACGTATTATCGATGGTATTTTCCGTTCGGTGGGCAAGGCACCGCAGCCCGTTATGGAAACCAATTCAATCTTTAACCTATGCAGCCATGCCGCCATTTCGGGTTGGGTCAGCATTGTGCCTTCGCAATTATCCGGATTTTTTGGCATGCCGAATGGGCTAAAGGCCCTCCGATTGGTTAATCCGTCGGCGTCACGCTCGGTAGGCCTGATCACGGCCGATCGGCAGCCGCAGCAGCCTTTGGCACGCCGGTTGTTTGCACTCACCGAGCCAATGCGGACGGACGCGTAATCGGCACTTTAACCTTCATCGGAAAATTCGATCAATTCTTTGATAAATTCGATTTGATCGCCGATTGATATTAGCGCATGACAGTTCCCAATGGTCAAAACAATGCCGAGTGGCATAAAAAAGGGGTGGGACTGATGAGCTGGGACGATGCGGTAGCCTCATCTATTGTCAATGAATACAAGCACTTGGCGGGCGCAACGCTCCCAATTCTGCATGCGTTGCAGGAAAATTTCGGCTATGTCGACAAGCGCGCCGTGCCCCTCATTGCGGATGCACTCAATATGTCGAAGGCCGAAATCTTTGGCGCGATTACCTTTTATCACGACTTCAGACACGAACCTGCTGGCCAAACGGTCGTCAAACTGTGCCGGGCGGAAGCCTGCCAGTCGATGGGCTGCGAAAGCCTCGTCACGCATTTGAAGGATGCCCATGGCGTCGAGATTAATGCGACGACGCCAGACGGCCGCCTAACCGTTGAAACCGTCTATTGCCTCGGCAATTGCGCGCTTGGTCCTGCCGCCCTCATCAATGGCGCGCTCGTCGGCCGCGTCGATGAAGAGGTGTTGGATGCGGTCTGCAAAGGCCAATCGCATGACCGCATGGCCGGTTGAGGAGAAAAAATCATGAGCCCCTCAATCAAAATTTACGTTCCGCGCGATGCTGCCGCCCTCTCGGTAGGTGCCAACCGCGTCGCCACTGCGCTTGCTAATGAAGCCAAAAAGCGTGGCCAAGCGGTCGAGATTATCCGCAATGGCTCGCGTGGCATGCTCTGGCTTGAGCCGCTGGTGGAAGTTGAAACCGCCAAAGGCCGCGTGGCCTTCGGGCCTGTGGCGCCGAAAGATGTCGCCTCTTTGTTTGAGGCAAACTTCCTCACCGGTAGCGCGCATCCGCTGAATCTGGGACTTACCGAAGAAATTCCGTTCTTTAAAAATCAAGAGCGGCTTACCTTTGCTCGCGTTGGCGTGATCGATCCGCTTTCGGTTGATGATTACATCGCGCATGGCGGTTTTGTAGGCCTGAAAAAGGCCGTGACCATGACGGGTGCTGCCATCGTGCAGGAAGTGGCCGATTCAGGCCTTCGCGGCCGTGGTGGCGCGGGCTTCCCGACGGGCATCAAATGGAAAACTGTTTTAGGCGCTGAAGCCGACCAGAAATACATTGTCTGCAATGCGGACGAAGGCGATAGCGGCACGTTTGCCGACCGGATGCTGATGGAAGGCGACCCCTACACTCTCATTGAGGGCATGGCGATTGCCGGTGTGGCCGTTGGTGCGACCAAGGGCTTCATCTATCTCCGTTCAGAATATCCGCATGCCTACCAGACGCTGCTCGAAGCCATTCGCACCGCACGCGCGGCCCGTTGGTTGGGGCCTGCGATTGGCGGTTCCTCCTATGCCTTCGATCTTGAAGTGCGTTTAGGTGCGGGTGCCTATATCTGTGGCGAAGAAACCTCCCTTCTGGAGAGCCTAGAAGGCAAGCGCGCGATCGTTCGTGCTAAGCCGCCTTTGCCTGCTCTCAAAGGTCTGTTTGGCAAGCCAACCATCGTCAACAATGTGATGTCACTGGCGACCATTCCTTGGATCATGGCCAATGGCGCGAAAGCCTATGCCGATTTCGGTATGGGTCGCTCGCGCGGCACGCTGCCGATCCAATTGGCGGGCAATATCAAGCAAGGTGGTTTGATCGAAAAGGCGTTTGGTGTGAGACTGCGCGAGATCATCCAGACCTATGGCGGCGGTACGCATTCGGGCCGCTCCTTCCGGGCAGTGCAGGTGGGTGGGCCTTTGGGCGCATACTTCCCTGAAAGCCTGCTCGATACGCCGATGGATTATGAGGCAATGGCCGCTAAAAAGGGCCTGCTCGGCCATGGCGGTATGGTGGTGTTCGATGACACCGTGGACCTTGCCCAGCAAGCGCGCTTTGCCTTTGAGTTCTGCGCGAAAGAATCATGCGGCAAATGCACGCCTTGCCGCATTGGCGCGACACGCGGTGTTGAAACCATGGACAAGGTGATTGCGGGCGATACCTCGAAGCTCGCGCTGATCGATGACCTTTGCCATTTGATGACCGATGCCTCGCTCTGCGCGATGGGCGGATTAACGCCTGTGCCCGTAATGAGCGCGATGACCCATTTCCCTGATGATTTCAACCGTGCGCCGAAGCGCATGACCCCTGAAAATCTGGCCGCTGAATAACGGAGAGCACCCATGACCTTGATCAAAGAGCTCGATTACGGCACCCCGATCCGCGTCTCCGAACAGATGGTGACGCTCACCATTGACGGTGCGTCGATCACCGTTCCTCAAGGCACCTCCGTCATGGCAGCTGCCATGAAGGCTGGAACGGCCATTCCGAAGCTTTGCGCCACCGACAGTCTTGAGCCATTCGGCTCCTGCCGCATGTGCCTTGTCGAGATCGAGGGAAGGCGCGGAACGCCAGCGTCCTGCACGACCTTGGTCGAGCCGGGCATGGTGGTTAAAACCCAGTCGGATAATCTCCACAAGCTCCGAAAGGGCGTGATGGAACTCTATATCTCCGACCATCCTCTAGATTGCCTCACCTGCTCGGCCAATGGCGATTGCGAATTGCAGGATATGGCGGGCGTCGTAGGCCTTCGCGATGTGCGCTACGGCAAGGATGTTGCCAATCATTTCGAGACCACCTCGCCGCTCTCGCTTTTGAAAGACGAGACCAACCCCTATTTCACCTATGATCCCGCAAAATGCATCGTCTGCAACCGCTGCGTCCGCGCGTGTGAAGAAGTGCAAGGCACCTTTGCATTGACCATTGAAGGCCGTGGCTTTGATAGCCGCGTCTCAGCCGGTGGTGTGAGCTTCCTTGAATCGGATTGCGTTTCATGCGGCGCCTGCGTGCAGGCCTGCCCGACCGCGACACTGATGGAAAACACCGTTATTGCGAAGGGCCAGCCCGAGCATTCGTCGGTTACGACCTGCGCCTATTGCGGCGTTGGCTGCTCGTTCAAAGCTGAAATGCAGGGCGATGAAGTTGTGCGTATGGTGCCTTATAAAGACGGCAAGGCCAATGAAGGCCATTCCTGCGTTAAGGGCCGCTTCGCGTGGGGTTATGCCACGCATACGGATCGCATCACCAAGCCAATGATCCGCGCCAAGATTACCGATGAGTGGCGCGAAGTATCGTGGGAAGAAGCAATTGGGCACGCGGCCAGTGAATTCAAGCGGATCCAGAAAACCTATGGCAAGGATGCGGTAGGCGCGATCACCTCGTCGCGCTGCACGAATGAGGAAGTGTTCCTCGTTCAAAAGCTGGTGCGTGCGGCTTTTGGCAACAACAATGTCGATACCTGCGCCCGTGTCTGCCATTCGCCCACGGGCTATGGCTTGTCGAAAACCTTCGGAACGTCCGCAGGTACGCAAGACTTCAAATCGGTTGCCAAAGCCGATGTCGTTCTCGTGATCGGTGCGAACCCGACCGATGGCCACCCCGTGTTTGCCTCGCGCTTGAAAAAGCGTTTGCGTGCGGGTGCAAAGCTGATTGTGGCTGATCCACGCCGGATTGATCTGGTGAAATCACCGCACATCAAGGCCGAGCATCATTTGGCCCTTCTGCCCGGCACCAATGTGGCATTGCTTGATAGTCTCGCCCATGTCGTCGTCACCGAAGGCCTCGTGAACGAAGCCTTTGTGCGCGAGCGGTGCGATTTGCAGGACTTTGAAGTCTGGGCGCGTTTTGTAGCCGAAGAGCGCAACTCGCCGGAAGCCATGGAAGCCTTTACGGGCGTGCCAGCGGATGAAGTGCGCAAAGCCGCGCGGCTGTTCGCCAAGGGCGGCAATGCCGCGATCTATTACGGCTTGGGCGTGACCGAGCATAGCCAAGGCTCCACCACCGTGATGGCGATGGCGAACCTTGCAATGGCCACCGGCAATATCGGCCGCGACGGCGTGGGTGTTAATCCGCTCCGTGGTCAGAACAATGTGCAGGGCTCCTGCGATATGGGTTCCTTCCCGCATGAGTTCTCGGGCTATCGGCATGTGAGCGATGACTCGACGCGCGAAATGTTCCAGTCAATGTGGGGCGTTGAGCTTTCCAACGAGCAAGGCTTCCGCATTCCGAACATGCTCGATGAGGCCGTCGAGGGTGGCTTCAAGGGCATCTATATTCAGGGCGAAGACATCGCGCAGTCGGACCCGAACACGGTCCACGTCACCTCGGGTCTCGAGGCGATGGAATGCGTGGTCATTCAGGACATCTTCCTTTGCGAGACGGCGAAATACGCGCATGTCTTCTTGCCGGGTTCGTCCTTCTTGGAAAAAGACGGCACCTTTACCAATGCCGAGCGCCGCATCAACCGCGTTCGTAAGATGATGGAGCCAAAATCCGGCAAGGCCGAATGGCAGATCACGATCGATCTCGCCAAAGCGCTGGGATACGATATGAACTACACCCATCCATCCGAAATCATGGATGAAATTGCGGCCCTCACACCGGGCTTCAAAAATGTCAGCTATGCCAAGCTCGACGAAAAAGGCTCTATCCAATGGCCGTGCAATGATGCCGCACCTGAAGGCACGCCGATCATGCATGTCGACCGTTTTGTACGCGGCAAGGGCAAGTTCATGATCACCGATTATGTGCCGACCGAAGAACGTACGGGACCACGGTTCCCATTGCTTCTCACGACGGGACGTATTCTCTCGCAATACAATGTCGGTGCGCAAACGCGGCGGACGGAAAACAATGTCTGGCACAATGAAGACGTGCTGGAGATCCATCCGTTCGATGCCGAGCAACGTGGTATCAAATCGGGCGATCTCGTGTCGCTCGCGAGCCGTGCGGGTGACATTTCACTTCGGGCCGAAGTCTCCGAGCGGATGCAGCCGGGCGTCGTTTACACGACCTTCCACCACGCCAAAACGGGTGCGAATGTGATCACCACGGATAATTCCGATTGGGCGACAAACTGCCCTGAATACAAGGTGACGGCGGTCGAAGTGCGCCGCACCAACCACTATTCGGATTGGCAGGAAAAGAACAACCGCGAAGAGATCGATCTCAAAAAGATCGCTCCGCATGTTCTAGCCGCGGAATAAGCGAGGCACTGTGACGACGGGATCGCGCGAGGTACGAGCCGACAGCATCTCCTTTGCGACAGCGAAGGTGATGCAAGGCTCGCGCGCGGTTCCGATCGAGACGCCGGTTGAGATCGTCTATGGCACGATCCCCTATGCCGTGATGATGGTGACGCCGGACGATATCGAAGATTTTGTCTTCGGCTTCAGCTTCACCGAAGGCGTTATTTCATCGCGTAGCGACATTCGAAGCGTGAAAATTGAAGCGCATCCGAAAGGCCTGCGCGCGCTGGTTGATCTCGTCCCCGAGCGGCTATCATCGCACCTCTCGCGCCAACGCGCGATGACGGGGCGAACCGGATGCGGCGTTTGCGGCATTGACGATATCAACGCCCTACCCTCGGCGTCCGAGCGCGTGGCACAAGGACCCTATATCGAAATAAAAGCCATTCACCGCGCTGTGAGTGAATTAGGTGCGCACCAGCCGCTTAATGACGTTACGCGTGCCGTCCACGCCGCCGCATGGTGCGACCCATCGGGCAGCGTACTCATGGCCCGCGAGGATGTTGGCCGCCACAATGCGCTGGATAAGCTGATCGGTAGCGCTCTGCGCCAGAGCATTGATCCGCAATTGGGTTTTATTCTGATTACCAGCCGATGCTCGTATGAAATGGTTGAAAAGGCAGCGTCGTTTGGCGTCGCCACGCTTATTGCCGTTTCAGCCCCCACAAGCCTTGCCATTGAGCGCGCAGAAGCGCTTGGCATTACGCTTTACGCCATAGCCCGCGCCGATGGCGCAACCCATTTTACGGGCCATATGCCCGACCTCATTCTGGAGAAATGCGCATGAGCACTGCAACGCACGAAACCGTGATCGGCCCCGTTAAGCTTGTCAAAATGGCAAACCAAATGGGCGATTTCTTCAAGAGCTATCCGGAAGCGGAAGGCGTGGAAGGCATTCGCGAGCATATCGCGAAATTCTGGAACCGGAAAATGCGCGAGGAGCTCTTCGCCTATATTGATGCCACTCCAGACTCTGGCATGACCCCTTTGGTTGCAAAAGCCGTTGCTAAGCTGCGCTAAAACCAGCTTGGCCCTTAATCGGCTTTAACCAAACGCCCTTTGAGCGAATGAAATCCAATCGCTGCCAATACAAGTGTTAGCGACGAGAGGAAAACGGGATTAAACGCAAAGGCAAACCCTAAATCTTTAATCGGCGCACCTGATAACACGGCCGTCAGTGCGACAGCGCCGCCAGGCGGATGCAAAGAACGCGACAGCGCCATCCCCGAGATAGCCGCAAACACCGCCAATGCGGCTGCGATTTCAATTTGCGGTATAAAGCGAGCACAAATCACGCCAACAAGCGCGCTCGCCACATTGCCAATGACGACATTCCAAGGCCGTGCCAAAGGACTCTGAGGCAAACAAAATACGATGACAGCCGACGCCCCCATTGGCGCAACAAGCGGCAAGGAGGCCAAAAGGCTACCGGTCATAACCAGATTCAAACCCGCAATCAGGCCAATAGCAGCCAAAGCACCGAACGCTGCCAAAACATGCTCCCGATGATTCGGAGAAGCCGGATGGGGTCCAATCACATTCCATATTTTTCGCATCAGCCGACCCACGATTGCGTTAACAGACTTTCTAACTCACATACTGTTCTTATCAAAATACCAAGCGATACGCCAAGGCAAACCCATCGCAAATTTTTTAAAATTCTAACGTCTCACTTATAGGCCCGTTAACCCTAGAACGACCAATCGGGCAAAGTCATGTTACCCTTTAAAATTGTACACTTTTTCCGAAGTAAATTTTTATAGCCACAATTTAGACGGGAAATAGATCACTCAGAAGAGTTGATCCACGTTCCTATTAACCAGAAGGTAATTTCCATGTCTATTTCACTTTCCGCCGGTATGCGCGGCGCTCTCTCGACGCTCCAAAGCAATCAGCAACTCGTCCAGCAAGCTCAGCTGCGCCTTGCAACGGGCAAGCGGGTTAGCTCGGCTCTCGATAATCCAAGCAGCTATTTCCGGGCGCAAAACCTAACAAGCCGCGCCAGCGATCTGCAAAACCTCATGGATGACATGACTCAGGCGTCATCCGTTATGCAGGCAACCAGCAAGGGCTTGGATTCGGTTAAGTCATTGATTGATGCTGCGAAAGGTCTGGTTGGTAAAGCCAGTCAGTCCGGCCAGAACAACACCTTAACCGGAACGTTGACGACAGCCCTTAAAGCAACTGATTTAGTAGCGGGTACGGCTGGTGCCGGAATTGTCGGCATGACCATTGGTAAGAAACTCAGCCTGACGGTTGACGGCGGTACGGCGGTTGACGCGATTACTCTTTCGGCAACTTCTACCGTTCAGGACGTGATCGACGGCATTAACACCAATACAACTTTAAATCCTAAGGGTAACGGAACGGCGATTAAGGCTTCTCTTGTAGGTGGAAATCTCCAGATTACGTCCACATCAGGTAAAACAGTCAGCCTTTCTTCGGATGACAGCGATACTAATCTCCAACTTCTCTTGGGAACCAAAACGAACGAAGGCAATGCGGTTGCTGCAGCGGGAACAGATTTCGTCGACACAACACGCAAATCAATTTCATCTCAATTCGACGACATTTTGAAACAGATTGATCAAACCATTCAAGATTCAAGCTATGGTGGCATTAATTTGCTGCAGGGCCAAGATTTGAAGGTGACCTTTAACGAAACGGGAACCAGCTCGATTTCGGTCAAGAGCGTCAACTATACGGCAAATGGTGAGTTGGGCGTCGCGAACTCAACGCATAGCTTCATCAGCAATGATGACGTTGACGTGGCTTCCGCCAATTTAAAACGTGCCTCCGACAAAATCGCCGCACAATCGGCGGTGTTTGCTGCAAACCAGACCGTTATTCAGAACCGTTCGTCCTTCACCAAAAATCTTGTCGATACGTTGAATGCTGGTTCGGACAGCTTAACGGCCGCAGATCAGAACCAAGAGTCGGCGAACTTGCTGGCGCTTAATACCCAACAGCAATTGGCGCAATCAACCTTGTCGCTCGCCTCGCAGGCTAACGCCGCAATCACGCGTTTGTTCTAAGCGTTATTGGTACATTTTATCTTTTATATCTTACGTTAGGGAATATTCATCATTCCTTAAATCGTTTCTTAGAAAATGGAGAGGTCCAGAGCAATCGGGGCCTCTCTTTTTTAATACGGAAAAGGATTACGCCGTGGCGCTTAAAGTAGAACTCAAGCCCCATGAGAAAATCGTTGTCGGATCCGTCATTATTCAAAATGGCGATACCCGAGCTCGGCTACTGATCGAAGGTGAAGCGGCCATTTTGCGCGAACGCGATATTATCGGCGCATCAGAGGCAGAAAGCCCAGCAAAGCGGATCTATTTTGTCCTGCAGCTGATGTATCTCGATCAAGATGTCGTCGCCCATAAAAATGCCTTTATTGAACTCATCGATGCGTTCATGCAGGCAGCCCCGAGCGCGTGGCCCATCATTTCAAAAATCACCGATCATGTGATCTCCGGCGACATCTATCGCGCCATCAAAGCGACACGTGCTTTGATCGACTATGAAGAGGAAATTACCCATCATGAACTACGCGTTGAACGTTTACCAAAAGACAGCTCAAACGGGAACGAGCCAAAGGCAGCTTGAAGCCACGTTGCTCATGAAATCCGCTACAAGGCTCAAAGCGATTCGCGATCACTGGGATAGTGCTCAAAGCGATCTTGAGCCGGCACTTGCTTATAACCGGACCTTATGGACCATCCTATCGACGGCAGCCACTGAGCATGATTCCCAGTTGCCTGCAGATTTGAAGCGAAACATTGCTCTGATTGCCATCTTCATTTTTAATCGTTCATTAGATCTACAAATTGATCCAAAAGCATCCGATCTTGACGCATTGATCGATATTAATCGCTCGATTGCGCAGGGCCTATCGGTTGAACCGGCGGAGGCTGCCTAATCGGCAACGGAACAACCTGTTAAAGATAATCAACCAACGACATTTTCATCAAGCGCGATGTCACTTGATAGGCCACCTGCAACTGCGTTTGCAGGGCGGTTAGTTCTGTTGCGGCCTGTTCCGGCGTGATGCTGGTCTTTGAATCAAAGGCCTGCTGCAACAAGGCCTTATAGGAGGTCTGATTGCTGCTTTCTGATTTGACAGCTCTTTGGGCAGAAGTTAGCGAGGCTGTAATGGCTTGCAGGTCCGCGTGACCGGTAGTGACTTGCGCGCTCGACCGCGATACTAAATCCGAAAATTGTGCATTGGCTAATGTCTCATCGGTCGTTGATGTGGAAGAAACCGCCGCTGCTGCCAAGGCTGCGAGTGTTTCAGCAATACCTTTTTCGTTTCCTCTTACGCCAATACCAACACTGACGCCTTCGCCAATAAGGCTAGAGACATCTTGCCTTGGATCTCCGCCTGCATTGGCATCCGTGCCGCTATACCATGCGACAGTCCTCGTACCATTGGCTTGCGCGTCCGTGGAAAATGCGGTTGCCGATGTCAAACTCCCGTCTGGGCCGGGAAGAATTCTCTGGGGTGGATTGACGGTAGAACTTGAGAAAAAATCCGTCGCCTGCTTAACCGCAGACCCATTAAACAGTTGGACATTGGCCACTTGCTTAAGGGCCGTCGTCAATGCCGTTTGAAAATTTGCGGCTGTATCGGCGCCGGTAGCCCCTATGGCAAAGGTTCCATTTGTATTGCTCGTTCCCGCCGTCATCACCAAGGGCGTTGATGTACCATCAGGGAGATTTAAAATGATGGTAACGGTCTCACCCGAATGAGGGACGCCCGCTGAAAAATCGGCGGTCATGGTCGGAGGCAACGCACTTCCAAGCGCCGCCGATCCTTGTGAAAAGGTTGAGGAGACGCTTTTAATCGACATCCCAAAGGGTAGACCAGAAGCCGGCGATGAAAGCGAAACCTGTGCCCTACTGCCCGTAATTGTCATTCGTCCCAAACCATCAGTGCCTAGGTCCGCCGATTGCCGTTCGGAAACCAATTTCGACAAGCCATCTTTTCCCGCCGAAACATCGCCGTTTAAGAGTGTATCAACATCTTCCGCAGGGGGGGGGAGGTATTCGCTCCGCCAAAAATATAGCCATTGACCCCACGTGTGTTCACATAGCCCAAAAGCGAGGTTAGGAGCGACTTCAATTGCGCTTGTCGGGAGGAACGCCCCGCGGCATCGCTCGAATTAATGGCTGCCAAAGGACCCGTTTTCGTGGCATTCGCAGCGTCTGACAACGCAGACACAGCATTGATCGAGGTTGTCAAATCGATGCCGACTGAAACAATCGATTCAGAAAACATGTCACACGCGCTTAGTCGCGATTGGAGATCGAGGGTTTGATATACATTGCCGCCAAGTCCTGAATTGGTAGTAGCAATTTTACCTGTTGCGAGCTGAACCGACTTGGCATTCAAATCATCGTGAATTTTAGCCAATGTCTGGGGAACCCAACCCGACCATGAACCGCCTAACCCCGTACCTGAAATGCTCATGATCGGCCTCCGTTACATTTGCATCAATACCGTGAACATTTCACGGACGGTTGTCATGACCTTGGCATTCGCTGCGTAAACATTTTGTAGCGCCGTCAAATTGGTTAATTCCTGATCCATATTCACGCCGGAGGCTTGACTGAAACGGCTTTGGATCGAGGAAAGAACCACCGATTGACTGCTATCCAAGGAGGTAATCCGATTGATCATATTGGCTTGCGATTGATAAACTTGCTTCACCAAAGTCGCGACCTGTGAAGTGTTACCGACCGACAACCCCGATTCCGGATGCACCTCAATAGCTTGCGTGTTGAATTGTAAAACGAGAGCATTCACCCGCGTTGAATCACCCGATGAAGCAATCCCCGTTGCATCGGCCAAGGCAGACGGCTTAGCGGTTAGAGCTGGATTAATCTGTAACCGTGCAGCAATTCCGATCCGTTGATCCTTGCCGTCCAATGAACCTGTATAAGGTAAACCCGTTGCTGAATCGGTATATACGGGAAGGGCATTGCCCTGCCCTTGAATTTGCATATTGGTAACTGAAGCGGAAAGCGACATTACGGATGCAGGCGATGACGCCGTAAATGACACAGTATTCGAAGTCGATGAAACATTTATACCCGCACCCATCGCATTCAGACCGGCTTGGATATCGGATACGGCCGTTGCCATTCCGCCAGAGAACCTAACCCCGATGACTTTGTCGTCAGGGTCGGCGGTGGCGCTATCGGCAAGCGGCAATTTGGATGCATCATCAACGCGAACAAGGTTAACTTTGTGAACAGCCCCCGAATGATCCGTAAATGTAAGCGCCATCCGATTACCGGATTGAATACCCGTGGTATCAAGCGACAGGCCACCCGTCACCGCTGACGATGAGACCGAACGGTTTGATAGGGCAAGCGACAGCCCGGCCCCGATATCGTCTAATTGTGATTGGGCGCTCGGTAATATTTTATCCCTCAAATCGACAAGCCCGCCAATCTGTCCGCCCAAAGACGCATCACCGGAAAGAAGATCAATCGTTGCACCGTTTCCGGAAAGCGTAATGGAACCAACGCCGCTTTGGCCAGACACGGCGGAATAGAGGTTGGTTGGCGAAAGCGGCGCATGAGAATTGAAGGCTAAGCTAGACGCCTGTGAACCTGTTACCAATGAGGTACCATTACGGGTCGCTATGTCGACACTGCCGTCGGGCTGCTCATTTACCGTTATGGCCAACATATTCAACAATTGTGAAAGGGTGGCGTCACGATTGTCGAGCAGATCCAAATTTTTCTGTGGTCCTGCCGCCTTAATCCTCGAATTAAGCGTGGCCAATTGATTGAGAAGCGTATTGGCCTGCGTAACGGACTGTGAAATGGCCTCTTCGGTGTTGCTTCGTAAATTTTGTAGACCATTAGACATAGAGCCAAGCTTTTGGGCTACATCTGAGGCGGCCGATAAAACGCTTGATTGCTCAACGTTGCCCGACGGATTATTTTGCAAGGTATTTAGTGCATTTTTAAAATTGTCCATGCTTGAGGAAAGCTGCGACGTACTGCTTGGATCACCATAGATTCCGTCAAGCTGCTTTGTGTAAGCGGCTTGAATGCTTGTATATCCTGATGCACTTGTTTCGGACCATAATTGCTTCTGAACGTAGGAATCAAGGACACGTTGAACATTGGATGTTAATCCGTTTCCATTTTGCCCCACATATTCACGACGTACATAACCCGGCTGATTGGCTCCCGCGACATTTTGCGAAACCACGGATAGGGCATCTTGTGTATGGTTTAACCCATTAAAGGCATTCGATAGTGCTCCAAATAAATCCATGGCGTCCTGCTCTTATTTTAAAAACCTATCAGCGGATGACATTCACCGCTTCCGTCATCATTTGCTGAGCCGCTGTGATAACTTTCGCGTTGGCGGAATAGGCTTGCTGAGTTGCAATCATCAGGCTGAATTCTTGCGAAATATCGGCATTTGAGGCTTCAAGGCCACCAACCAGAATATTGGAATCGCCCGCGCCATAAATTGGATCGCCCGATTGATCAGATTGCTGATAAACGCCACCATCCAAACGCTTTAATGCTTGGCCGCCATTGAATTTCGCAACCGCAATGTCGGCAACGGGCTGTTGCAAGCCGTTCGAATATTGCGCATAGACGCGCCCTTTGTCGCCAAAATAAACACCCGTCAGTGAAGCTGATGAATAGCCATCTTGCGCAATATTTGTTGTTCTGAATTGACCCGACGTATCGCCATATTGTGACATGCCAGTAAAATCGACAGCAATCGATCCCAGCGATGTACCGTCAATTGATAACCCGGAAATGGTTACTTTCGGCGTTGCCGGAACCGTCATATTTCCGCTGTTGTCGAATTGAAAATTTTGTAAAAATGTCCATTTGGGGCTTGTTCCATTAGCCTTGCTATCATTCTCATAATAGAGATCATATGTATTGGACGCGTTCTTTACCCATCGCGTTTGTAGCGTAGCAGGCGTACCCTTAGCATCGTATACGGTGACCGAACCGCCAGCAATTGAGGCATTCAGCAAGGTGCTCTCATTATTGGCCGAATAGGTCGTAGCAACCACGGGCGGAGTGGCGGTTAAGTTTGTGGCTACACCGGCTGGTAAAGCGTTTGCCGTGTTCGCTGGATTAGAAGGTGTTGAGGGTAAATTGCCCTGATAGGTGATCGTGGAAGTTGCCTTGGGTGCCATATCGCCTGTTGGCAATTGGATTGTCGTTGGCACACCTGAATTGGCCATACCCGATGTAGGATCCACGGTATAACCCATGAGGTAATACCCTGCCCCATTAACAAGGTTTTTATTTTTATCGAGAGCAAAATCACCCCGCCGGGTAAAATAGGGAGATGACCCAAACGAAGAAGCGCCCGATGTGGTTGTTGTCCTTTGACTGGTCGCAAAATAGCCATCACCAGATAGAGCAATGTTGGAGTTAATTCCCGTCGATTTAAAAGCTCCTGCGACCGAGTTTGTCGCGAGTGAACTCGCATTTACGCCGCCCGTAATTCGAGCGCTCAAACTCAAATCTGGAATCATATCCTCAAAACTTGTATCGATCCGCTTATAGCCAATCGTCTGCGAGTTCGCGATGTTGCCAGAAATATTTTCAAGCGCGAAGGCCTGCGCCGACATACCCGAAACAGCCGTTTGCATTGCTCCAAAAATACCCATTTTATGCTCCACTGCCTATGCCAATGATGCTGTTGCAGCTTAAAGCGCCACAACAGGTTCAAAGGAGCCAACGCAAGCGACATGCCACCATAAAGATGTTGTATTTACGTGATAAAATTTGCTCGTAATTTAGTGACCCGGCAAAATTGCACCCCTTAGGGGGCAAAAAATGCCTAGCTCTATTCGCCTTGGTCGCGCTCCGGCGTACGGAAGCGTTCGAGCCGCGCCGAACGCACGGCGAGGTCAGACCAATGATCGATGTCGCAGTCCAAAACGACAATGCCCGCCGTTGGCATATGCTCCCGCAAACGTGCCAATTCGTAGCGGTCGCCATACCCTATCAGCTCCTGCGCGAGATCGTGGAGTGAGGGATTATGCCCAACGAGAATGAGCGTCGCGACCCGATCGGGGATGGATTGCACCAAGCGTAAGACAAGATCCGATGAGGCGAGATACAAGGCCTTATCATAACGGACGTCCACATCGCCCAACGCCGGCTTGGCCTCGTCCCATGTCATTTTGGTACGCAAGGCAGGCGAGACAAGCGCCATATCGGGAAGAATATGTTCTGAAGCGAGATAGGCGCCCACGCCTGCGCTATCGCGCATGCCACGCGCGGTCAGGCCTCGATCAAAATCAGGCGCCGCATCATGGGGTACCGCTTTTCCGTGGCGAAATAAAATTAATCGACGCATGAACCCAAGCTAGGCCAGCCGCGAATAAGCCACAAGTAGCGTTGTATTCGTTCCACACCCCGTTGAAATAGCTCTTATGAAGGGCCATGTTCCGTCAAGCGCGTTTTCGTCCCTTTTCAGGAATGGCCCGAACCATGGCAGACCCTTTTTCCCACCGGACTTTTAACACGTTCCGGGTAACGCCTTTCCCCGGATGGGTCATGATTCTTGTGGCTATCGTGGCAGGGGCCTTGGGTATTGGCATGTTTTTGCTGAGCGCGAGCATCCTATTGGTTCTCACGCCCTTCATCGTGGCGGGCGCCCTTTTCCTACAATGGCGGATACGGCGGGCGTTGCGACAAGCGGCGCGCGACGCCGATATAACGTCCATTGACGTCGAATACCGCGTGATCGATCGCGAAAAAGACCGTTAATTCTTCTTTTCCTGCATCCGAACCACCATCACCGAACAAGGTGCATGGCGAACAATGGTCGTGGCATTGGAACCGAGCAAATAAGTCGACATCGCGGGGCGATGCGAACCGATGACGATCAGGTCCGCCTTGGCATTTTCGGCCTCGGCCAGCACCTCATTATAGACAGATCCCATACGAACGGCTGTTGTGACCTTCGATTTGTCGACCAAAGGAAGTTTGGCCACCAATTCCTTCATCCGCTTTTCGCAATCCTCCTGCTGCTCCTCATCAAATGAGGGAGGCACATATTCCATGAAGGTAACGGGCAGGATCGATCGCACATAAACAAGATGGATCGACGCATTGGTCATGGCCGCGAGCGCGACAGCCCGATCAAGCGCGGGTTGGGCGACATCGATTTCTGAAAGATCGACCGGAACAACAATTGAAGAAAACATACCTCATCCCTCCATTAGCCATGATGCCACTGTAAAAGCGACAGCCTGACTATGGATGGATTACCCCCCACCCGCCTTGATCTGAATCATAAAGGCTGAAGCCGGATCAGGCCTCAACCCCGAGCTTCTTTTGCAGGCTAGAGGACGATGTTGTGTATTGAAAGGTCAGTCGTTTATCGGGGTAAACGTAACGATAGACGCGTTGGGCCGCCAAGGCACCCTCATGGAAGCCCGAAAGGATAAGCTTCAGCTTGCCCGGATAGGTGTTGATATCGCCAATCGCAAAAATACCCGGTGTTGAGGTTTCGAACTTCTCGGTGTCGACCGGCACCAAATTCTCCGATAGCGATAGTCCCCAATTGGCAATCGGCCCCAATTTCATGGTTAGCCCAAAAAAGGGAAGCATGGCGTTGCAGCTGATTTCAAACTCGGCGTTATCGCTTCCGCGGCAAAGCGCCGAGGATAAAAGCCCGCTTTCACCCCGCAGGCCGGTGACTTGACCGATCCGCAGATCCATTTTGCCCTCTGCGACCAAAGACCGCATCTGTTCAACGCTGTGGGGCGCGGCCCTAAATTCATCGCGGCGGTGCATGAGCGTAACGCGGCGGGCAATCGGCTGCAGATTGAGTGTCCAGTCCAAGGCGGAGTCACCGCCGCCGACAATCAAGACATCCCGACCCCTTAGATCCTCCATCCGGCGAACGGCATAGAAAACGCTCTTTTCCTCATAGGTGTCGATTTCCGGAATTGGCGGCTTTTTGGGCTGAAACGAACCGCCGCCAGCGGCGATAATCAGGGATTTCGTTTCAAATTGGGTACCAGCGTCGGTCATTACACGAAACAGCGGCGCCGTATCCGTGCCGATGCTTTCAACCGAGGCCACCATTTCTGACAGGTGAAACTCGGGATGGAAGGGTTCGATCTGTTTGATCAGATTATCGATCAAGCCCTGCCCCGTGACCGATGGAAAGCCCGGAATGTCATAAATCGGCTTTTCCGGGTAAAGTTCGGCGCATTGGCCGCCAATTTTGGGCAAAATATCGACCAAATGCGACTTAATATCCAGCAGACCCAGTTCAAAAACGGCAAAAAGGCCAACAGGTCCTGCACCGACGATGAGCGCATCGGTCTTGATTACGTCAGACATGATCGTCCCAATCTTCTTAAAAAAAGCGGCGTTAAGCTTGGCGTTCAGGTGTGTGAACAATCAGACCATCGAGCTGGTCCGTCACCTTAATCTGGCATGAGAGGCGGGAATTTGGGCGCACATCATAGGCGAAATCCAGCATATCCTCTTCCATCGAGGTTGGTGGGCCTACAACCGCCTGCCACGCGTCATCGATATAGACATGGCACGTGGCGCAAGCGCAGGCGCCACCGCATTCGGCTTCAATACCAGGAACCGCGTTTTTGATGGCTGCTTCCATCACGGTAGAGCCTGCAGGCGCGTCAACCATCCGTGCCGTGCCACCAAAATCGACAAATTGTAGCTTCGTCATTGAACCCTCGTCATAAAACGGATCGCTTTTCACCCCGTATCGGAGATTTAATACTGGAGTGAGGGCATTTTGACGAGAGGTAAACTAAAAAACGCCTCATTCTTTGACGAAAATGTCGCAGGGTCCGCTATTTTACAATAGGGTAACTTTCCCGTTAACGTTGTTTTCATTCTCCTGAACCGGCGGGTATTCTTTTAGGTTCACGGTTGATAAAATGGCCGATGATCGGTTCCTATCCGGGGCAAACCGGAAACACTGAGGCATAAGATGGCTACGCAGAAAAAAGTTTCGGATTCGGCAGAAGCGGCCCTCTCGGCAATCGAAGAGGCGCTTAATCTCTCCATTAATGGCTCGACTGCCGATGCCATGGAGGACACGCTGACCGATGGCTCGGCATCCTCAAAAACGCGTATGCCGAGGACCGAAGCCGGTTCCAGTGAAGCCACACCGTCGTCTCGGACCTCGGATACCCCCGCGCGTCGAGAGCGCCCGCCGGTCGACCGCTCCCGCTCGGACGACGGTCCGCGTTCCGTTCCAGGCCAACCGGCCAATGATGACCGCCGCGCCGTTGGTGAAATTCTGCAAGCTTTGCAAGCCCAGTCCTCCCGCCGCGCCTATCTTATTGCGGCTATTGCATCCGTCGTTTGGCTTGCTTTCGCCGGATATGCGTTCTGGGCAACGGTCGATTTGGTATCGGAAGCCGGAACAGGACTTTTCAGCCAAGGCATCAAGACTGTTCTCCCCTATTTGGCTTTTGCCAGCGCACTTCCAATCATTGTGTTCTTTGCACTCGCTTTCGCCTCGGTTCGCGCGCGTGAAATGCAGGTCGTAGCGCAATCCATGGCGCAAGTTGCTATGCGCCTTGCCGAACCTGAAGGTTCAAGCGCTGAAGCCGTCGTTAGCCTATCCCAAGTCGTGCGCCGTGAAGTGGCTGCCATGGGCGACGGCATGGAGCGCGCCGTTGCGCGTGCCAGCGAACTCGAAACCATGGTGCACAATGAAATCGCGACGCTTGAGCGCGCCTATGGACAGAATGAAATCCGTATACGTGCGTTGATCGACGAGTTAGCGCTGCAGCGCGACGCCATTTCGACCAATGCCGATCAAATTCGCTCATCCATTCTAACAACCCATGAACATTTGGGCCGTGAAATCGATACGGCCATGAACCGTATCACCTCGCTTGTTGAAGATGCAGGCCAGAAGGTTGCGTTTGCGATTGATTCAAAAACCGGCAGCATTGCAACAACACTCGGTCGCACCGGTGAGTCATTGATCAGCATCTTGACCGACAAGGGTGATGATCTGCTGCGGAATTTGGGCAATGCGAATGACTCGATCACGGGTCGCCTGACCCATGTCGGCGAAAGCATCGTTACCACGCTTTCGAACAAAGCCGATGCGGTTGCCGAAAAACTGACATCAACCGGCACGCATTTGACGACCGAGCTCGTGTCGCGCGCCGAAGACATGGTTCAAGCCATTGAATTTTCAGCCGAAAAAGCCGGATCAAAAATCGCTGATGGTTCATCAACATTTGCCGCCAATATTCTGAGTTCGGGCGAAGAAATTCGAAGCGCATTGGCCCGCCAATCCGAAGCGATTGAGCGCACCTTTGATGATACGGCAACCCGCCTCTCCATTATTATGGATGAAAAACTATCCGAGTCCCGCGCCGTATTCGCGGAAGGCTTGGGCGATATTTCGAGCACGGTGACCTCGCATGCAGAGCGGATGAGAGATGATTTCAGCCGCGAAGCTGAAACAATTCGTTCGCGCATGACGGAAGCCGCTGGTGGCCTGATTGACGAATTATCGTCCGAGACAAATCGTCTGGGCAGCGTGCTTGCCGAGCGTTCTTCGGCGATCCAATCCACGGTTGAAGGCGCAGCGCAAAAGCTTGATTCAAGCCTATCCGTACACCTCACGCGCATCGACGGCAGCCTTATCGACGGCGGCACCTCGATTGACAACAAGCTCAATGGTCACATCAACCGGATTGAGACAAACCTTCAAACGCTGAGCGAACGGCTCGACACCAAACTCGGCGTTCATGCCGACCGGATCGAGACCAATCTCGGACGGGCTACGACCGATATCGATGCGCGCCTTGGCGGACACCTTAGCCGTATCGAAAATGGCCTTACCGAAACCGGAAAGACCATTGATGCAACGTTGCATAACCGCGTTGAAGCCCTATCGAAAACACTCGAAATGGGCGCTCTGGCGGTTGACGAAACCATGGGTCGCCGGTCTGACGCGATTGAGCGCACTTTGTCCGACCACGTCACGACACTTGAGTCCAAGATTACGAGTGCAAGCGAGTCCTTCACCGGCATGATCGGTGAACGCGTCGCTGCCGTTTCAGCCTCGTTTATGACGGGTGCCAATTTGCTTGAAACGAGCCTGTCGCGGAACGTTGAACATATTGAATCCAATCTTGCAGGCTATGCGACGCGTATCGACCAATCGATCGGAAGCCGCGTCGCATCGCTCGAAGCAACCATCCGCGATGGCGCCACAACGCTCGACCGGAACCTTTCGAGCTATCTGGGCGAAATCACTGCGACGCTTGATCAAGGCGGCGCGCGGATCAATTCAACACTTTCAGGCCAAATTGAAGCCTTTGAGAAGACCGTCATCGTTAAGGGTGGCGCGCTCAGCGAAACGCTTTATCGCCGCTTGTCTGACTTCCAGACGAATGTTCTGGACCGCAGCAGCGATATCAATGTCGCCATTACCGATAACCTTACAAAACTTGAACAGGTTCTCGAAACCAATGGCAGCGTATTGGCCGAACGGATTGAGAAAAACACAACACAATTCACCTCAACGATCGAAGCTCGTCTGGGTGAAGTCGCCCATCTGTTCTCGACCGAAGGTAAAGCGCTGTCTGATCGACTGTCGGAACAGGCTAAGAATGCCGCTGGCATTATTGAGCATCAGCTTACCGCCATTGAGGAAAATTCACGCTTGAAGAGCATTGCAGTTGCCGAAGGCATCGACGCGATGTTCGCCCGCGTTGATCAAGGCATTGCGCAACGGACGACCGCCCTCGTTGATGCGATGGCCGATAGAGCCGCCGATATTGAAAACACGCTTTCAATCAGCAATTCAGCCATTGGCGCAACCATTGAAGCCAAGACCGAAGATCTCGGTCGTGTCATGACGGAGCGCGCCGAGCGCGTCACGCAGACGCTGGCGGTGCGTGCGACGGAAATCAACGAAATCCTTGGCGAACGCGCGCTGGAAATTGCAGGCACACTTGACGGACAGGTTCGTCATTTTGAAGACAATATCGTTGCCCGTCTTGAAACGATTGGCACGGTCATTGGCACCCAAAGCGAACATTTTGGCGAAACGCTCAAAGGTCAAACGGAAGCGATTTCAAGCACGCTCGATAGCGTCATCGGCCAGCTTTCGACAGCGCTCGATACGCATGGCACAGGCTTGATCGAGAATTTGCGTTCGCACGCGTCGAATGTAGCCCACACCATCACCGAAGTTGGCCAAACGGCCGCCCGCTCGCTCACCGATGCCACGTCGCAAATTCAATCGGAAACGATTGTTACCTTGCAGAAATTGGCAGATGCGAGCCAGATTGTTCAAACGGTCGTTGGTTCCGCCAATGAAGCGATCGTTAAATTGGAAGGCACACTGGCCGACCGTATCGTCGGCCTCTCCCATGCCGGCTCCATCATTCGCGACGATGCGATGGAATCGACCAAGCTCCTCATGGAGCAGATCGAAGCCATGCGTTACGTTACAGGTGCCGGCGTCGGCGAAACCCGCGCTCTCATCGACATGTTGGACGAACGGACGCGCGCTGTATCGTCCGTCACGCGCGAGCACGTCGATATGCTTGAATCGGCAACCGGTATGCTCACCGAGGTCGAGCAACGCCTCGGCATCGATTTGGCAACCCGTCGTGAAAACATCGAAGCCCTCACCGCGGGTCTCAATTCACGGATCAGTGACGTCCAAAATGTTGCTGATAGCTTCGCGTCCAAAATGGCCGAAGCCCTCGAAGTTGTCGAGAATAGAACGACGGCGATCAATTCGTTGATGAACGAGACATCGGCCAAGGCAGGCCAAGCGTTACGCGATCAGTTCGCAGCCGTGCGTGTTGAAGCTGACAACGAAAAAGATCGTACGCTTGATACCGTACGCGATGTGACCGCAGCGACCGTTGCAGAAATGAGCGACGTCCTTTCGAAGCTGATCCAGAAATTTGATGAGACGGCGAAAGACGTTAAAGCGACGACCGTTCAAATCGCACGCGAAATTGAAAATACGCGCGATGAAATTGCCAGCAGCCTCGTAAACCTGCCGCGTGAAGCACAAGAGCAAGGCGCTAGCTTGCGTCGTGCGATTGGTGATCAATCCCGCGCACTGAGCGAGCTATCGAGCATTCTTGTCTCGGCTGGAAGAACGACGGATGTCGCAAAGCCGCTCGCTGTTGCCCCTACGCCTGCTCCGGCTCCGGCGGTACCAGCACCTGCTCCTGCGCCCGTTCAGGCTCGGCCAGAGCCTGCCTATGTTGCTCCCGTGCAGCCGACAGCCCCAGCACCTGTTGTGCCCGTCGTGACGGAAGTAAAAGCGCCTTCCCTGCCCGTTCGTGATATCCCGCAGGCGACACCGTCGGCGCCGGAAATCAGTATCCGCCAAGATGCGAAGCCCGCTGCAACCGTTGATAAGAACCAACGTGCAGGATGGTTGTCTGATCTGTTGGATCGGGCATCACGCGATGAAGGAAAAGCCAGCGAAGAAGCAGAAACGGCAAAGTCCTTTGTCACACCAAAAGCACAAGCCGTGACCGAGGAACCAAAGGTTGAAGCGACGAAGGAACCTATTTCTGCGCTCTTGAGTGATATTTCAAAGCTCGTCGATGAAACCTCCGTTGCCCGCCTGTGGAACAGCTATCTTAAAGGCGAGCCAACGGCGTTCTCACGGTCGATTTATACGCTTGAGGGCCAACGGCGCTTTGAAGAGTTGACCAATCTTCACGCTAAAGATGACCGCTTCCGGGCGAGCCTTGAGGCCTATGCCAATAAGTTCGAAACCGTTTTGCGGGACCTGACAACCTCTGACCAAGATGGTGCGATTACGCGGTCCATCTTGGCCTCTCCGGAAGGTCGTGTTTATACGGTCTTGGCCCATATCAGCCGCCGGCTCGGCTAAGCGGCATTGATGACGAAAGAAACCTCAGACCTTCGGGTCTGGGTTTTCTGTGTGGCCGTCGACGGCGATGGCTTGTCCTGAAACATAACGGCCGCCTTCGCTCGCAAGAAACCTAGCCATAGCAGCCACATCCTTGGCTTCGACAAAGGTCCGCATGGACGTGCCAGAGGCGTATCCTTCATAAATCGCATCCCGCGTTGTGCCTTTTAACGCGGCTTCCTTCTCAAGCACACGCTCCATGCGCGGCCCCTCCACCGAGCCCGGGCAAATCGCGTTGGCGCGAATGCCAAAGGGGCCAAGCTCCATCGCGACCGTCTTCATGAGCCCGATAATCCCCCATTTGGCCGCCGAATAGGGCGATCGATTAGGGTAGCCGTAAAGGCCTGCGGTCGAGGATGTAAAAATCATACAGCCTCTCCCTTGCGCCTTCATAAGCGGAGCCGCACTTTTAGCGGCCAGAAACGCACCCTCAAGATTAACAGCGACGCATTGGCGCCATCCATCGAGCGGCATGTCCTCAATCAAGGCGGTAGGCCCGGCAATGCCGGCATTGGCGCACACAACATCAAGCCCGCCCCATTCGGCTTTAATGTCTTTAAACAGAGCGATCATTTCCGGTTCGGACGACGCATCGATTTGGCTTGAACGCCACGATGGATCAACGGTTTTGAGCGCGTTCGGGTCAATATCGGTCACCCAAATATCAGCCCCCTCATCGGCAAAGGCTTTGGCCATTGCAAGCCCGATACCTGATGCTCCAGCCGTTATAAGAACACGCTTTTTAACGTCACCGACCATTATAATCCTCCCCTTTTGGTTCACGATCTCATGAACCATTCTATTTGCCCACCCATATAAATTAACCTTTTCGAAAGGATTCGCTTGTTCTGGAAGCGGCAAATGTTTAACCCTTTATTAAGAATTAAAGGGAACCATTTTGCATTTACTCGCAAAGCTTGTTCTATGCAGTGCTTTAATCACCGGGCCGGCTCTAGCGAGCTCCCAGGTGAAAATGACGCATGTATCCCTTCCGCAGCCCACAACCATGGCGCTAGCGATATCGGATGCGAAGGCGCCTTGGGGCTGGACGGATTTTTGTACGCGCCATGCGGATGAATGCAATTTACCTGATTCCCCGATCGTCTCGATTTCACTAACGACGGAACGGTGGAAGCTCATTCAAGACATTAATATGGGCGTAAACGCCTCAATCCATGAAGCCTCGGATCAAGAGGTCTATGGCGTTCCGGAACGTTGGGAATATCCAACGTCAGGCGCGGGAGATTGTGAAGATTTTGCGCTCGAAAAGCGCAAACAACTCATTCAAGCCGGACTTCCACGGCAAGCTTTATTAATGACCGTGGTGACAGACGAAAACGGCTTTGGTCACGCGATTTTGACGGTTCGAACGAGCAATGGCGATTTTGAACTCGATAACCGGACCGACCGTGTTCTGGCATGGGAAGCCACCGGCTATGGCTTCGTTAAACAGCAGGCCCAAGACAATCCTAATCATTGGGTAAGGCTTGGCGGACCAACCGCACCGCTTATGACGGCAACGGCTCAAAAATAAACCGAGCGTAAGTCAGTCACTTATCCAATTTTCTGAAGGCCTTGAGCAAAACGGCGCCAATTGGCGACGTAATTGTGCGCCGACTCTCTTAGACGCGCTGCGGATGTTTCATCCAATGTGCGAATGGCCTTTGCTGGCGATCCGACAATCAGCGAATAATCCGGAAAATCCTTGCCTTCGGTCACCAATGCATTGGCACCGACGAGGCAATGGCGTCCAATTTTGGCGCCGTTTAAAACCGTGGCACCCATTCCAATGAGCGACCCGTCACCGATGGTGCAACCGTGCAAAATCGCATGGTGACCGATGGTACAATCGGCTCCGACCGATAGGGGAAATCCAATATCGGTGTGAAGCATAGCGCCTTCTTGAACATTGCTCCGGTCGCCGATGGCGATGGTTTCATTATCGCCGCGCAAAACCGCGCCGAACCAGATACCAACCTCGTCACCGAGTTTGCACTGGCCGATAATATGCGCATCGGGCGCGATAAAACAGCGGTCCGGCGCCGGTAATTCGGGGCTTATGCCATCTAACCGATAGATCGCCATTCGCGTTAAGCCCCGAGCCGGATATTAATCGATATCTTCAAGATCAATATCGAGGATAGACATTGTGAAAGCAAAGGAGCGGTCACCATCTTCGATATCGAGCGAAATAATGCCGATGAATTCATCGCCGATCATCACCTCGGCCGAATCCGTCTTCTTAGGACGGGCAACGACCTTGATATTGGCATTGCCAAAAAGGCGGCGAAAATAGGTTTGTAGTTTTAGGAGTTCGGCCTTGTCCATCGAGATCCTGCCATGGTTGTTCTGCCCCGATCATAGGGTGGCAACCCGATGCCATGCCATGGGCGCGACTGCAACCTTTTTGAGATGCAATTTACAGATTGGCCTTGTCGGCGAGAATTTGGTCCATCGTCCGCGCGGGCTCCGCACAGCCCGATTCACCAACAATCTTGGCGGGCACGCCGGCAACGGTCACGTTTCGCGGAACATCTTTCAGAACGACAGATCCCGCTGCGATGCGGGCGCATTGACCGATTTCGATGTTTCCTAAAATCTTTGCTCCAGCACCAATCAAGACGCCTTGGCGAATCTTGGGGTGACGATCGCCAGTGGCCTTCCCCGTTCCGCCCAAGGTAACGCCTTGCAAGATAGAAACATTGTCCTCGACAACCGCCGTCTGCCCGACGACCAGTCCCGTCGCATGGTCAAGAAACACGCCCAAACCAATCTGCGCTTCCGGATTAATGTCCGTCTGGAAAATTTCAGAAGAACGGCTTTGAAGATAGAGCGCGATATCGCGACGGTCCATCCGATTGAGCGCAAAGGCCATGCGATGCGTTTGAAGCGCGTGAAAACCCTTAAAATACAACAATGGCTCAATCATCCGCGTGCAGGCTGGATCCCGGTCCGCCACCGCAATCAAATCGGCGCGGAAACCCTGACCAATGGCTGGGTCTGAGGCGGCAAGCGATGAAAAGATTTCATAAATCCGGTCGCGCGGCAGGTCCGCGTGATCAAGACGCGCAGCAAGGCGGGCGATGACGGCGGCATCAAACGACGGCTGATCGATCACATTCTGCCGAACAAAAGAACCAAGATCGCCATCGGATGCCAAAATATCGGCCGCCTCGCTGCGAACTTGAATCCAGAGCGGATCAATCGATGCTTCAATTTCCACGCCTGCCAGAGGCAATTTCGCGGTCATGCCCATTTAACGTCCCCCGAGCTGAAAACGACCAGCCCTCTCCCGATTGATAGCTAGGAAGCCATCCGCAGTTTGGCAAGCTCACAATCGGAATTTTTCGGATCTTCTTTGCAATTATGCAAAATTAAAGCCTAGGCTCGCTGGTTCAAAAACGTCATAACGGCGTCCTTGTGGGTTCTATCGCCAACGGCGAGATTATGATCCCGCCCCTCGATATCGAACGCAATCGCGCCTGGAATAAGCGCTGCCAGTGCGTGCGGATCACCGGCAATGTCATCTTTCGTGCCGACGGCAATGTGAACGGGAACTTTGATCCCTTGTACTTCTGCACGCGTGACGCCTTGG
This sequence comes from Hyphomicrobiales bacterium, assembly GCA_947455025.1. GTDB lineage: Bacteria > Pseudomonadota > Alphaproteobacteria > Rhizobiales > Beijerinckiaceae > CAIUPE01. The sequence goes on from CANGLU010000005.1 coordinate 46,028, forward strand.
CGAGATCCCCGCATGCAAGCAGCCAGCGCCCGCCGATCGCTGCCCGTTCGATCCGCAAAGGCGCGAAACATACGCGGGACCGGACCTTCAACATCGTCCAAAGAAGGTGCCTCAAGCGCCTCAGCAATGCCGGGCGGAAGTCCATTGCCTTCCACCAGATGGATGCCAAGTCCACCTAAAAGCGCCGACCGCACGCGCTCCGGATAGTGGCAGGCCAAAACGGCCGTGATCCGCGCACCCATGGAATAGCCCATAATATCGGCCTGCCGGATGTTTAAATGATCCATCAGAGCGATGACGTCTTTTGCCATGATGAGGGGCGTATAGGCCTCGGGCTCGTAGAGCTTCTCGCTCTTGCCATGACCGCGATTATCGAGCGCAATAATGCGGAAACCTGCCTCAACCAGCCGTTTTGTCCATGACGTATCAACCCAGTTGATGCGATGCGAGGACGCAAACCCATGGACAAGCACAATCGTGCCCACAGCCATTTGCTCCGGCATGAGATCAATAAAGGCCAATTCAACGCCATCGGAATGAAAAAACTGCATCAACACGCTTTCGAAATATTTCGGCTAGGCGGAGCTTAGAAGCCAGCCCTATCCCCTGCAAGTCGGCCCGCTAAACTTGGTTACGCTCTGGCATAGCGCGCTGCAAAAGAGTATGCTAACCCCCATGTAATCTGAAGGATTGAGAGCGATTCAATGGCCGACCACGCAATTCCCTATTTCAAGAATGATTCTGGCGTTTCTTCCATTCGGATCGGCGCCCACAAATTCATGTGCGTTGGTGCGAGCCCTCCCTTCGATCATCCGCATATTTTTCTGGATATGGGCTCCGATTCGGAAGTCGTCTGCCCCTATTGCTCAACGCTGTATAAATTAGACACGTCGCTGCACGGCGCATCGGATCCTGCTGATTGCGTTTTCGAGGCGCATAAAGCGGCCTGATCGGAGGCGCTAAATGCCCGACAATCCTATTTTGATTGCGGGTGGCGGGATAGGCGGGCTCACGACGGCGCTTGCGCTTGCCCACATCGGGCAACCCTCCATTCTCATCGAACAGAGAACGCGTATCGACGAAGTGGGTGCGGGTATCCAGCTCTCACCCAATGCCTCGCGCATCCTCATGGAGCTTGGCCTTGGTCCTGCCTTGGCAAAGGTGGTTGCCGAACCGCAAAGGCTGAAAATTCGTTCTGGAAAGTCTGGCAAACGTCTTGGCAGCATGCCGCTTGGCGAAGCGATGCAAAGCCGTTATGGCGCGCCCTACTGGACGATCCATCGCGCGGATGTTCAAACAATTTTATTGGATGCGGTGCGCGGCAGCGACCATATCCGCTTGGCTTTCGGCCGGACGGTGGCGGCAATTGAAGATAATTCGACCTCATCCGTTACGATCCGTTGCGATTCCCAATCAGCCAGCGAACGGGTCACAGGCAAAGCCTTAATCGGCGCCGATGGCATTTGGTCCAATGTCGCCCGCCTCATGGGCGACCCATCAAAGCCGGAATTTCACCGCCACATTGCCTGGCGTGGCCTTGTGGCCAAGAAAGATTGGCCCGCAGATTTGGCCGCCGATGAAACAGGCCTCTGGCTTGGACCTGGTGCCCATCTTGTGCATTATCCCATTCGTCGTGGCGAATTTATCAATCTTGTCGCCGTCACATCCGACCCTGATAATCAGCCCGGCTGGTCACGCGCCGGCGAGCCTTCCGTCCTTCAAAAGCGCTTCGCTTCTTGGCATCCCGATGCCGTCCGCGCGATCAAGTCCGCGCAGGATTGGACCATCTGGTCCCTTTACGATCGTCCGCCCCGGACCACATGGACGGACAACCGTGTGGTGCTGTTAGGCGATGCGGCCCATCCCGTTCTACCCTTCCTCGCACAAGGTGGCGCACTGGCCATTGAAGACGCGCATGTGTTGAGTAACACGCTTTCGCAAGACGCAGACAACCCAATGGATGCCTTTGCAGCCTATGCCGAAATCAGGAAGCAACGCAGCGCAAAAATTCAGGCTGCCGCACGGCGAAACGGCGATATCTATCACCTGCGATGGCCGTTCTCGATCGGGCGCGACCTGGCCATGTCGCGCATGGAATTAACGGACCATTATTCGTGGATCTATGAGTGGCGCGCTTCATGAAACGCGGCAACGACATCAAGCAGTTTAGAGGCTCAACACTATGACGCTCGACCATGACAAGTCACACGCTTACCGGATAAAGCCGAATTCAAAAATCGATCTGGATTTAATTGACCCCAAAGAAACGGGTGCATTCGGTGATACCCAAGCAGCCCACGCCTATCTTGCAACAACAATCGAAGAGATCAACGTGTTGCAAGACCGGCTCTATGCGGAAGGCAAGCGTAGCCTGCTCGTAATCTTGCAAGGCATGGACACCAGCGGAAAGGACGGAACGGTTCGCGGTGTTTTCAATGCCACAGGGCCGATGGGCGTTACGGTGCAACCGTTTCGCAAGCCGTGCGGCGACGAGCTTATGCATGATTATCTTTGGCGTGCTCATCTCGCTGCCCCGCGCAAAGGCACGATCGGAATTTTTAACAGGTCTCATTACGAAGACGTGTTGATTGCCAAAGTACGCAAACTTGCACCGAATAATGAAATCGAAAACCGGTACGAGCAAATCAACGCGTTTGAAAAAATGCTCGTGGAAAACGGAACTGTCATTCTAAAGTTCATGCTGCATATTTCAAAGGGTGAACAGGGCAAACGGTTGCAGGAACGTCTCGATCACCCGGACAAAAGATGGAAATTTCAGGCCGCCGATCTCGATGATCGTCGAGACTGGAAAGACTATATCCACGCTTACGAAATCATGCTTGAGCGATGCTCACCCTCTTATGCACCGTGGCATGTTATTCCTTCCGACCATAAATGGGCGCGCAACGCGGCCATTGCCGGCATCGTGTGCGAAGCGCTTCGTCAAATCGATCCGCAATATCCGCAGCCTGATTGGAAGCCGGGTGATTTTGTGATCGATTGACATCACTAAGTAACAATATTCATCGATTATCCGATATTAAGCTTGCACTTTGCGGCAAAACGGAAACGATGGACGAAATTAATAAACGGGGGTGTGGGTATGGTACGGTATACGACTTTTGCGTTGGTAACACTTGTAGCCATCGCCTGTTTATTCACCTACACGTTTCACCCTCTGTTTGCGATTGGGTTTTGGATTTTCGCAACCCTATCGGCGGTTGGCGTTTATAATGTCATACAGACGAAGCACAGCATTTTAAGAAACTACCCTGTAATCGGACTTGTTCGTTTTTTCCTTGAAAGCACGCGCAAAGAAATGCGCCAATATTTCATTGAAAGCGACACGGATGGGACGCCGTTTAGCCGCAATAAACGCTCGATCGTTTATCAACGCGCCAAAGTTCAACTCGATAAACGTCCCTTTGGTACGATCCTCGATGTCTATCAACCCGGCTTTGAATGGCTCGCCCATTCTCTTTCGCCTAAACATCCCGATCCTGAATCGTTCCGCGTTACCATTGGTGGACCGGCTTGCAAGCAGCCATATGCCGCATCGGTTTTCAATATCTCGGCTATGAGCTTTGGTGCCTTGAGTGCTAACGCGATTAAGGCGTTAAATAAAGGCGCAAAGCTAGGCGGCTTTGCCCATGATACGGGTGAAGGAAGCATCTCCGTTCATCACCGTGAATTTGGTGGTGATTTGATCTGGGAACTCGGCTCTGGCTATTTTGGATGCCGTAATTCGGATGGCAGTTTTTCATCGGAAAAATTTGCGGCGCAAGCCAAAGATCCACAGATCAAAATGATCGAAATCAAGTTAAGCCAAGGTGCAAAGCCTGGCCATGGTGGCGTGTTGCCGGGCGCAAAGGTAACCGCCGAAATTGCGGAAGCACGCGGCGTGCAAATTGGTGAAGATTGTGTTTCCCCTGCCTCGCATCCAGCATTTTCGAACCCGATCGGATTGATGAATTTTATCACCCAATTACGGGAACTTTCTCACGGCAAACCAGTGGGCTTCAAGCTCTGCATCGGCGACAAAAATGAATTTCTTGCCATCACCAAAGCGATGATTGAAACGGGTGTAACGCCTGATTTTATCGTGGTGGATGGTGCCGAAGGTGGAACAGGCGCGGCTCCGCTCGAATTTACCGATCACATCGGCATGCCGCTGCGCGATGGCTTGAGTTTTGTTCATTCAACGCTGACCGGGTTAGGGTTACGCGAAAACATTAAAATTGGTGCGGCCGGCAAAATTACATCCGCCTTTGATATGGTGCGTGTCATGGCGCTTGGTGCTGATTGGTGCAATGCAGCGCGTGGCTTTATGTTTGCGATTGGATGCATTCAATCGCAAAGCTGTCATACGGATCAATGCCCTGTCGGTGTAGCGACCCAAGACAAGCTCAGACAACGTGCTTTGATCGTGCCTGATAAAGCGGAACGGGTTGCCAATTTCCACAAAAACACGTTGCACGCGCTTGCCGAAGTAATCGGCGCTTCGGGGCTAATGCACCCTTCCGACATTCGCGCTTCGCAATTGCATCGCCGGATTAGCCCAACGCAAACGATGAATTTTGCCGAGCTTTACCCCGTCATGGGCAAAGGCGAGTTATTGTCCGGAAGTGGCGATCACGAATTGCACAAGCAATGGAAATTGGCGTCTGCAGAACAGTTCAATTCGGTGGCTTAAGCTTTTTTACGCCACACCAAAATGCTGCTTGTGACGTAATTAAAGACCGCGCCTGTCAGCGCTCCCGCAAGGCCTGCGACCCACCACTCCTGCCCCTCTGAGAAGATCAAGCGGGCCAAGCCAACATTGGCGACAACGCCAATGCTGCAACTTGCGGCAAACAACAAAAAGCCCGGCACCAAGGACCAACCCGTAATCCGGCGGTCGCGATAAGTCAGGCCATTGTTCAAAAGAAAATTGCTCATCATCGCAATGAAGGTCGCCGTTGTTTGCGAAATATCAAATCCGTAGCTCGGAAAATTCGCCAACATTAATTTCAGCGAAAGAAGATGCACAACCACACCCGAGGCACCAACGAGGCCGAACAAGAAAAAGCGCACAGGCACCAAACGACCCGTAAGATGATGCAGCAGAAAACCCAAATAGTCGAAAGCAACCCGCGCATCGAGCTTGCTTTCACCGTGTTGACGTTCACGGAAAACGTAAGGCGTTTCACGGATGCTGAGCGGCTTATCGGCCGTCGCCAATAGATCGGCCAAAATTTTAAACCCTTCCGTCGCAAGCTTAGGAGCGGCCTGCTCGACAATTTCGCGGCGGACCATAAAGAAACCACTCATCGGATCTTTGACATCGGCTTTAATTACAAGGCGCGATAGGAAACGGCCAAAATCGCTGACCAAACTCCGTTGTCCGCTCAAGCCTGTGATGGATGCCCCTTCACGCTCACGCGTAGCAATCACAAGATCGACACCTTGCGCCCGAATAAGCGCTAACATGCGCACCAGAACGCGCTCATCATGTTGCAAGTCACCATCCATCACGGCGACATAGCGCGCACTCGATGAAAGCATTCCCTCGATGGAGGCACCCGATAGGCCACGGCGGCCAACGCGCCTTATGCAGCGCACGCGCGGATCTTTCGCAGCAATGGCCTTTACCTGTTCAGCTGTTCCGTCAGGCGAATTATCGTCAACGAAAATCAGCTCCCAGGAATCATCCTCAAACGCGGCTTCAACCAATTGAACAAGGGGAACAATATTCGCCGCTTCCTTAAACACGGGAACAACGATGGAAAGCTCGGGCGCTTTCGCTTTATTCTCTAAACTCTGTTGCACAGCCATCGCTTCGCTACCCCGTCAAACCTTGTCCGTACCCGGTGGGTAATGATGCGTATAGCCTTGCCAGTCGGTGATGCGCCAGCCCTCCCCCTCGATTTCACACGAAAGCGGCGCAACGGGGACTTTGCCATGCCCGCCCGGCAAATCGATCACATAAGTGGGTTGAGCAAGACCTGACAGCCGCCCGCGCAGCTGATCAATGAGGGATTTGCCCTCCGCTAAGGACGTCCGCCAATGGGCAGTACCGGGCGCTAAATCGCCATGGTGCAGATAATACGGCTTCACGCCCGCCTCGACGAAACTGCGCATCAGCTCGACAAGCGTTGCCGCATCATTATTGACACCGTTCAGCAATACCGTCTGGCTGATCAGGTGAATTCCTGCACGTGAGAGCCGCTCAATGGCCTGGTGGGCCTCCGGCGTCAGCTCACGAACATGATTGGCGTGGATCGCCAACCAAACCGACTTGCCCGCAGGCTTAAGCGCCGATGCCAATTCATCCGTCACGGTTTCCGGCATGACGACGGGTACCCGCGTATGCCAGCGAATAATCTTAATATGGGGAATGGCGGATAACCGCTCGCCGATGGCTTTCAACCGCCGGGCCGAGAGAATAAGCGGATCGCCACCCGTGATCACCACTTCCCAAATTTCCGGATGGGTCGACAAATAGGAAAAGGCACGGTCAAGCGCTGCCTCGGACAGCATCTCGCCTTTATCGGGCCCAACGCTCTCCCGCCGAAAGCAAAAGCGGCAATAGACGGGGCAAATATGAACGAGCTTCAACAGCGCCCGGTCCGGATAGCGATGCACAATGCCCTCAACGGGGCTGTGCACCTCGTCCCCGATCGGATCGGATAGCTCGTTTGGCAAAACATCCAATTCACGCGCATCGGGTAAAAATTGTTTTGCAATCGGGTCATGTGGGTCGTGCGGATCGATCAACCGCGCCATCGCGTCGGTCAGACCGATGGCATAGTGCTCGGCAACCGGCGCAAGCTTCTCCCGATCGGTTTCTGGCACGAGCCCGTATCCGATTAAATCATCAAGAGAACGCAGGATTTTCGACAAAATTAGGACAAGACCTCATTCAAGAGATGGTGCGGACAGCGGGAGTCGAACCCGCACAGTATCACTACCGAGGGATTTTAAGTCCCTTGCGTCTACCAGTTTCGCCATGTCCGCCGATCATGGTCAGGCCGTCGATTCAGACAGCGACAGAGGGTTACAGAAGCACTGGCAGCCGTGCAAGCCCCCTAGCCCCATGCTTTTCGCTTAACCTTACCCTTTATGTCCATCCGCAATCGGCGCCTGATAGGCAAGACCCATGTCCCACGGGAAATAAATCCACGTATCCTGCGATACCTCGGTAATGAAGGTGTCCACCAAAGGTCTGCCGAGCGGTTTGGCATAAACGGTCGCAAAATGCGCGTCGGGCAAGATATCCCGCACAATCCGTGCCGTCTTGCCGGTATCGACCAGATCGTCAATGACCAAAATTCCCTTGCCGCCCTTCTCGCCCTTGGCGATGACGTCATCGGCAATCCGCTTCAGGACCATTAACTCGCCTTGATTGGTGTAGTCGTGATAGCTCGCGATGCAGATCGTCTCGATGACGCGAACGCCCAATTCGCGGGAGACGACGGCGGCGGGTACTAGTCCGCCACGCGTGATGCAAATAATCGATGAGAAGGGTCCAGACGATGCCAGGCGCCAAGCGAGCGCCCGCGCATCACGGTGAAATTGGTCCCACGAAACCGGAAAAGCTTTCTGTGCCTGGCTCATCGTTCACTCACATTGCGTTGGATTTAAGTTGAGAAATGAGGTCAGAAACCGCCTTTTTGGCGTTTTCCAATAGGGTCTCGTCCCGCGAGCGCAGGACGATTTGATTGATAAAGCGCTGGCCATCAAAATGCGGATAGGAACCGATAATCACCCCCGCATGCGCCTTTTGCACCTCGCCTAAGCCGGTTGCATAGGCGCCTTCCGGCAAGCCGCCGGAGTCAATCGATACGGACACCATAGTCTTGCCCACTTTGAGCTTGGGCATAACCCCTTCGAGCATGGCTTGCATAATGGCTGGCACGCCCGCCATCACGATGACATTTCCCGCCATAAAGCCCGGCGCTTTCGAAATCGGGTTTTCGATCAGTTCAGCGCCATGCGGGATGCGCGCCATGCGGAGCCGCGCCTCGTTTAAATCATCCGGATTGGCGTAGCGCTCTTTGAGCATCGCCACCGCCCGTGGATCATGGGAAATATCCACCCCAAGCGCCTTGGCGACACAATCGGCCGTAATATCGTCATGGGTTGGGCCAATGCCGCCGGTTGTAAACAGATAGGTGTTGCGATGGCGGAGCGCATTCACCGCCTCGATGATCGCTGACTCATCGTCGGAAACCACCCGAACTTCTCGCAAATCGATGCCGACAGCGGTCAAATATTCGGCGATATAGCCAATATTCTTGTCTTTTGTTCGGCCTGAGAGGATCTCGTCACCGATTACCAGCAACGCAGCCGTTACCCTGTCTGGACTAGTCGACGCCATCGGTGATCCCTCATCTACCCTGTAGCGTTTTCTATAGCCCACAAAGGCAAAGGCTCAAGCAAAACCGGCGGGCCATGCACCGAGAAATAAGGGCAACCTATAATTTATTGTCCCAAGATTGGACGAAAAGCTTGCAATGGCAGCTTGTTTAAATCATTTCTGGATCGTCACCCCATCGTCACAGAAACGGATCCGATGACTTTCGTTGAAGCCACCCATGCAACCCGCCGTCGCCCCGGCGAAATCAAGCTTTTTGGGGCTGACGCGTTTGCCGCCATGCGAAAAGCTGGAAAATTGACCGCCGAGGCGCTCGATTTGATGGTGGATCTGGTGAAGCCCGGCGTTACTACCGATTATCTGGACAAAATCGCGTTTGAATTCGCGATGGACCACAACGCCTATCCGGCACCGCTAAACTATCGCGGCTTTACGCGCGGCATCTGCACTTCCATCAACCATGTCGTGTGTCACGGCATCCCCAATGATAAGCCTTTGCGCGACGGCGACATCGTCAATATCGATATTACGCTTGTCGTCGATGGCTGGCACGGCGATTCAAGCCGGATGTATGGTGTGGGCGAAGTGCCACGGCGCGCCGAGCGGCTTGTTGATATTACCTATGAATGTTTGATGCGCGGCATCGCAGCGGTGAAGCCCGGTGGAACGACAGGCGATATCGGCTATGCGATCCAATCTTACGCGGAATCGGAGCGTTGCTCGGTCGTGCGCGATTTTTGCGGGCATGGCTTGGGACAACTCTTCCATGACGAGCCGAATATTCTGCACTATGGCCGCAGAGGCGATGGCGTTCAGCTCAAACCCGGCATGTTGTTTACGATCGAACCCATGATCAATTTAGGCCGCCCGGAAGTCAAAGTATTGGGTGATGGGTGGACAGCTGTCACAAGAGACAGATCGCTTTCGGCCCAATTTGAACATACGATCGGCGTCACGGAGACGGGGTGTGAGATTTTCACGCTCTCGCCGAAGGGTCTCGATAAGCCGCCATTGGGTCAGGGCCCTACAGAGGAATAACACATGGCTGCATCCAATCCCCCTGACGGTGATAAAACAGTCAGGGAGGATCATGCAGCCGGACACCGCCATAGGTTGCGAGAGCGCTTTTCTCGCGCGGGTGTATCGGCCCTTCAAAACTATGAATTACTGGAACTTCTTCTGTTTCGCACCATACCAAGGCGCGACGTTAAGCCCCTAGCCAAACAGCTCATCGCCGAATTTGGCTCTGTCGCCGAAGTGCTGGGCGCACCTTATGCCAGGCTTTACGGGTTTGATGGAATTGGGGAAGCCACCGCCATCGATTTCAAAATCATTGAAGCCGCAGGCCGCGAGCTGGCCCGTGGCGAAATCAAAAAACGAACCATTCTTGGATCATGGTCCTCCGTTATTGATTATTGCCGCGCCTCCATGGCATTTGAATCGCGTGAAATTTTTCGCATTTTATTTTTGGATAAACGCAACGGCCTAATTGCCGATGAAGTCCAACAAACGGGGACCGTTGATCACACTCCTGTATATCCCCGCGAAGTCGTCAAACGCGCGCTCGAATTATCGGCAACAGCGGTTATTCTGGTTCACAATCACCCGTCGGGCGATCCGACACCGTCTCATGCCGATATCGCGATGACACGCCAGATTGTCGATGCTGGAAAGCCCCTCGGCGTCTTGGTACACGACCACATCATCATTGGTCGCAACGGCCATTCGAGCCTCAAGGGGCAAGGCTTGATTTGAAGGTATCGTCAGAAAATATGCGACGCGCCAGTTAATACGGCGACGATAAAGCCATAGGAAAAGGCGACGCCCATCAAGCCGATGGCGAACCCGATCAACGTCAAATAGCCATCCCGTTCAACAAGGCCGAGACCCATCAAGCAAAGCGCGATGCCGATAGGAATTTGCCCAATGACAGGCAGCGCGAATACAAGTCCGAGCGATAAAATCAATAACCCTAAGCCGAGCACCCGCCAGCTTGCGGCATGATCAAACAACGACAAACGAGGTCGCGCTAACTTTTCGATCCAACGCACCCATGGCATTGCCGTATCAACGGCCTTTGCGACATCCTGTCGGGCAATTGAATTCTTAAGGACCGTAGACGGCAACCACGGCGCCGCGCGTCCAAAGATCAATTGCAATGAAATGGCGATCATTAAAAACCCGCTCACCAAGGCAATAGGAGGCGGCATGGGAAGGCTATTGGGCAGGCCTAGGATCACAATTAAGAGGGAAAACCCACGCGCACCCAACGCGTCTACAATTTGGCGAACAGTAATCCGATCGCCCTCGCCGTCTTTGGCGATTTTGGCGAGCAAGGAAGAAATGCGGGGCGGATGAGCGGACATGACCAATGGATTTCCTATCGCGGCGAGCCTTAGCAAATGAGTCCGTAAAGCGATAGATGGCAAAATCACTTTATAGTCCGTCGAGAAATGCCTTTGCCTCACTCGCAATCTGTTCTCTTTTCTCAAACGACATTACGGCTAAACTACGGTAAGGCATCGCTAAACGCTGGTTATTGCTCAAGACAGGGCGGTTTCGTGCCAAAAAATCCCAATAGAGATAGTTGAACGGACAGGCCTTGGCCCCTAGCTTTTCCTTTGGCGAATAGGCGCAATCCGAACAATAATCACTCATCCGGTCGATATAGCTGCCGGACGCCGCATAGGGCTTAGACGCCATAACCCCACCATCGGCAAAAAGCGCCATGCCGTGAACATTCGGCAACTCAACCCATTCAAACGCATCCGCATAGACGGCCAAGAACCACTCCTCGACTTCCCGTGGATCAATACCAGCCAGCAGCGCGAAATTGCCCAGCACCATTAAGCGTTGAATATGATGGGCATAGGCGTTGCGCATCGTGTCTCCAACACATTGCTTCAAGCAATTCATGGAGGTTTCACCCGTCCAATAAAAAGCAGGTAACGGCCTGTTGGCAGTCAGCGCATTGCCTTCGGCGTAATTGGGCATTTTCAACCAATAGAGACCGCGAACATATTCGCGCCATCCGAGAATTTGTCGAATAAATCCTTCCACCGCGTTCAGTGGCGCATGGCCCGAATGGTAGGCTGCTTCCGCCTTTCGACATGCTTCGTCAGGCAACAGGAGACCTATATTGAGCATGGGTGAAATCAACGCGTGAAAGAGAAAGCTTTCTCCTTGCTTCATCGCGTCTTGCACATCACCGAAAGAGGGTAAACAGGCATCAATAAAATGATCTAGCGCCGATAGCGCATCGATCCGCGTCACAGGCCAACCAAAATTTGAAAGCCCACCCGGATGATTTCCAAACCGCTCACCCACCATTTGAATGACATCCAACGTAATCGCATCAGGCTCAAAGCGACGGCGTGCTGGAACGCTTAATCCCTTTGGGAGAGCCTTGCGATTGTCGTGGTCAAAATTCCATTGTTCGCCAATAGGCTCACTGCCTTGCATCAGCAAGCCGGTCTTGCGGCGCATTTCGCGATAAAAAAATTCCATGCGAAGTTGTTTTTTGCCGTCAGCCCATTTTGCAAACTCATTGGGTGTCGAGAAAAACCGTGTGTCTTCTAGAATATGAACCGGCAATCCAAAGGCATCTTGCCAGTCGTCCATAAACTGACGCACCCGATATTCGCTTGGCTCTGTAACGATGATGCGTCCGGGCTTATATTTCTTGATCGCACGCTCTACTTCACCGGAAAAGGAACCGGTGTTTTCTGCGGCATCAAGCTTTACATATTCTACGCGAATACCGCGCTCTAATAATTCTTCAGCGAAGTGACGCATCGCCGAAAGGATCAACACAATTTTTTGCTTGTGATGCGGGACGTAAGTCGTCTCGGTTGCGACTTCGACCATCACAACAATATCACGTTTAAGATCAATGGTGTTCAGCGAAGAAATCGTATGGCTTAATTGATCACCAAGAATAAGCCTTAAACTACCAACGTGATCCGTCATCCTTTCGTCCGCAACATCGCGCGGCCGCCGTCAACGCCAATCGATTGGCCTGTTATCCAATTTGCTTCATCGGAAAGCAGCAAGGCGGCCAAGGGCGCAATGTCATCGGGTTCTCCAAGGCGTTGCATCGCATGCATTGATGCGATAGCGGTCGCCATTGTCTCGTTACTGAGCAAAGAGGCTGCCATGGGTGTTCGCGTCAGCGAAGGCGCAATGCAATTCACACGGATCTTCGGAGCAAGCTCGGCGGCGAGTGAAAGCGTCAAACCTTCTACCGCCCCTTTTGCCATGGCAACCGATGCATGCGCCGTAAAGCCCTGATGAACGGCAACGGTTGAAAACAATAAAATAGACGCTGTTCCCGAATAGGCTTTCAATGCAGGCAAGGCGGCTTTGACGGCAAAGAATGCACCTTGCGCATTTATGCGAAAATCACGCGAAACATCTTCGCTTGTAAGGCGGGTAACGGGCTTGAGATTGATCGTGCCCACCGCATAGCAGAGCCCCGCAAGCTCGCTGCCCGCTTCCGCAATCGCTTTTATAACGGATGCCTCATCTTCAACATCGGCTATTGAAAAGGATGAACCGCCAAGCGTCGCCGACATTTCCGACAAACGCGCCGCATCGCGGCCAACAAGGTGAACGCCATAGCCACGTGCCATAACCGCTCGGGCTATCGCCGACCCCATCCCGCCCGCGCCGCCCAAAATAACAATCGTGCCTGACATGCAAACATCCTTCTTACGTCAAAGACGTGACCCGAAACCTTCTGGCTTTCGTACGTAGTCAGCACATCATCAGATTATCGAAAGCCCAAACATGCCACCTATGCGTCGCAAAGCTGATCTGCCGCAAAAGATGTGTATCGTTTGCGCACGGCCCTTTGCCTGGCGCAAAAAATGGGAAAAAGTTTGGGACGAGGTGAAATATTGTTCGGACAAATGCCGCACACAAGCCAAAAAGAAATGATTACGCGCCCTTAAATCGCGCTTTCGCCAATGCTTCCGGTGTATCGAGATCAATCAGGACCGCGTCGCTCGCAACGGGCACTTCCAGCACATCCCCTGCCAGCCCCTGCAGCAGTTTGCGTGCACCGGCATCGCCTTGGAGCTTGGCGACTTCATCAAACAGAGCACGCGACAGGAGCACAGGATTGCCCCATTCACCACCGAGCACGGGCACCGCAGCCCTTTTTTCAGGCGCTGCTTGGAACGCCGTAATCACCTGATCGATCGCAGCGGAGGGGATGAGGGGCATATCGCCAAGCAAAACGACAACAGCCGTTACTTCGGCAGGTAATGTCGCAATCCCTGTTTTCAGCGAGGTTGAAAGCCCATCGGCAAAATCGGGATTATGGATGAAAGCGAGCGGAAGCCCCTCAAGCGCGGCGGAAAGCCTTTCAGGTTGATGGCCTGTCACGACGAGGATGGGGCGCGCTTTTGAGGCAAGCGCGGCCTCAGCCACATGACGCACCAACGGCTTACCGTTTAAGTCCTCCAACAGCTTGTTAGATCCCATACGGGTGGAGCGGCCTGCAGCGAGGATGATGGCACCAATCATCATCCGTCCTGTGAGCCGGAATGGGGATCACGCGGATGCCCTCGCTGGACAATCTCCATCAACAAGCCACCAACGCCTAGCCCTGTGATATCGGCGCGCTTCACCGGAATGCCGGCCATGACGCGTTGTAACACCCAATCAAAGCCGTTTTCCTTGGGGCTGCGCGCGCAGCCCGGTGCACCCAATATGGTGCGGCCTTCGACCTCGCCGACCAGCATCAAATTGCCTGGATCAACCGGCATTCCAAAATGCTCGATGCGACCGCCCGCTTGCTCAATCGCTGCCGGGATCACATCGCGCCGATCGGTAATGGCGGAAGCACCATAGACGACGACAAGGTCAGCACCATCGGCGATCGCAGCTTTGATCGCATCGGCAACGTCATCCGCATTATGCGCCACACGCAGATCAAAATCGACGGTTGACTCCGCTGGCGCCAAACGCCCTTCCAATACGGCCAATGTCTTGTTGATAACGCTCGGCTTAAGACCGGGAAGCAAGGTTGAAACGGCTGCCACCTTGAGCGTGCGAAAGGGCTTCACCTCGATCAGCGGCATAGGTCCGGCTTCTTGGATGGCTTTATCGATCACGCGTCCCGAAACGGCGAAAGGAATAATTTTTACGGTGGCAATCATCTCGCCCCGTTCGACCGCGCGATAATCGGGCAGTGTAGCAAAGGTAACGGCCTCATCGATCGAATTAAGCCGATTGATCGCCTCTGCATTGACCCGTAACACGCCCGCTTGTTCGGCATAGAGATTGTTGCGACCCGTCGTCGGTTGATCACGACGGATATGCGGCCCCGATAACGCAAGCGCGAGCTTCTCAGCTGCTTCATCCTCGCCGATATCGCCTTCATCGCTTAAGGCAACAATAACCTCATGACGCCCATCGGCTTTGATCGCCGCAAGGTCATCGGCTGAAAGGCGCGCACCTTTTTTGATGACGCGCTCACTCAACCGCAGCGAATGGGCGGAAACCGCATCAAGTGCCTGATCGAGTGGAACAGGACCAAACCGCATGTTAAGCCCGCGTTCCGTCTGGCTTCAGGCGCAGTTTGGCGGTGATTTGCGCGAGGATCGAAAGCGCTACTTCCGCGGGGCTAATACCGCCAATGTTCAAGCCTATCGGTGCGTGGATGCGGGCAATATCCTCATCGCTAAAGCCCGCTTCTTTCAACCGTTCCACGCGCGTAGCGTGGGTTTTTCGGGAGCCTAGCGCACCGATATAAAAAGACGACGATTTTAGTGCGATGTGTAAAGCCGGATCATCGATTTTAGGATCGTGCGTTAGCATGACAAAGGCCGTGTAACGGTCGACGCCGAGGTTGGGCAAAGCGACATCGGGCCACTCGGCATGCAGTTCGACCTTCGGGAAACGCTCTGGCGACGCAAACGCGGTTCGCGGATCGACAATGACGATATCAAAGCCCAATTGCTGCGCCATCGGCACCAGCGCTTGGCTGATATGAACCGCCCCAATGGCAATGATGCGGACAATCGGCGCCTGAACGGTAAGAAAAAGTTTGCCCTCAGGCGTTTCGACCACGCCGCTTTTGCCCATGCGGAGCGCATCGGAGAGCATGACGGCTAGCGGATCAGCGGCGATATCCGCTTCAAGCACCAGCCTTTGCTTGCCGCTCGCTATGTCGGTGACCAGCACGGCGGCGCGGCGCGCGGCGCGCTCCTCATTTAGCTTGGAGAGTAGGGAAAGATCCATCGCAACGCCCCAATTAAATCTGCTCGAAAGCGAGACGGGCGCCAAGCCCGACAAGAACCGTTCCGCCTGCCACCCGCAACGCATGGGCCAATCGCCCGCCTTGCTTCAAGCGGTTAGCAATCGCGGCGGTAAAGTAAATCACCACCAAATCGGCTGAGGAGAAAGCGAGATTGACGATCACGCCCAAAATCAAAAACTGCGCCCACACCGGATAGGCGGCTGAGGGGTCAACAAATTGCGGCACGAAGGCCACATAAAACAATGCCGTTTTCGGGTTTAACAGTTCCACCGTAATGCTTTGCATCATCGCCCGCCGTGCACTTTTAGGCGCGATGGTTTCCACTCTGCCCAAGCTGCTTTTGCGGATCATGTCGATGCCGAGCCAGACGAGATAAAAGGCCCCGGCAATTTTAACGGCAAGAAACAATTCCGGCACATATTGGAACAAAGCGGACAGACCAAAAGCCGCCGCCAAAACATGCGCATAGCCGCCGATATGAATGCCAAGCGCCGCCATAAAACCCCCGCGACGCCCAAGCGCCATGGTTTGCGCCATGGCATACATAATGGCAGGACCGGGTACATAGGCGAAAATCGCGGTTGCGACGGTGAAGCTGAGCAACAGTTGATACGAACCCATCAAGCGACCTTCTCGACATAGACGCTGATGCGCCCGCCGCAGGACAAGCCCACCTGCCAAGCCGTTTCATTGGCCACGCCGAATTCCAAAAGCTTTGGCGCACCGCTCTCAATCACGTCGATGGCCTCGGTGACAACCGCGCCTTCGACGCATCCGCCCGAAACGGAGCCCATGAAATTGCCCTCGGCGTCGATAATGAGATGGCTGCCCACCGGCCTTGGTGCCGAACCCCATGTTTCAACAACCGTCGCAATGGCTACATCACGCCCGGCGCGCCGCCAATCTTCCGCCTGCTTCAAGAGATCGTCATCAGATGCGAGCATGGGTCTGCACTCCCGTGTGAGATGTTTACTAAGGAGCATAGCGCATTTAAGTGGGATTTGGAAAATGAAGTCTTTGACGGCCAAAAAGAAGTCTAATGAGTCAAAAACGCCTTAATATGGTCCTGTAACGCAATGAAAGTGCAGGTTGCTCCAACAATTGCGATAGCGATCGTAAAAATAAAACCCTTGCTTGGAAGGTGATTCACGCGCTCGGTAAGCGTGGCTTGGCCTACTTTCAAGTCTTCAATGTCACGCCTCATCTCCGAAACATCGGCTTTAAATTCGCCAATATCCCGCCTAATATATCCTACATGGGTTTCTAGGGCTGCCACGCGTGCTTCCATACCGTCAAATGTGCCCCCTCCACCGCCACTTTGCAAGGGGCGATCGGGCGGATTAATTGGGGCCAATTCTGGTCTGCGGCTCAAGACTGCGTTACCTTATCGATCAAGATAACGTTAGGTAATCTACTAAGCCACCCGCCGCAACCAGAGTTTGGGATCAGCCTCAGCCGAACCCTTGACCGAAAGCGCCTCAACCAGCGCTTCCATGCTCTTCAAATTATGGATCGGGCGGAACTCATCAACATGCGGCAGGATCGCCCGAATGCCTGAGGCCTTTGCTTCAAATCTGTCAAAGCGCAAGAGCGGGTTGAGCCATACGAGCTTGCGGCAGGAGCGGTGGAGGCGGTCGATTTCCTTCTGCAGCTCCTCGGTGCCGTCGCGCTCCAATCCATCGGTGAAGAGCAGCACAATAGCGCCCTGCCCCAATACTCGGCGGGACCATTGGCGGTTGAATCGGTGCAGGCTGGTGCCGATCCGCGTGCCGCCCGACCAATCGGCCACCTGCTCGGTGCATTTTTCTAACGCCTCATCCGGATCACGGCTTTTGAGCGAGCGCGTGACATTGGTCAGGCGTGTGCCGAACAAAAACGTATTCACACGTTTGCGCTTGTCGGTAAGGGTATGGAGAAAATGCAGAAACAGCCGCGTATAATCGGCCATGGATCCCGAAATATCGCAGATCGCCACAATCGGCGGGCTTTTTTGAGCACGATCCCGGTATTCGAGTTTGATCATGCCGCCGCCGGAGCGCAACGTGTTGCGGAACGTTTTTCGTGGGTCAATCCGCGAGCCAGATCTTGCCGCCACGAAGCGCCGCGTGGGGCGTCGGTCATCGGGCAATTCGAGACGGTCGATGAGAAGATGTGCGCGGGTGATCTCGCTCGCCGTCATTTGCGCAAAATCTTTGGTTTGCAGAATTTCGCGCTCGGATACGGTGAACCGCGCATCAAGCTCGATCTTTTCTTCCTTCTCGGGCGGTGCCTCGTTGCGCTTGGCTTGCAACAGGGCTTCTGCCGCGCGCAGCGCACCTGCTTCCGGCTTTTTCGGCTTGTCGTCCTTGGCGGGCGAATAGGGCGAAAGCGTCGCGATGATTTTTTCGATCAGCGAACGCCTGCGGAAGAAAATCCGAAAGGCTTGGGTGAACACATCCGAATGTTCGCGTTTTTTCACGAATATGGCGTGCAGCGTCCAGAAAAAATCTTCCTTACTACCGATATGGGCCGCCTCTACCGCCTCAACGGCGTCGAGCACTGCACCGGGACCAACGGGCAAGCCGGCCTCGCGTAACGCGCGGGCAAAATAGGCGATGTTTTCGGAGAGTTTACCGGACATCGTTAAACAATCACACGCCCAGCTGGCCGGGTTTCACATTCACCTTCACCTCGTCCAAAATCGCCTTGATTTCGGAGCCCTGCATTTTTTGAATATCGTCTTGATATTTCAGGAGAACGCCAAGCGTATCGGACACCTGCTTGGGGTCTAGCGCCACGGCATCCAGCTCCACGAGTGCGGTTGCCCAATCGAGTGTTTCGGCAACGCCCGGCACTTTGAACAAATCCTGTTTGCGCAGCGCCTGCACAAAGGCCACGATTTCGGCCGAGAGTTTTTCGGGCGATTGCGGGGCCTTGATGCGAACGATTTCTAATTCGCGCTCGGCAGTTGGATAATCCACCCAATGATAGAGGCAACGGCGCTTCAGCGCGTCGTGGATTTCGCGGGTCCGGTTGGAAGTAACGATCACAATCGGTGGGTGAGGCGCTTTCACCGTGCCGAACTCAGGGATAGTCACCTGAAAATCGCTAAGCACTTCCAGCAAATAGGCTTCAAAGGCTTCGTCCGTCCGGTCAAGTTCGTCGATCAACAGCACCGGAGGGCCTGCCACATCGGGCGTCAGCGCGTCGAGAATGGGACGGCGCACCAGATAGCGCTCGGAGAAAATATTCTGCTCCAATTGAGCACGATCGAGGCCACCTTCTGCTTCCGACAGCCGGATCGCCATCATTTGCGCGGCATAGTTCCATTCATAGACAGCGGAGGAAACATCAAGCCCCTCATAGCATTGCAGCCGGATCAGCTTGCGGCCCAAGGTTTTGGCTAGCACTTTGGCGATCTCGGTTTTGCCGACGCCCGCTTCGCCTTCCAGCAAAATCGGGCGGCCCATTTTCAGCGCCAGAAACAAAACGGTCGAGAGTGACCGGTCGGCGACATAATCGCCGGAGGCCAGAAGACTTTCCATTGCGTCGATCGAAGTGGGCAAAGGGATCATGGTCATGTAGGAAACTCCGACTACACGGGAAAGCTAAGTGTTTAATTCTTAAAGCAGTGAGAGACTGCTCTCAATGCAAGAATGCCCGGCACGGGGCCGGGCATTCTTTAATCCGGATCAAATGAGCGTTAGACGCTTACTTGGCAGTCGCTTTTGCAACCGCACGCTTGGCGATAACCGGAATCAGATGAGCCCGGTATTCCGAGCTAGCATGGATATCGGAGTTAAGGCCGGAAGCCTTCACTTTCACGCCATCCAAAGATTTCGGGTTAAACCGTGCCTTGAGGGCCGCCTCAAGTTCCGCCGAGCGGAATACACCGTCCGAGCCTGCGCCCGTTACCGCCACGCGGGTTTCCGAACCCTTTTTGGCAACAAACACACCAACCATTGCGTAGCGCGAGGCTGGGTTCGGGAACTTCTCATAAGCGGCCTTTGAAGGGATAGGGAAGGAAACTTTCACGATCACTTCGCCCTCTTCCAGGGCCGTCGAGAACATGCCTTGGAAGAACTGATCTGCAGGGATTTTGCGCTTATTGGTGATGATGGTCGCATTCAGCGCCAACACGGCTGACGGATAATCCGCTGCCGGGTCATTATTGGCAATCGATCCGCCAATCGTGCCGCGGTTGCGAACAGCCGGATCGCCAATGCCGCCGGCCAAAGCCGCAAGCGCCGGAATGGCCTCGCCAACGACGGCCGAGGTAGCGACATCCGCATGACGGGTCATAGCTCCGATAACGACGTTGCGACCCTTCACTTCGATGCCCGACAAACCCTCCGCCTTGCCGAGATCGACTAGGGCGGATGGCGAAGCAAGGCGCTGCTTCATTGTTGGAAGCAAAGTCTGGCCACCGGCCAACACTTTCGCATCTGGATTCTTGCCAAGAAGCGTCGCCGCCTGACGTACCGTTTTCGGTGAGTGATAGGAAAAGGCGTACATGTTCTCTATTCTCCTTGGATCTTATTCTGCTGCGATTTTAGTGCTGGAAGCCTGAATGGCCATCCAGACCGCCTGCGGCGTTGCAGGCATCGCGATGTTTTCGTGACCAATCGCATCCGTGATCGCGTTGATAACAGCCGGAGGCGAAGCAATCGCACCCGCCTCGCCGCAACCCTTCAAACCGAGCGGGTTGGTGGTGCAAGGCGTGTTGGTCATGCCGATCTGGAACGATGGCAGATTATCCGCGCGCGGCATGGTGTAATCCATGTAGCTGGCGGTCACGAGCTGGCCGTCCTTGTCGTAATGCGCGCCTTCCATCAGTGCCTGACCAATGCCCTGCGCGATACCGCCATGGACCTGACCTTCAACGATCATCGGATTGATGACGTTTCCAAAATCGTCAACCGCCGTCCATTTTTCAATCGACGTCACGCCCGTATCGGGATCAATCTCGACTTCGCAAATATGCACGCCCGATGGGAAGGTGAAGTTGGTCGGATCGTAGAACGCGCCTTCTTTTAAGCCAGGCTCCAATTCAGCGCCCGTAAACTTGTGCGCGATATAGGCTTGCAAGGCGACTTCGCCGAAAGCGAGCGATTTATCTGTTCCCGCCACCGAGAAGCGGCCATCCTTGAACTCAATGTCTTTTTCAGACGCTTCGAGCGCGTAGGATGCAACCTTCTTGCCCTTCGCAATGACCTTATCGAGTGCCTTGGAGATCGCCGACATACCGACCGAGCCAGAGCGCGATCCATAGGTGCCCATGCCGAATTGAACCTTGTCAGTATCGCCATGTACAATCGCCACCGAATTGATGTCGATTCCCAAGCGATCCGATACGAGCTGAGCAAACGTCGTCTCATGGCCTTGGCCGTGGCTGTGCGAACCCGTCAACACTTCCACCGTGCCAACCGGATTGACGCGGACTTCGGCTGATTCCCAAAGACCAACGCCCGCACCGAGCGAGCCAACGGCTGCCGACGGCGCAATGCCGCAAGCCTCGATATAGGCCGAGAAGCCGATACCGCGCAGTTTGCCGTGCTTGGCGCTTTCTTTCTTGCGCTTGCCGAAGTTTTTATAGTCCGCCATTTCAAGCGCTAGATCGAGCGAAGCGGTGTAATTGCCCGTGTCATAACACATGATAACGGGCGTTTGATGCGGGAAGCTCTTCACGAAATTCTTCCGGCGGAACGTGGCTGGATCCATACCCAATTCACGCGCTGCTTTTTCCATCATGCGTTCAACAACGAAGGTCGCTTCAGGGCGCCCCGCACCACGATACGCATCAACCGGCGCTGTCGTCGTGTAGATGCCTTCGACTTCAACATAGATCGCCGGAATATCATACTGACCCGACAAAAGCGGCGCGTAGAGATAGGTCGGTACACAACTTGAGAAGGTTGAGAGATAGGCGCCTAGATTGGCTTTGGTCTTAACGCGGAAGGCAAGAATTTTGCCCTTGTCGTCGGTTGCTAATTCCGCATGCGTGATGTGATCACGACCATGGGCATCCGACAAGAACGCTTCGGTGCGATCCGCCGTCCATTTAACCGGACGACCCACGCGCTTGGAGGCCCAAACGCAGACCGTTTCTTCAGCATAAATGAAGATTTTTGAGCCGAAACCACCACCGACATCCGGCGCAATCACGCGAAGCTTGTGCTCGGGCGCAATACCGATGAACGCCGAGAGAACGAGACGTGCGACATGCGGGTTCTGGCTCGTCGTGTAAAGCGTGAACACTTCCGTACCCGCATCATAATCGCCGACTGCCGCGCGAGGTTCCATCGCGTTCGGGATCAAGCGGTTATTGACGAGATCAATCTTGGTGATGTGCTTGGCGTTTTTAAACGCAGCCTCGGTTGCTGCCTTATCGCCAAGGTGCCAATCATAGACAACGTTATCAGATGCAACATCGTGAATGGCAGGCCCTTTGGACGCGGTGTTCATATCAACAACAGCCGGCAACACGCCATAATCAACAATGATCTTTTCAGCGGCGTCTTTGGCTTGCGAATAGGTCTCGGCAATAACGACCGCGACATGATCGCCGACATAACGAACTTTACCTTGAGCAAGGGCAGGATGAGCGCCCGCCTTCATGGGCGAGCCATCCTTATTGTGGATCATCCATCCGCAGATCAAACCACCGACTTTGTCATGGGCAAGATCGTCCCCAGTCAGAACGTCAAGCACGCCTGGCGCCTTTTTGGCAGCCGAAATATCAAGCTTTTTGATCGTCGCATGGGCATGAGGCGAGCGCAGGAAATAGGCGTGCGCCTGTCCCTGACGATTCACGTCATCGGTATATTGACCTTTGCCCGTGATGAACCGGATGTCTTCTTTGCGGAGCACCGAAGCTCCAATGCCTGTCGCTGAACTCATGGGATATTCCTCCAAAGCCGCTTTTTGGCGGTCATAGTCTTCGACGCCCCTATGGGCCTGTGTTCAAATACAATTACTTCGCGGCCATTGCCTGCGCGCCGGCAGCAACCGCTTTCACGATATTGTGATACCCGGTGCAACGGCAGATATTGCCTTCAAGCTCTTCACGGATCGTGTGCTCGTCGAGCTGGTGACCCTTCCGGTTTACAATATCGATTGCCGACATGATCATACCCGGTGTGCAGAATCCGCATTGAAGTCCATGGTTTTCGCGGAACGCCGCCTGCATCGGATGCAGATGTTCGGGGGTGCCGATGCCTTCGATCGTCGTTACCGACGCACCTTCGCATGCAACGGCCAAAGTGGTGCAGCTCTTAATCGAGCGACCATCGACATGCACAACGCATGCGCCGCATTGGCTGGTATCACAGCCGACATGGGTGCCTGTTAAATGAAGATGCTCACGCAAGAATTGGGCGAGGAGTGTCCGCGGATCTACATTCGCGGTGACTTCTTTGCCATTAACGATCATCGTGACGCTCGCCATGAGCCTTCCTCCACTGGTTATCGGGTCTCGTCGCCCGTTGTGCCGCTTTCGCAGCCGATTAAAACATCCAGATATGCGTCGTCTCTAGACGGACAATCCGAATATCCCCTTCATAATCCCTCTACTTTATACGCAAGAAAGGTCCGGTCAAGCGGCTAAAGGAATTCGAAACGACTAAATTTTGGGTATTTAGTATGACAACGAACGAATAAACCCATAAATTAGGTCACTTCAGCTGACCCATTGACATTGGGTTGGGTTTAAGGCCCCGTTGTCCAAGAGGAGCCGCATACATGACGTTGACCCTTACGGAACATCAACTTGCCATCGCCAATGGCACCGAAGGCCAAGGCGCTGCCATGGCCATGCGGATTGTTGCCGATACCGCTCGATTGATGGGCGCTCCGCGCCTGATCCCTGTTGCATCGGCCCATATTGACGGTGCGCTTTATCATGGTGATTCAGGAACGCTGTTTGCCGAAAAACTTGTCGAAGGTGCGGCAAAAGTCAAAGTTCGCTCAACGCTGAATGTTGGGGCGCTGGATCTCGTTGGTTGCTCCAAACAACGTATGCCGCCGGCTGAGCGTGACATGGCCAAGCGCATGATGATGGCCTATGAGGCAATGGGCTGCGAGCCGTCTTGGACCTGCTCGCCCTATCAAGCGGGACATCGCCCGGCGCTTGGCAGTGATGTCGCCTGGGGCGAATCAAATGCGGTGGTCTTTTGCAATTCGGTCTTGGGCGCGCGCACCAATCGCTATGGCGATTTTCTCGATATTGCCTGCGCTATTGTAGGTTTTGCGCCCGATTATGGCCTCCATCGCGTCGAAAACCGCCGCGCGCGCGTCGTTGCCGATGTATCCGGCCTGTCCGAAGCGCTTCGCCGGTCGGACGTGTTTTATCCCGTGCTCGGCACTTGGTTTGGTCTCGAAATGGTCAATTCGATTGGCGTCGTTGACGGGCTACAAGGCATGCCGAACGAAGACAATCTGAAGGCCTTTGGTGCCGCTGCCGCTTCATCCGGCGGTGTTGGCCTGTTCCATATTGCAGGCGTCACGCCCGAAGCGGCCGATGTCGCCACGGCGCTTCAGGGAAAGCCTGCGGAAAAGATTATTCACGTCACGGCGGACATGGTGCTGGGTGCGCTCAAACGACTTTCCACCACCACCGACGAAGCCATTGACGCCGTCGCCATTGGCAGCCCTCATCTGTCCATCGACGAGGTGGAGATGCTTTTGCACCTGATCAATGGCCGCAAGCTCGAAAAAACCATTTATGCCTGCACTGGCCGCCACGTGATCCGCCAGATCGAGGCCAATGGTCAACGCTCAGCGCTCGAAAAGCTCGGCGTCACCTTTGTAGCCGACACCTGCGTCGTTGTGACGCCGATATTACCAGAGGGTAACGGCGTGTTGATGACAAATTCCGGAAAATTCGCCCATTACGCCCCGGGCAACACCGGATATGCGGTGCAATATGGCTCGCTCAAAGATTGTGTAGAGAGCGCCATCACAGGCCGCCTAACCCGGGATCAAGCATTATGGCGCTGAAAGCGGACGTTCTTCTCGAAGGCCAAGGCGAAGGCGAAGTGCTCGCCTTAACCCATCCGATCAGCTTCTGGGGTGGTGTCGACCCGCGCACGGGACTGATCATTGACGCACGCCATCCGGAGCGTGGACAATCGATCGCCGGAAAAATATTGGCCATGCCGGCCATGATCGGGTCATCGTCCGCTGCCGCCGTGATGCTGGAGCTTATCCATTCCGGCCGCTCGCCAACCGCGCTCATCATGCCTGCCCCCGATGCCATTTTATTGCTCGGCGTCATCGTGGCCCGTGAAATGGGTTGGGCGGTGCCGCCAGCTTACGCCCTGTCCGCCGCCGATCAGCGCACGCTGCATGGCAAGCGGGTTTCGATTGCATCCGATGGTGCGATTACCGTTGCCGGTTGAGGCTTCCCGTCATGGAATACAATCTCCCTTTCGTCATTGCGAGCGTCAGCGAAGCAACCCAGCTGACCTATTTTAAACGAGCGCTGTATTACCATTGTGACCTTCGTCCAACTATCAGCTGGGTTGCTTCACGTTCGTTCGCAATGACGGGAAATTAAAACGCATCGATCACCCGCAGCAGCATTTCAATATCCTCATCCCGCGACAAACGGTGGTCGCCGTCCTTAATCAGAGTCAGATTGCAATCGCTTAGCGGTAAATGCTCGACCAGTTTCATGGCGTGAGACCATGGCACAGCATCGTCTTTCATGCCTTGCAGGATGTGGACTGGCGCGCCTGGGTTAATCGGGGAGCCAAAGAGCAGATTGGTGCGGCCATCCTCGATAAACGCCTTCGTAATCGGATAGGGCTCGCCATAGGGCGATGGCTGAAAAAAGGCCCCTTTGGTTAAAATCTCTTGCCGGATGGCTTCTGGGAAAGCCTTCCACATCAGCTCTTCTGAAAAATCGACCGCTGGCGCGATGAGCACGAGCGCCGAGGGCAATGAAAGCCCGAGCCGTGCCCGTTCGCGCACGGCCAGCAGCGTAATCCATCCGCCCATGGATGAGCCGACCATCACCGGCTTTGCATCGCCAAGGCTGGCCCACACCGCAAGTGCATCTTCCAACCACACCGAAAGCGTCATCGTGGCAAAATCTCCGCCCGTCAGGCCATGCGCCGAATAATCGAAGCGGATAAAAGGACGCCCCTCGCGTTCAGCCCAGGCATCAATGGCTTCCGCTTTGGTTGAATCCATGTCCGAACGGAATCCGCCAAGCCACAGAATAGGCTGACCTTTTCCTCGCCGATACCGCATCGCCAACCGGGCATTGTCGCCCGAGCGGTTTGGAATCTCGAGCCATTGCACAGGCGTTTTAGAGGTTTCCATTAGGTGCGCTCCTGTGCTCGTTCAATCAAATCCCATCGGTTGCCGCAGCAATCTTCAAAAACGGCCACCATTCCATAAGCCTCCTGACGCGGTGGTTCCAGAAACCGAACGCCGCGCGCCGAATAATCTGCAAAATCTCTCATAAAATCATCGGTTTGGAGGAAAAAACCTACCCGTCCACCGGTTTGGCGTCCAATGGCTTGCGTTTCTTCCGGATTTTTTGAGCGCGCCAATAAAAGAGAGGCACCAGAAGCCCCCGCCGCAACAACAACCCATCGCTTCCCGTCCCCCAGCTCGGTGTCCTCGATCAGCAAAAAGCCAAGCGTTTTAACAAAAAATTGGATCGCGAGATCATATTCACGAACGACGAGCGTCACTAAACCGATCGAACGATTAATCATATCAGCTCAAGCCTTTTGCACCGGAGTTTTAAATAATAGCCTGCCAACCATCGGCAAATTATTGGCCTCACTATAAGTTGATGCTATAGCCGCATCACACAGAATTACAAAAAGGGTACATCAATGTCGCACGCAAAATGGTCTGGCGTTTATCCAGCGGTCACCACGAAATTCACCCCCGATGACCGCCTCGACATCGCAGAAATGGAGCGTTGCTTCAAACTTCAAACCGATGCGGGCGTCGATGGCTTGATCGTTTGCGGTTCCTTAGGCGAGGCCTCAACCCTTGATCCGTCCGAGAAAATCGAAGTGCTCAAAACGGCCCTTCGCGTTGCCAATGGCAAAATTCCGGTCCTGCTGACGGTCGTCGACGGCTCCACGCGTAACGCGCAGGCGCTTGCTGAGGCGGGTGCAAAAGCGGGCGCGCAGGGCTTCATGGTGCTACCCGGCATTCCGTATAAATCCGAGCCGCATGAGACGATGGCACATTTCCGCGCTGTGGCGAAAGCCGGTCAATTGCCAGTAATGATTTACAATAACCCCGTCGCCTATGGCGTAGATCTGACTCCTGAAATGCTCATGGACCTCGCGGCCGATCCGCTGTTTGCCGCCGTGAAAGAGTCTTCCGACGATATCCGCCGCATCACCCGCATCTTCAATCTCATGGGCGAAAAGATCCAGGTTTTCACAGGCGTCGACAATCTCGCGCTCGAGAGCCTTGCGATGGGTGCCCATGGGTGGGTTGCCGGTCTGGTGTGCGCGTTCCCGGACGAGACGGTCGCAATTTGGAAATTGCAGCAGGCCGGACGGATGGAAGAAGCGCTTAAAATCTATCGCTGGTTCCAACCCTTGCTCGATCTCGACGTGTCGGCGCGCCTTGTCCAAAACATCAAGCTCGTCGAAGCTCTGGTAACCAATACCAATGATCGGTGCCGCGCACCGCGCATTGCGCTTTCTGGTGCCGAGCGTACGCGCATTGAAGCGATTGTAAAAAAGGCGGTTGCCGTTCGCCCTGCCCTTCCTAAGCTCTGAGCCTTAGGTCGAGCCGATGAAAATCGCCGTCCTCGGAGCTGGCCTTGTTGGATTGGCAAGCGCGCATGCGCTGGCCGACGAAGGCCACTCCGTAGTTATCATTGACCGCGAGGGCCCGGCAGCGGGCGCCTCGCGGGGCAATGCCGGATGGTTGGCGCATACGGATATCGACCCGATTGCCCATCCCAAAATGCTGCGACAAGTCCCGAAATTCTTGTCGGATCCCTTGGGCCCTTTGGCCATCAGGCGGGAATATGTCTTGCCTATCCTACCTTGGCTTGTTCGACTTCTGATCGCGTCTCGCCCGGCCAATCTGGCCCGCTCCATTGACGCCTTGATCGGTTTACAAAGTCTGGCGATGCCTGCTTGGACGCAATTATCCGCCCGGCTCGGTATGGAAAAAATGATCCACCGCCGCGGCGGCCTCTTTGCCTTCCAAAGCCATGACGATTTCCGCACCGCCCTTCCCCATTTCAAGCGCCAAGAAGCGGCGGGCATCCGCGTGGAGTATCTCGACGGGCCGGAGGTGCGACAAATGGAACCCGCACTGACAGACGCCATCGCCGGAGCGGCCTTTTTCCCCGATGCGGCCCATGTTTCAGACCCTTATCTGGTGACAATGGCGCTGTATGAAGCGGCACGCGCCCGAAATATCGATTTTTTACAGGCCAGCGTGAAAGCCATTGATCTCGATCGGGGCGTTACTGTGCGGTTCGAAGGGCGGGATCCGATGGCGTTCGATCGGGTTGTGGTGGCGATGGGCGCTTGGTCGAAACCAATTGCGGCGACCGTTGGCGATCATATCCCACTCGATACCGAGCGCGGTTATAACATCTCCTTCCCGGGCTCGACGCGTTATCTCAACCGTCCGGTATCGTTCCAAGGCTCGGGCTTTGTCGGCACCCCTTTAGATACGGGATTGCGC
The DNA here is from genome assembly GCA_947455025.1 of Hyphomicrobiales bacterium. Taxonomy (GTDB): domain Bacteria; phylum Pseudomonadota; class Alphaproteobacteria; order Rhizobiales; family Beijerinckiaceae; genus CAIUPE01. Next base: position 74,314 of record CANGLU010000005.1, read on the forward strand.
CTTGGTGGTGCCGTCGAACTCGCTGGCCTAAAATTGCCGCCGAACCATGCCCGCACCCGGGCGCTCTATAAAAAAGCCGAACGGTTCATTCGTGATCTACCAAGCTTTGACCAAGGCACGGTCTGGATGGGCTTTCGTCCCTCAATCCCGGATTCCTTGCCGGTGATCGGCCATTCGCTGAAATCCCCTCTGGTCGTGCATGCCTTTGGCCACGGCCATTACGGGCTGACGCAGTCCGCCGCCACTGCCCGATTGGTGGCAGATCTGATTGCCGGTCGCCATCCGCCCATTGACCTCTCAAGCTTCAGCCCTCAACGGTTTTAAGACTATAAATCAATGGCTTAGATAAAATTCTAGATTCTGATTCAGAACTTGAATAAGTTGAATCATCGCATGAACAACGCGGCATAGACCGAAGAATCAAAAGCTTAGAGGAAACGGCGAACATCATGGCAACTCACACTTTTTTCTGCGTTGACGGCCATACTTGCGGTAATCCCGTGCGCCTAGTGGCAGGCGGCGGCCCAAACCTTGTGGGCGCCAATATGGTGGAAAAGCGCGCGCATTTTTTGGCCGAATATGACTGGATCCGCACCGGGCTCATGTTCGAACCGCGCGGCCATGACATGATGTCCGGCGCGATCCTGTACCCCCCGACGCGGCCGGATTGCGACATTGCTTTCCTCTTTATCGAGACCTCCGGCTGCCTGCCAATGTGTGGCCATGGGACAATTGGCACCGTTACGATGGCGCTAGAACGCGGCCTTGTTTCCCCGCGCGAACCGGGCCGGCTGATGATTGACACCCCCGCGGGTGTCGTTGAGGCGCGCTATCACATGAAGGACGGCTATGTGGACAGCGTCCGGATTACCAATATCGCCTCCTTCCTCCACTCCACCGGCATTACAGCCGAGGTCGAGGGCTTGGGCGAAATCACCGTTGATGTGGCCTATGGCGGCAATTTCTATGCGATTGTCGAGCCGCAACAGAATTTTCCAGGGCTTGAACACGTCAACCCATCCGATATTTTGCGCTGGAGCCCGAAGCTTCGGGAGGCGTTCCGGGCCAAATATTCCTTCATTCATCCCGAAAATGCGGCAATCAACGGATTGTCCCATGTTTTATGGACGGGCACCCCGACCCATCCCGAGGCGCATGCCAAAAATGCCGTGTTTTATGGCGATAAGGCGATTGACCGCTCGCCCTGCGGCACCGGCACCTCCTCGCGGATGGCGCAATGGGCCGCACAGGGAAAACTCAAGGTCGGCGATGATTTCGTCCATGAAAGCATTATCGGCACGCTTTTTAGAGGCCGTGTCGAGCGGGCGACGAAGGTCGGGACTTATGATGCTATTATCCCCTCTATCGAGGGTTGGGCGCGGATGACGGGCTATAACACCATTTTTATCGATGACCGCGACCCATTGGCACACGGTTTTCAGGTTAAAGACGGCAAAAATGCCTAAACAATTCGCAAAGGCATCTAATTTATACAAAATTCCGCGTGAATTAATTCAATTTTGATGGGGCGGGAGACTGGCGGACCCGCGACTGATCCGTTAGTGGTTTTACCAAGCTTAAGAAAAGCGTCTTATATCAATAGGGCCATAGGGGCAGGGCTTTAAGAATGAATTATTTTATCCAGCAATTCATCAATGGACTGACGCTCGGGTCGATCTATGGCCTGATCGCCATCGGTTACACCATGGTGTACGGCATTATTGGCATGATCAATTTCGCCCATGGTGACGTGTTCATGGTCGGCGCGTTCGTGTCCCTGATCACGGTGATCGTTTTTGGAATTACCGGCACCTCATCGATCGCGCTCGGAATTGGGGCGCTGATTTTGGTGGCCGCCATTTCGATGGTCATCGCCGGCGTTTACGGCTGGACAATCGAGCGATTGGCCTATCGGCCGCTCCGCGGCTCGTTCCGCCTTGCTCCCCTCATCACGGCGATCGGCGTTTCCATCTTCCTGCAAAATTTTGTTCAGGCCACCCAAGGCGCACGCGTAAAGCCGCTCAATGCCATTATCTCCGGCGGCTTCACGATTTTGGAAGGCAATGATTTCGTCGTCCGTATCACCTATATGCAGATTCTGATCGTAATCCTGACGGTCGTTCTTATGTCGGGCTTCACCTATCTCATTTCAAAAACTTCGCTCGGACGTGCGCAACGTGCCTGCGAGCAAGATATGAAAATGGCGATGTTGCTTGGCATTGATGTTAACACAACGATCTCGACAACCTTTGTTATCGGTGCGGCTTTGGCCTCGGTCGCGGGCCTTATGTATCTCCTCTATTATGGCGTGATCGATTTCTACATCGGCTTCTCCGCCGGCATTAAAGCCTTCACCGCCGCTGTTCTTGGTGGTGTAGGATCCTTGCCAGGCGCGATGCTGGGCGGAATGGTGATCGGCCTGATCGAAGTGTTTTTCGCGGCCTATTTCTCGTCGGAATATAAAGATGTTGCAGCGTTTTCAATGCTGATCGTCGTGCTGATCTTCATGCCTCAAGGCCTGTTGGGTCGCCCTGAAATCGAGAAGGTCTGAGCCATGTCGTCTACCGGTCATTCTTCCTCATCGCTTCCCGCTATGATCAAACGCAGCCTTATCGCGACTGTCATCGCCTTCTTGCTGTTTTTGCCGACTTTGGGCATCAAAACATCGGCTTCAGGCGGTGTTGACGGACTGTTCCTCACCTATCGCTGGATGCTGCTGGGCGTTGGTTGCGGGCTGATTTTCGTGGGTCGCATGGCCTATGAGCTGTTCTGGGCACCAAAAGACGGCGAACAGAAATCGATCAAAGCCCCGTCCTCGTTGGCGCGCGCACTCGGATCGTCCAAAGTCGCCAAAACGGTCGGCCCTGTGCTTCTCGTCTTTGCCATCGCCTTTCCCTTCTTGCCGTTCTCGGATCGCTACATTCTCGATCTCGGCATTCTCATCATCACCTATGTGATGCTCGGCTGGGGATTGCAGATTGTTGTTGGTCTCGCAGGCCTATTGGATCTTGGCTATGTCGCGTTTTATGCGGTGGGTGCCTATTCCTACGCTCTGCTCTCCATCCATTTCGGCTTCGGCTTCTGGATGTGCTTGCCATTGGCCGGTCTTTTAGCTGCAACCTGGGGCATTGTTCTCGGCTTTCCCGTATTGCGGTTGCGCGGCGACTATCTCGCCATTGTGACCTTGGCTTTCGGTGAAATTATCCGCGTTGTCTTGCTCAACTGGCGCAGTTTCACCGGCGGATCAAACGGGCTTTCCGATATTCCGCGTCCATCCTTTTTTGGTATTCCGTTCAATCAGAGCGAGCATGGATTTGCTGCAACCTTTGGCCTCGAATATTCGAGCATGCAGCGCATCGTCTTCTTGTATTTTCTGATTTTGGCGCTTGCTGTCTTCACCTTCTTCGTCACCGCACGTTTGCGTCGCCTGCCGATTGGGCGTGCGTGGGAAGCGCTGCGCGAAGATGAAATCGCGTGCCGCTCGCTCGGCGTTAATACGGTCAACACCAAATTATCGGCCTTCGCGATTGGCGCCATGTTTGGTGGATTTGCAGGCTCCTTCTTCGCGGCAAAGCAAGCCTTTGTGAGCCCTGAATCGTTTAACTTCATGGAATCTGCCACCATTCTCGCGATTGTCGTTTTGGGCGGCATGTCGAGCCAGCTGGGCGTCGTCTTCTCGGCCATTGTGATGGTGGGCGGTGTCGAATTGCTGCGGCAACTCCAGTTTCTTAAATCCGTCTTTGGCAATGATTTTGATCCGAGCCAATTGCGCCTGTTGCTGTTCGGACTTGCGATGGTGTTGATGATGCTGTGGCGTCCTCGCGGACTCGTATCAACCCGAATGCCGACGGTCTTCTTGAAAGATAAGAAGACGGTCTCCGCAGCAATGATTTCACAGGGACGCGGCTAATATGTCTCAACCTTTGCTTTCCGTAAATCAACTCACAATGCGCTTTGGCGGCTTAACCGCCGTTGATGCGGTGTCCTTCGATGTCTATCGCAACCATATCACCGCGGTGATTGGTCCGAATGGCGCGGGCAAAACGACAGCGTTTAACTGCATCACCGGTTTTTATAAGCCAACCAGTGGTGACATTGTTTTGATCCATAAAGACGACACCGAATATAAGCTGCAAGAGATGGAAGATTTTCGCATTTCGCAAACCGCGAAAGTTGCGCGTACCTTCCAAAATATTCGCTTGTTCGGCGGAATGACGGTGTTGGAAAATTTGATGATTGCCCAACACAATCGTCTCATGAAAGCTTCCGCCTTTACGATTGGTGGCATTTTCAACACGCCTACGTATCAACGCGCTCAAGAGGCCGCAAAAAAGAAAGCACTTGCATGGATGGACCGCGTCGGCATTACCGATCGCGCCGATGATCCTGCAGCCTCCCTGCCTTATGGCGCACAACGCAAATTAGAAATTGCGCGCGCGATGTGCACCGATCCCGTTCTTCTGTGTCTCGATGAGCCTGCTGCAGGTTTAAACCCGAAAGAGTCGGAAGAATTAAACGCCTTGCTCCGTTCGATCCGCGATCATGACGATGTCGGCATTCTCTTGATCGAGCACGATATGAGCGTGGTTATGGAAATCTCCGATCATATCATCGTGCTCGATTATGGCCGGAAAATTTCAGATGGGACGGCAACAGAGGTTCGCAACGACCCTGCCGTTATTAAAGCCTATCTTGGCGTTGTCGAAGAGTAGGAACAGCGGAAATGGCAAACATGTCTAACCCCCTTCTTGCGGTTCGCGGCGTCGAAACTTTCTACGGTCGCAACCAAGCCTTGTTTGGAATCGATATTGATATTCACCAAGGTGAAATCGTCACCATGATCGGCGCCAATGGCGCAGGCAAATCAACCCTGATGATGGCGATCTGCGGCGTGAACCGGGCCGTGCGCGGTAGCGTGACGTTTGATGGCAAGGCCATCCACGAAATGCCGACGCACGAAATTATCCGTCTTGGCATTTCTCAATCCCCGGAAGGCCGTCGGATTTTCCCGCGCATGACGGTGTATGAAAACCTTCAAATGGGGGCGGTGAATTCCGAGCCGCGCTATTTTGCCGAAGATCTCGCCAGGATTTATGCGCTGTTCCCTATTCTTGAAAAACGCCATGTCCAGAGAGCAGGCACGCTTTCGGGCGGCGAACAGCAAATGTTGGCCATTGGTCGGGCTTTAATGGCCCGCCCAAAGCTTTTATTGCTTGACGAGCCTTCACTCGGTTTGGCGCCTTTGGTGGCCAAGCAAATCTTCGATACGTTGCGGGAATTGAACAAAACGGCGGGACTTACGGTGTTTCTGGTCGAACAGAATGCCTATCACGCGCTTCGTTTGGCCTCTCGCGGCTATGTTATGGTCAATGGCCGGATTACCCTGTCGGGTACCGGCGCGGAACTTCTGAATCATCCGGAAGTCGGCGCTGCGTATCTTGGCGGCGGTTCGCATTGATAAAGGAAGTCTCGGGCAAAAAAGCGGGTGACTCCTTTGAAATAAGGGTCTAGCTTCGCGTCCAAGACAGCTATCCTAACCCCAATCAAGGGGTTTTCGGTAGTATGTTGATGTTCATTGGGAGATTTAAACATATGATCAGACTCTCGCGTTCTTTGCCGATGCTCGCTCTGGGTGTCGCTCTTACTTCTACGGCAGCGCATGCCGATATCTCGCTCGGCATGGCAGGTCCTGTCACCGGCGGCCTCGCCGCTTTCGGTGAGCAGTTCAAGGCTGGCTTCAATATGGCCATTGACGAACTTAACGCTTCGGGCGGTGTTCTCGGCCAGAAGATCGTTGGCGTGATCGGCGACGATCAGTGCGATCCAAAGCAAGCCGTTGCAGTTGCTAACGACATGGTCGGCAAGAAGGTTGCTGCCGTTATCGGTCACTTCTGCTCGGGCTCGTCGATCCCATCTTCGAAGGTGTATGCCGAAGAAGGCATGATCATGATCTCGCCAGCTTCGACCAACATCAAGCTGACCGACGAACGCGCTGGTCCTTCGATCTTCCGCGTTATCGGCCGTGACGACGTGCAGGGCAAAATTGCCGGCGCTTTCATTGCCAAGAACTACAAGGGCAAGAACATTGCCGTTCTCGACGACAAGTCGGCCTATGCTGCTGGTCTTGCTCTCGAAACCAACAAGGCTCTTGAAGCCAATGGCGTGAAGCCAGTTCTCGTCGACGC
>CANGLU010000006.1 GCA_947455025.1 Hyphomicrobiales bacterium
TACCTGCCGAGCAATCTCAGCAAATGATAAACTTGCGGCCAACCCACGGCTGATGGCTTCTCGATCCTCAAAGCTGAGGCGACTATACTGCTTCTGTGTCATGCGGAGCCCATATTAGCCCCGTTGCGCTAGATTCCTGAAACCGCCATTTTATTTAAAACAAGACACAATTTTTATAATCTCAATATGGCATTGGAATAACTTTTACCCAACTGAGAAATCACAATGCTCTAGGTGAAAATTCTTAATTCTTCAGTTGGAGTTCTGAATGAAGCGATTAATCCAATCAAGTTCAGGAAGCAAAATAACGCCTTGTGTATAGTACCCACAATTCGATCTTCCTTCACCAGACGACCAAGACACCACAGCAATTAGCTTATTTTTATAAAGAATTGGCCCGCCTGAATCCCCCTGACACCCGCCAGCGCCTCCAGAGAAAGCATCTCTGAGCCATAAAATAAATTTACTTTCACCATATGGCTGCACAACGTTTAGATCGACACTCCTTATCTTCCCAAGTGTCTTTCTATTTTTCTCTTGTGAAAATCCAAAGCCTGCAACGGTCACCATTTCGCCCGCAGTCAGACCAGATAAATCCGACACCTCAACTGGGAAAAATCGATCCGGTAGAGGGTCAGACAATTTAATCAATGCCAAGTCAATTGACTTTCGCCTCTTTGCAATAGCGCTCGGATCATAAAGTGGGTGAACCGTAACTAATTCCGGCTTAATAAGAATTGGCTTTCCGTCTGTGTCTCGCCAGTGAACGCGCCAATCTGATGCATGGGCAACGCAATGCGCTGCTGTCAGCAAAACCGTTTGCGATAAAATTGTCGCCGAGCACATTTCGCCATGGTCATCTAGAACCATGACAGCGTATTTTGCCAGTTCGGGACTTTCTGAACCTTTTACGATTGACATTGCCGGCGTTGGGAGCATCGCACTTATAAGAAATATAACACCCGAAAATTTCAATATATTTCTTAGGCACGTCAGGGGTCTTGACAGCAACACAACAATTAACTTTCTTTCGAGCCAGCTGGAACGGTTGATCCCTTTAATGCTCTCGCTTTTTTGGGATAGGCTAGCGGCCATTGTTTAATTCGGTTGATGACGTCTTCCACGGCAATTTCGTCTTCATGGCAATGCACCCTACCTTTAACAGATACACCCGCTTCGATTACAGTTTCTTGACTTCCCGAAACAAGCGGATGCCACCAGGGTAAATCCTTGCCTTCCGCTAAAAGTCGATACCCACATGTTAGCGGCAGCCACCCAAGTGTTCGAGCCTCGTGCGGTGTCAGACGGACGCAATCCGGCACAAGTGATTGACGCTCGGCATAATTGCGGCACTGACAAAGCGCCGTGTCGAGCAAGCGACACGCAATATCTGTTGCGTAATACTCACCAGTATCCTCGTCCTCGAGCTTGACCAGGCAACACCGTCCGCATCCGTCGCAAATGCTCTCCCATTCGCTCTCGGACATCGCTTCTAGGGTCTTTGACTTCCAAAATGGCAGCGATTGATCACCCATCTAATTCGACCCCACGTCAGCCAAACAATTTGCTGGCGAGCGATCCTAGCCCATTTTTTATATCGGGAGCAAAGAAAGATCGAATAATGAGTCTCAGCTCAGAATTCTTGGCGAGCGATTATGATGGTGCGGCGCTTTTAATTAATTGCCGGCTTAATTGAGTGCTCAGGCAAAGCCGAGTAGCAACTCTCAATCGCAAGATGATTAACGTCATGGCGTTGCACGGGGGCGCAACCAATAAGATCGGACGAAAATCCGCCGCCTACCTCGAAGCTTTTTAGCCAACGAGATTTGAAATCGCTTAATTTGAGGCAGCAGCCTACCATTAATTATAAAGATAAAAGTAGTAATTTATAGTTCTTTTTAGAGCGACGCACTAAGTTCCACGCTTCCTTTTTGGCTCGATTGGCGCCTTTACCGAATTACTCCGACGCTTTGAAGTCTTACGATTTTTAACTTCTATATCATCTGGCCGCGAATATCGAATTCCAGGAAATATAATAATTTCACAATCTAAATTAATACTTTTTATTTTTTGATTTTTACTTTTATTATTGTTTGTGACAAATCGGATAACATTGGACATTGCTGAAGCTCCTCAAGGTCAATTCGATTCGACACTTCTGGATCATGACCTCGACATGGTTAATGTTTTGCTAACGATTGGTGTTTTACAAAGGCGTTATCGGTACTCCTGCGTAGAGAATTTCGTAACTTCAGGTTCAGGTCTAGCTAATGACAAACGCCGCAAGTATGGATTTCGTTGCAAAGCACACAGCACCTAAATTCGTTGCGCATGAACCATCCTCTGAATCAAGTGCGTTAGACACGCTTAACATTGACGATATCCTTCGCCTTTTGCCGCACACATCCGAGGCGGTAGCCTGTCTATGCGCTGAAAAATTAGTGCGCGGTTCTTTGATGAACCAAAGACTGGCCGATATTTTATTGCGCCGTCGCGACCGTTCGTCGCTCATTGTCTTGTCGGAGGGTATTGGCGTGTCACCATTCCTGCTCGCCCACCTGGCAAAAGCGGGATCCGTCGATGAAGCAAGGGCCATAGCGGCCTGCCCCAATCTCTCGGTAGATATACTGACCTATCTTGTTGCTCGGCACGATCCGATCATTGATCGCACGATTACCGAATGTTCCGGCGAACCACTACCCGATGCGATTTTAGAAATACTCGCAAAGCGCGCCTTTACCGACGCGCGTTTGGCTCGCCTTCTCTTTTCGCGCACGGATTTAAAGGCCGCTCATCGCGCATCGTTGTTTGCCCACGCCTCGTCGCGTGAAAGAATAAGTATTCTCAATTTGGCGAATGCGTCCGTGACCACGAGGCCCCATGCCATCGATCAAGACCGGTTAAGCGCCCTATGCTCAGCGATTGAAGCAGGCGATGCGTCGGCCCTCACGCAGCTTTTGGCCGATGCGCTTAAAGTACCGTTCAATCTGCTCTACACGGTTTTAGGCGAAGCAAGTGGCGCAACCTTGGCATTAACGCTGAAGGGAATGGATGTTCCCGCAGCCCTCATCCGGCGCGCTTGCCGCTGGGCGAAAAGCAGCCATGCCGGCATGCCAGGTGGGGTCGAAGATGTCTTGGAATCGGTAACGCCATCAGCCGCCTTATGGCTCGCCTCTGCAATCTTATCGATCGCCCAAACCGAAGAGCCCGCTCAACGGAGCACAACCGTTGCAACGGAACGCTTAATCGCCTGAGGGCGAAGCGTTCTCATCGTCTAAAAAGACGCGGCCTTCACGGTCTTCGACTTCAACAAACCATAAATCCGGATCAAAACTGATTTCGCGGGTCATGCGCGCTTCAACGCTTGCGGCGTCCGTCTCTTGCATTACGCATTCAAACCGCCGTTCTGACGCGTCCTCGCGATCATAATCGGGCGGTGCTGGCGCAAAAAGCGAGCTGCGTCCATCGAGCCAATCGAGCTTGATATAAACCGCGCCCGCTTCCGCTGAACCCCGTCGACGCAAGACAGCAACGGCACCCTTCACCGCGCACCGCCTCAAATAGGCCGAAACCCAAATATCAGATCGTAAGCGGGCGGACATCACATCTCATTCCAGCACAAGGCCGGAGAGCTTTGCCAATTGCGGCTTTGTGACCGTGTCAATTTCACCGGTGGCGGGCAGATGCTTGTCTTTTTGAAACCGCAACACTGCCTCATGCAAGGCCGATGACTTCAATCCATCGGGAGAAACGGGGCCATAGCCGATTTTATTCAACGCCCGTTGCGCGGCCAAGATGCTCTTATCCGGCTTCGGCATCGTTTGCGCAACCAGCGCACCAACCGGATCAGCTACCGTTTGATCGGGGATGGGTTGCGGAGGTGCAAAAACCTGTTTCGGATCAGCCGATGCCACTAGACTTGCCGGCGCTATTTGTTTGGGCTGAGCGATCGCGGGCGTTGCCATTGGCGCGGCGGCCGGAACCGGAACCGCTTCCACTTTCTCAGGCCGACGCGGTGGCTGCGGCGCTGTCTCTCCTGCAGGCGTTCCTTCAAGCGTTGGGCGCACAAACAGGTTCAACGGATTAAGCGAAATCGGCCCGCGCCATACGGAAGATAAATCGAAAAACAAAGCCGGACGTCCGGACTTTTGGAAATAAAGCGCATTCGCGACAAAGGCCGTCACCACCGCCATCAACACAAGGCTGATCAGCAAGCGCCCGGGAGCTGCGAGGATCCGCGCGGTGCGCGAATTCGGCTCGGGTTGATAGCCGTGATCATCATTGGGTGCCGCATAGGTGGGATGCGGCTCATCGTCGAAAACAGGCTCGCGCCGAAGCGTTCGCTCACGCATAGCGGCGTTCCGGAATTCGGGTTGAAATAGGCATTGGCTTTAACGCCGAAATGGCTTCCGGTATCGCGAAGGTCACGATTACGCGTGTGCCCGCACCGGGGCGGCTCATGACATCGAGATCGCCGTGATGGTCGCGCACAATATCGCGTACAATACCCAAGCCCAAGCCTTGCCCATCGAGGCTATGTTCACTGGCCATGCGGCCGCGGAAGAACGGCTCGCCCAACCGCGCCAGATCTTCGCCCGCAACGCCGATGCCATTGTCTTCCACCGTCAAGCGAACCTTCGCGCCATCGCGGCTCGCGCGCACCAGTACCGAGCCTTCAGGTGCAAATTTAAGCGCGTTGGAAATCAGATTAATGAGGATCTGCCGAAATGCGTGACGGCTGCCGATAAGCACCGGCACATCCTCTTCCACAACCCATTGCAGGCTCGCGCGCTGCGCCTCGACATTCAGCCGCATAATGCCAACCGATTCCTCAATCAGCTCGGCAAGATCAATCGCATCAGAGCCGGCTGAAACAATCTCGGCCGTTGGTTGCGACGGTGCCACACCCGACATGTCATTCACCACGTCCAACATATGACGCGCCGAGGTCGCAATAATACGCGCATAATCGCCGCGCTTCGGATCATCACTCGCAATAATCGCAGGATCGCCAAGGCAATCGGCAAAGCCGATAATCGCCGTCAAGGGCGTGCGCAATTCATGACCCAGCCGCGCGGTGGAAAGCGCGGCCTGAGTGTCAGCCAAAGTCTCAAGGGCTGCCTCCGTAACGGGCCGATAATAGGCCAAAATCTCGCTCTGCTGCGTCGAAGGATCCGTCACCGCGCGCGATACGCGCAAGATGAAATCGCGATAGGGATCCGGGCCAAAATGCCCCTCGGCCTCGGGCTCGCATTTAATCCGCACCCGCGCCTCGGCGCTCACCGCGCCATGCGCCACATCCGACAGCGCTTTCAAAAACGCCGGACCGCTGCCAAGATGCAAACGCGTGATGACGGTATTGTCCGCAAGGTCCATCGGATTAATCCCGATGACACGGCAAAAAGCGGCGTTCGATCCAACCACATGGCCTTGGGCGTCATGGCGCACCACGCCAATATCCGACAGCCCAGACAGCGCCCGCCACCGATCATCGGCAAAGCGCGCTTGCGCCTCGCTCACCCGATCACGCTTGACGAGATAGAGCGCGCCACCGAGCATCGCCGCAATCGCTAAAATCTGCGACACCAAGGCGATAGCGTCGCCCTTGGCGCCACCCATCGCATAAATCCCAAGTGATACGACGAGCATCACACACGCCGTCATCACGGCACCCGCAGCGCCCGTTACAATCGCGCCTTCCAAAACAAGCGGCACCAGCGCACCCGCACCCACAAAACCCGCACCCGCAAAAGGCAATCCGCCGAGCGAAGCGGTAGAAATCAAATAGCCAATCGTCAGCCCGCCAAAGCGCGAGACAATCAAGGCAATCACCGCTTGAAACGATAAAACGGTTGCTACAAGCAGCATCGCGCGCGGCATACCAAGAGGCAGGCCAAAGCACGCGGCCATCAAAGCAAGGCCGATCAGACCGATGGCGAGACGCGTCGCAATAAACCAGCGATGCGCAGCAAAGCGTGCATCCTGTCGTCCAACCGAACGATGAACCAGATCACCCAACCGGTCCACCATCTTTTCTACTGCCGAAATTCGACCCACCACTGACCGCCTCCGTATCGCCCGACTTTGGGCTTGCGACTCGTATGAAGCGCAGTGTGACGCGCGGAGTTTAAGTCTTCCTAAATTCGAATTTCGATTTTCGGGGCGCTTCGTCAAAGTGTTAACAAAAGCCGCCGCAATCGTTAACAAAACAGGCAAATGACACAGCAAAATTAGCCATTGATTAACCACACTTGCAATCTGTGTGTGTCCTTATGGCAAACAATGGAAAAGGCCGATTTGCACAAAGGCAATCTATGCCTAAGAGAACCTCACCCGCGGCCTTAACGAATGTAGTTCATCTTATGGGTTTTATCATCAGAGCGCTTTTCGTGATTGGCGTTCTTTATCTCATCTCGCCAATGCGCGCGGCTTTGCCCGATTGGCTCGCCAAGCCATCGGCGCATGGGGTTGAACTCGCAACAGCGGTCGCGCCGACGCTGGCCGCTGCAACCGCCAAAACGGTTGCCCAAGCCCCATCCGCGGTTGAAACAATCGGTCGTGCGGCCATTGCCGCGTGCAAGGGCCATGAGAAAGCCTGCCTGGATGCCGCAGCCTCAGCCCTAAAACCAACCGATGGCTCGGATCCTTTGGCCGCCTTGTTGAACGACACCAGCACAGATGTGGCAGCCCCATCGAAATCGCGGCCCGTGACGTTGGCGGACGCTTTGCCGGATACAACCGCCATTCCGCTGCCACCGCGGCGCGAAACAGCCCCTGCGTTGCCGGCAACAGGCCAGAAAAAGATTTAACCTCGACCAATCCGCTAACACGCTTTAAACCCATGCTCTGAATAAGGGGCGTGAGATGGCTGCAAGCTTTAATGAAATCATGGAAAATTTCGGCTTCCTCGAGGATTGGGAAGACCGTTATCGCTATCTGATCGAGCTCGGCAAAGATTTGCCGCCGCTTGAAGAAAGCGAAATGAACGAAGATACACGCGTCAAAGGCTGCGCATCGCAAGTCTGGGTGATCACCTCCATCAACAGCGACGGCGTTGAACCCGTGCTGTCCTTTCGTGGCCAGAGCGACGCGCATATCGTCAAAGGTTTGGTAGCGCTTACCCTTGCGCTCTATTCAGATCGTAGCGCGCCCGATATTTTGGCGCTTGACGCGCTTGATCTATTTCGCCGCATCGGCTTGGCGGAACACCTCACGCCGCAACGCTCTAACGGCGTGCGCTCAATGGTCGAAAGAATTCGTCGAGATGCTAAAGAAGCATTGGCAATGAACCAATAGAAACCAACACCAATTACATCAAAATTTATCAGCCTCCTCTAACGGCAACCTAATTTTAGGTAATTTTAGAATTTCGCGATGCAGTGCCAAAATTGGGAAATCGCCATAACTATTGGCTATGCTTCGGTCATTCTCATGACCTGTAATAGCGTTTTGATACTCCGTTGGAATTGCATATTGACGACAAAGTGACTTAAATCGGTGCCTCCAAGCATGATTGGGAGAAATATCTCGGTCATCAATTCCAATCGAACGTACCCAAGTCGTTATAAGTTTAGATCTAAACCGGGCTCCTCTAGGGTCCAAATTGTGGCTAAAAAGACATCCGTCGGGCTGTAGCTTCACAAATTCAAGGAACCCGAGAGTTATTAGCTGAGGATGGACTGGAACAATTCGATATGATTTTGTCTTAATCGACCCCGCTGACGGGGTTAGGTGAAGACACCAAATATCTTCATACTGGCGAACATCCTGCTTCCGTAATTGACATATTTCACCGATACGGGCGCCTGTATAAGCACAAAGCCATGGCGCCCATTTTCTGAGATGAAAAACGTGAACCTTCTCCTGCCCTCTTTTCAATAGCCATGATGAAACGAGAATTTTTTTCGCTTCTTCAGCCGTAAAGCCTTTAGGGCGATTTCTAAGTTTGACGACCTTAGGTAGCTTGATCTTCGTAAATGGATTATGCCCAACCAAATTATTAGCTAAACCGAAATTAAATGTTGCTCGGGTCGCTCCTATGTAACCGCTTTCAATTGTCTTTGGAGCCTTACCTCGGGCGAGAAGATCATTTTTCCATCTTATCGCCATATCTCTATCAACAAGATTCGCTTCGCTATGTCCCAAAAATGCAACGAGTTCATTTATAGCCTTCTGCCAGTGGCTAATGGTTGATGGAGCGAGGTGCTTTGAATTAGCCTTATATTTCTGAAATAAATCACCGATTGAAATTTGAGGGAAATTTTCAAATGTCGCCCAAGTCGGTTGAGGTTGGAGGCTCGATCCTTGAACTGGTGATGCAAGGGGTATTGGACGTAATTTTGTTGCTTTAAGACGACCCTTAGTCCTGTAACCTCTTAAGGAACGCTCTGCATTTTGAATGAGCGATAAAGTTTCCGCATATTTTTGGGCTAATTCAACTTTCCCTAAATCTTTATGGTCGATTGCTGATTGAAGATGTTGCCTAATCACTTGCCATTCAGAAAAATGATTTTCTATCAACCTTTGGTCTTCGCGGTCGTCTTTTTGAAAGTCGCGGCGGGTCTCTAATTCAGCCTTAATATGTGATAAATATGATTTAGATGTGTGTTTCAGCCAAACATATTTGAGAGCCAACTTGCTTACGGTCTGGCGTGCTATGCCATATGTTTTAGCTATATCTATAAGCGGTACACCTTTTTCGTAGCTCAGCTTAATTCGCCGAAGAATATTAGCATCAATTTTTCTCATCCTACCCCCCTTGATTTATGAGGGTATCAGTTAAAAAGATTAGATTAAATTTAGGAACAAAAAAAGAAACTCCAGCCTTTCGGAAGGAGTTTCTACGTCGACGCAATACCAAAATGACGCAACGTCATTATAAAATTGAAAATCACGACAAATCAAGCAAAATTATCTGAAATCTTTATCGCTAGATTTATAGCTATAAAATCGGCCTATCAGGGATATTTTGAATCCCAAATTATTATTCGGCTAAACTTTAGAATAACTCTGTTCTTAAATCGAGGCGTTTAAAGGCGTCTGCAATTCAAAATCGCCGTTAATTTTATGATAATTCATCTTAATAGCGGCGCTAATTGTTTGAATTCTGGCGTACCTGACCGCTCAAGCCATTCGAAAAAAACCATCTCGGCCGAGACCATCGTAACACCAGCCGCCTTCAAACGACGACGCGCTGCTTCACTGTCCGATAGTGCCCTACTTGAAACCGCATCGCCCACAACAAACACATCATAGCCCTGCGCTTTCGCATCAAGTGCGGTTTGCAACACGCAGACATGCGCTTCCATACCCACGAGAACGAGTTGACGACGATCGGAAAAGGAAGCCACATGCGCCGCAATCGCCTCATCGCGCAAACAGGAAAACGACGTCTTGGCAAAGACCGGCGATGCGTTACCACAGTGCGCGCGAAGCTCATGTTCCGTCGGCCCCAAGCCTTTCGGATATTGCTCGGTTAACGTGATTGGCACCTGCAACACGCGCGCCGCTTCAACCAAAAACCGCGTCCGCTCGATCATGCCGTGCACGGCATGAATCGTCGGCAGCAATTTTTCCTGAATATCAATGATCAGAAGCTGCGATGCATTCCGGTTCATCAAAGGTTGCGGCAAGGGCGTCATCGCAATCGCGCCTTATGCTTCATCGGGGATAAAGTGCAACACCGTCGCATTGATGCAATAGCGCAATCCCGTAGGCCGTGGCCCGTCGGGAAACACATGGCCGAGATGCGCATCGCACACCGCACACAACACTTCAATGCGGCGCATCCCCAGCGTTAAATCTTCGTTCTCGATGATCAATCGCCGATCAACCGGTTGAAAAAAGCTCGGCCATCCCGTACCCGATTCAAACTTGGTCTGCGAGGTGAATAAATCCGTCTCGCAACACACGCATTGATATCGGCCTTTCCGCTTTTCATCCCAACCGGGCCCCGTGCACGCCCGCTCGGTGCCATGTTCGCGCGCGATGCGATATTGCTCCGGCGTCAAGCGCTCGCGCCATTCCGCCTCACTCAAAACCAATTTGGTCGGATAGGATGAATCATTCATTGGATCATGTCCTGTGCTCGCATCGTATGCTCTGTTTTTCATTAGCAGAATTCAGGCTGAAAATATAGTTCTTCGCACCTTTGATAAAACCCGCTCTTTTTATCCGACGGCAAACGTTGCACCGTGCAATGCAAAGCGGGGTTGCACCCTTCACGTCAGTTGATCTTCATGGATGATTGGCATATACTTTAGAAATTGAGTTTAAGTACGTATTTGTTTACCCAATGTTTTGATCTTTATTGCTTAAAATATAATTCAATCTCATCGCTTATTCTTATAAGTCGATCAACATTACGGCAATAAGCCCATCAAAGCTTGGGATGTTAAACGTCCCGTCAACCCTTGAAATGGATCATGGATCAATGAGTGATCAAACGCCTTCGACGATGATGATCGAGCTTACGGCCGATATTGTGTCAGCCTATGTCAGCAACAATGCCGTCACGCCCACCGACCTGCCGAATTTAATCCATCGGGTTCACCATGCTTTGACGCATTTCAAACCCGCCGCTGCGACAGAAGAGCTGCTGGAACCGCAAAAACCTGCCGTTACCGTCAAAAAATCGATTACGCCCGATTATTTGATCTGTTTGGAAGACGGTAAAAAATTCAAATCGCTAAAGCGGCATCTGCGCTCGCAATATGGCATGTCGGCTGACGATTACCGTGAAAAATGGGGCCTTCCGGACGATTACCCTATGGTTGCCCCCAATTATGCCACCGCACGGTCCGCTTTGGCCAAAGAAATGGGTCTGGGCCAAAGCCGCCGAACGGCGCGCAAATAACGCCATCACCGAAGAAATCGACAAGAGGCAAGGGCTTTGCCTCTTTTTCTTCGCGCCTTCGTCGGTTTGACGCATTGTCGTTTTAATGGAAACTGCCTAAATAGCTTCCATCCGGAAGGGCTTCGGCCTAACCGACTTATCCGACCGATGAACAGAACACAGGGAGACCGCCATGTTCAGCCTTCCCGAACTACCTTACGCCTATGACGCCCTTCAGCCCTATATGTCGAAGGAAACGCTGGAATATCACCACGACAAGCATCACCTTGCTTACGTGAACAACGGCAATAATTTGGTCAAGGGCACCGAATTCGAGGGCAAGTCGCTCGAAGAAATCGTTATCGGCTCCCATGGTAAAAATGCGCCCCTCTTCAACAATGCGGGCCAGCATTACAACCACATCCATTTCTGGCATTGGATGAAGCCGAATGGCGGTGGCGCCATTCCGGGCAAGATCGAAAAAGCGATCGTCTCGGATATCGGCTCCGTCGATAAATTCAAGGAAGACTTCATCGCCGCCGGCACCACGCAGTTCGGCTCCGGCTGGGCATGGCTCGCGGTGAAGGACGGCAAACTGATCGTCGCCAAGACGCCAAATGGCGAGAGCCCCCTCGTCTCCGGTGCCAAGCCGATCCTCGGTGTCGACGTTTGGGAGCACTCTTACTACATCGATTATCGCAACCGTCGCCCTGACTATCTCAAGGCGTTCGTTGATCACCTGATCAACTGGGATTATGTGCTCGAAATGTATGAAGCAGCGACCAAGTAATCGCTTTTCAACGGCAATAAAAAAAGGGGCCTTCTGGCCCCTTTTTCTTGCGCTTTAATAGACCTCGCTCAACATCGCGAGATAATCCGCTTCCGTTGCAGGTCTCGCATTCGTCGCATGCGTGTGATCAAGCATGGCGGCTTTGGCTATTGTTTGCAAGAGCGCTTCCGGCACGCCGATTTCTTTTAAAGTGGTGGGCAGTCCCAGCTTTTTACTGAAATTCGCCATGAAATCCGCGAGATTCTCTTTCTCACCAATCCCAACCGCCCGTTTTAATCTTGGATAGGTCGTTTTACCCCCAACCGTCTCATTAAACCGCAGCACCGGCGGCAAAAGGATCGCGTTAAGCGTTCCATGGTGCAACCGTAATTCCCTATATCCGCCAAGGGGATGGGAGAGGGCATGCACCGCGCCAAGCCCCTTTTGAAAGGCCAGCGCCCCCTCCATGGCGGCAATCATCATCTCCCGCCGGGCGGGTAAATCATGAGGCTTTTCAACCACTTGCGGCAAAGCAACAATCGCCCGCTCCAACCCGTCAATCGCAATAGCGGCCGCAACCGGATTATCAACAGGCGAAATAAACGTTTCAATACAATGGCTTATGGCATCCATCCCCGTTGCAGCCGTCAGCATCGGCGGCAGGCCGAGGGTCAGTTCCGGGTCACACATTGCCCGTTTCGGGATCAAAAACGGGGATAAAAGCCCCAATTTCCGCCCATCCTTGAAACTGATAATAGCCCCCCGCCCAACCTCACTCCCCGTCCCCGCGGTGGTCGGAATCGCCAAAACTGGGGCTGTTTTGGCCGTAATCCTGGCCATTCCGCCATTAATCACCGCGAAATCAGCCAGATTTCCTTCGTGAGTGGCCAATACCGCAACGGCCTTGGCCAAATCCATGGCCGAGCCACCCCCCAACGCAATCATCCCGTCGCATTTTTCCGCGCGGTAGGTAGAAAGCGCCTCATAAGCCGCTTCTTCGGTCGGATTTGCGGGTGTTTCAGCAAAAATCGGCGTTTTTTGATCAATTCCGCCGTCTTTAAGAACCATCTCCAATAGGCTAGCCGCCACAATCCCGCGATCGGTTATCACAAGGGGCCGTTCAATACCCGCAGCCTTCAAATCCTCCGCCAAAAAACGCCGAACGCCAGAATCGAGCCTAATTGTGGTCAAATAGGATATCAAAGCCACGTTAAACCTCCTATTTTGGGCATTTCGGGCGCATTTTGCGCTCAAGTCCCGCCAATCTTCAAACCCGATGTGATATCATTCGTCCACGCATGACAAGTCTTTGAAAGCGCATTCAGAAAAGATTGTCAGCGCGCCATATTTGGTTTAATGACCCCAACGCGTCACATCGACACCCTTGGAGGCGTTGACGCACCAACCGGCCGTCGGATCGGCTCGATCCAGGCGGCTTCTTTTTTGAAGGAATATCACATGTCCAATGCTGCAAAGCAGATTGATGCGACAGTACGCGCGTCGAACGGCAAGGGGGCCGCTCGTGCAGTTCGTCGTGAAGGCCGCGTTCCGGCCGTTATTTATGGCGGTGGCGCCGAGCCAACCTCCATTTCCCTCGATTTCAACGCGACCAAGAAGTTGATTTTCGCTGGCCACTTCCTCACGACCGTGTTCGAGGTCAATGTGGACGGCAAGAAAATCCGCGTTATTCCGCGCGATTATCAACTCGACCCCATTCGCGACCAACCGCTTCACGTTGACTTCCTCCGCCTGACCGCAGGCCAGAAGATCAAGGTCGAAGTTCCCGTCCACGTCATCAATCAGGCAGCTTCGCCAGGCATTAAGCGCGGTGGCGCGGTGAACCTCGTTCAGCATTCGATTGAAATGATGGTTCCTCCTGATGCGATCCCAGCTGGCGTTGATGTTGATCTGACCGGCGTCGAAATTGGTAAATCCATCCACGTCTCGATGCTCAAATTGCCGGCAAACTGCACCGTCGTTGATAAGTCGGATTTCACAATCCTGACCATCGTCGCAACGGGCAGCATGAAAGATGAGCCAACGGCTGAAGCGGCGGCTCCTGCTGCAGCTGCTGCCAAAGCGGCACCTGCAAAGAAGTAATCAGCGGCTAGCCGCATGAATTAGGCGCGCCGCGGGTCTCTCGCGGCGCGTTTTTTATGATCTCTATCAACGCATGAGAAAAATTGCCCATGCTTCTCTTTGTCGGCCTCGGTAATCCCGGCTCGCGCTATGTCGGCAACCGCCACAATATCGGCTTCATGGCCGTCGAGGAAATCGCACGCCTTCATAAAGCCCCGCCATGGCGTCGCCGGTTTCAGGGCGCGACAACCGAGGCTTTGGTGGGCAATGAGAAAGTATTGTTTCTATTTCCCGAGACCTTCATGAATGAGTCCGGGCGCGCCGTCCAAGAAGCCATGCAATTTTATAAAATTGCGCTCAAAGACATTGTTGTTTTCCACGACGAGCTCGATTTACCCCCGGCAAAAATGCGGGTGAAGCTCGGCGGCGGCAATGCCGGGCATAATGGTTTGCGGTCCATTACCGCACAGTGTGGCAATGAGTATCGCCGCGTCCGCCTAGGCATTGGCCATCCGGGCCATAAAGACGCCGTGCATGGTTTCGTGCTGAGCGATTTTTCCAAAAGCGACCGCGAATGGGTTACAGACCTTTGCCGCGCAGTTGCGGAGCAAGCGCCGCTCCTCACATCCGGCCAAGACGCCACGTTCCAAAGCAAGGTGCATCTTTCTATGGAAGCCCGAGGATGGGGCGAGGAGAAGGGACAATAGCCTCCCTCCTTGCCTTTTGCTTCATTTCCCGACACAACCACGCTCAACCATTCCATCACACGGATATTCATCACCATGGGTTTCAAATGCGGTATTGTCGGTCTGCCCAATGTTGGCAAATCGACCCTCTTCAATGCACTCACGCAAACGGCAGCCGCTCAGGCGGCTAATTATCCGTTTTGTACCATTGAACCGAATGTTGGTGACGTTGCCGTTCCTGATCCTCGCATTGAGGCATTAGCCGCCATTGCGGGTTCGAAAGAGATCATTCCTACCCGCATCACCTTTGTCGACATTGCGGGTATTGTGCGCGGCGCGTCAAAGGGCGAAGGCCTTGGCAATCAATTCCTAGCCAATATCCGCGAGGTTGATGCCATTGCCCATGTCGTACGCTGTTTTGAAGATGGTGACATCACCCATGTCGAAGGCAAGATTGATCCGCTCGCCGATATCGAAACCATTGAAACGGAACTGATGCTCGCCGATCTCGAAAGTTTGGAGAAGCGCATCGTCCCGCTCGAGAAAAAAGCAAAAAGCGGCGATAAAGAAGCCAAAGAGCAAGTCGACATTATGACGCGCTGCTTAGCGTTTTTGCGCGATGGCCGCCCGGCGCGCCTTGTTGAGCGCTCGGCAGAAGAAGAACGCACCTTCCGTATGTTGACGCTGCTCACCGCCAAGCCCGTTCTCTATGTGTGCAATGTCGAGGAAGCGTCTGCCCATGATGGCAACGCGTTCTCGGCCAAAGTGATGGACTACGCCAAGAAAGAAGGCGCTAAAGCCGTCGTCGTCTCGGCCCAAATCGAGAGCGAAATCGCGGTGATGGAAACAGCTGACCAGAAAGATTATTTGGATGCCGTTGGCCTCGATGAGCCGGGGCTTAACCGCGTCATCCGCGCGGGCTATGAGCTCTTGGATCTTGTGACCTATTTCACCGTCGGCCCTAAAGAGGCGCGCGCCTGGACAATTTCAAAAGGCACCAAAGGCCCCGCGGCCGCAGGCGTCATCCATACGGATTTCGAAAAAGGCTATATCCGCGCCGAAACCATCGCCTATGCCGACTACATCGCCAACAAAGGCGAAGCCGGCGCACGCGAGGCTGGAAAGTTCCGCCTCGAAGGCAAGGAATATGTCGTCGCCGATGGCGACGTGTTGCATTTCCGCTTTGCCAATTAAGGCATCAACTGCCCGCCATTGACCTCGATGATCTGTCCAGTGACATAACCGGACAGGCTGTCAGATGCGAGATAGAGAAAAGTGCCTGCGCACTCTTCGGCCACGCCTAAACGTCCCATAGGAATCGTCTGCCGCATGGCTTCGATCTGTTGCGCATTTGAATACCGCTCATGAAAAGGCGTTGCGATTGTACCGGGCGAAACCGCATTGACGCGAATATGCGAACCAATCAACTCCTTTGCCATGCCCTTGGTAAAGGCAGACACGAAGGCCTTGGTTGACGCATACAGCACCGCACCACCGCCGCCGCCATTGCGCGCCGCAATCGACGATACATTGATGATGTTGCCAGAGCCTTGTGCCTTCATGACATCCGCAGCGGCCTGCATGAATTTGATGACCGAACGAATATTGAGATCCAAAACACGGTCATAATGTTCATCGGTAATTTCCGAGAGCATTTTACGGCCCAACATGCCACCCGCATTGTTGATTAAAACATCGAGCCGACCGAACCGCTTCACTGTTTCCGATACAATCCGAGCAGGCACCGCTTTGTCGATCACATCGCCATGACAAAGCGCAGCTTCCCCGCCTTCTGCGATAATCGCAGTACATACGGCTTCTGCCTCAGCCTTCGAGGCATTGTAGTGGACCATCACCTTAGCGCCATTCGCGGCAAAGGACTTTGCTGCAGCAGCTCCAATACCCGTTGAGCCGCCGGTCACGAGAACGACCTTGTCTTTGAGATCAGCAATCATACGCTTTACTTTCATTTTATCGAGATGAAGGGACTCAATGGCCGTCAAACGCAATCAAGGTTCGAACAGGCACGCCAAGCGCCTCTAATTTGGCGCGCCCGCCAAGTTCCGGAAGATCAATCACAAAACAGGCGGCCACAACTTCGGCGCCCATTTTTTGTAAGAGCTTCGTCGCCCCTTCCGCCGTTCCGCCGGTCGCAATCAAATCATCAATTAAGATAACTTTCTCACCCGGCTTCACGGCATCGGTATGCACCTCCATTTCATCGACGCCATATTCGAGCGAATAGGCGATGGAGACGGTCGTATGGGGCAGCTTTCCCTTCTTACGAATAGGAATGAAACCCGCTGAGAGTTGATGCGCCACGGCACCACCCAAAATAAAACCGCGCGCTTCCATGCCTGCCACTTGATCCACTTTGCTCCCCGCAAAGGGCTGCACCAGCTCATCAATCGCCCGCCGGAAGGCACGCGCATTACCAAGCAAGGTTGTGATGTCGCGAAACATAATACCGGGCTTTGGGTAGTCCGGAATGGATCGGATCGAGTCACGAAGAAAATTAGCCGTCGATTGGGTCATTGATGTCATCCAAGAATGTTCCGGCACGCTAACACAGGCTTGCCGATCAATCACGCTTTCAAAACGCGCCCAGCCACCGCATCGAGCTTTGCCAATAAGGCCGGATCGCGGGCCTGAGGCGCCGTCATAATCGCAAACTCAAGCGCCTTGTGAGAACCGGCAGGACACTCTTCCCGCGTGAGCGGAAAATCCTTGGCCAATTGTGCCACCAAACGCCGGGCCTTTTCTGTATTACCATGCATCACTTGAATGACCGATTGAACATCGACCACATCATGGTCCGGATGCCAGCAATCAAAATCGGTCACCATCGCAACCGTCGCATAGGTCATCTCCGCCTCGCGCGCGAGTTTGGCTTCCGGCATTGCCGTCATGCCAATAACCGAATAGCCCGCCGCCTTGTAGGATAGGCTCTCGGCGAGGCTCGAGAATTGCGGTCCCTCCATGCAGACATAGGTGCCGCCCTTTACAGCAGGGATATGTTCCGCCTCAGCCGCCATCGCAATTCGGTCAACCAAGCGCGGCCCCACAGGGTGCGCCATCGACACATGCGCGACACAGCCTTTACCAAAGAAGCTCGATTCCCGCTTATGCGTTCGGTCGACATATTGATCGACCAACACAAACGTGCCGGGTGGCAATTCCGGCTTGAAGGAACCACAGGCTGAAAGCGAAATTAAATCCGTCACACCGGCTCTCTTCATCGCATCAATATTGGCGCGATAATTAATGTCCGATGGCGAGAAACGATGCCCTTTTCCATGGCGCGGCAAGAACACCACCTCGATGGAACCAATGGTTCCGGCACGCAACACATCCGATGTTTCGCCCCACGGACTTGTAATATTTAATTCGTGTACATTCTCGATCCCTGGCAGGTCGTAAACCCCCGAGCCACCGATAATGCCAAGCTTGGATTGTGACATAGGCTGACGCTCCGTTAGATGGGCCATTAGGCCTTATGATCGATCCCCGATGCAACAAGAAAAAGGGCCCCGTTTCCGGAGCCCTTCTTAATTCATTCTGCGATTACGCGTTGGTTATGCGTGGCCTTCAACATTCGCCCAGATTTTCTTCTTGGTGAAGTAAAGCAGGCCAGCGAAGACGAGCAAGAACACAAGCACGCGGAAGGCGATTTCCTTACGTTGTTCCATATGCGGCTCTGCAGCCCACATCAGGAACGCGGAAACATCCTTGGCATATTGCTGGACGGTCTCAGGAGCCTGTGGCTTGCCATCAGCACCCTTCAAATAAGTCACAGCACCATCCTGCAGCGGAGGTGGCATGGCGATGATATTGCCGGGGAAATATTTATTGTAATATTTGCCATCCGGCACGGTCACACCGGCTGGCGCTTCTTCATAGCCAGGAAGGAGCGACGCGATATAATCAACACCTTGTTCTTGGTACTGCGTGAAAATATCAAACACGAACCAAGGAAAGCCGCGCTCATAGGTACGCGCCTTTGCAATCACCGAGAAGTCCGGAGGCGCAGCGCCACCATTGGCAGCGGCTGCTGCTTGCTTGTTTGGAAACGGTGCAGGCCAAAAGTCTGCAGGACGCGCAGGGCGTTCAAACATTTCACCGGCATCGTTCGGGCCGTCCTTGACCTTGAAGGTCGCAGCCAACGCCGTCACCTGCTCTTTGCTGAAGCCCGGACCACCATGCTCCGCCAATGTGCGAAAGGCGATCTTGTTCAACGAATGACAGTTGGAGCACACCTCATGGAAAACTTTAAATCCACGTTGCAGCTGCGTTTCATCATAGGTGCCAAATGGACCCGAGAAGGACCATGTGACACGCGGCGGAATTTCGCGTTCATGGCTCTGAGCAAATGCCGCGCCGCTAGCAAGACCGGCGAGCGCTACTACTGCGATAAGGGTTTTGATCGATTTCATCGTCATATTTCCTGATCTCAACCTTTGGTGCTCGGCGAAGATGCCGCGCCCGAAGCCATTGCTGAACCCGAACCACCCTTGCCTAGAACCGAGTCCGCAATGGAAGCAGGCAAGGATTTTGGCGTCTCGAACAGGCCGAGAAGCGGAAGCACGAGGATGTAATAAGCGAAATAGTAAACGGTGCAGATGCGCGAGGCGACAACATACATGCCTTCTGGTGGCTTTGAACCAAGCCAGCCAAGGATCACGGCGTTGATCGCGAACAACCAGAAGAAAATCTGGAACACCGGACGATAGCTGCCCGAGCGCACTTTTGATGTGTCGAGCCAAGGTACAACAACCATGATGGCAATCGAACCAAACATCGCCAACACGCCGAGAAGCTTGTCCGGAATAGCGCGCAAAATCGCATAGAAAGGCAAGAAGTACCATTCAGGCACGATATGCGATGGCGTAACCGCTGCGTTCGCTTCGATATAGTTATCAGCATGACCCAAGAAATTTGGAATGTAGAAAGCGAACCAAACATAAACCATCAAGAAGCAGCAAAGGGCGAACGCATCTTTCACGGTGAAATAAGGATGGAAAGGCAACACGTCCTTGTCCGTCTTTTTCTCAATACCCGATGGATTGTTCGAACCTGGAACATGCAATGCCCAGATATGCAGAACAACAACGCCTGCAATCATGAAAGGCAGCAGGTAATGGAGCGAGAAGAACCGGTTCAAGGTTGGGTTTGAAACCGAATAACCGCCCCAGAGATAGGACACGATCACTTCACCAACACCCGGAATAGCCGAGAACAAATTGGTGATCACGGTTGCACCCCAGAAGCTCATCTGGCCCCAAGGCAACACATAGCCCATGAAGGCCGTTGCCATCATCAGCAAGAAGATGATCACACCCAAGATCCAGAGAACTTCCCGAGGCGCCTTATATGAACCGTAATAAAGGCCGCGGAAAATATGCACATAGACGGCGATGAAGAACATCGATGCGCCGTTTGCGTGCAGATAACGCAGCATCCAGCCATAATTGACATCGCGCATGATCAACTCAACCGAGTTGAACGCCATATCGGCATGGGCCGTATAATGCATCGCCAGCACAACGCCGGTAATGATCTGGGCTACCAACATGAAGGCTAGAATGCCGCCAAACGTCCAGAAATAGTTGAGGTTCCGTGGATTTGGGAACACAACGAAGGACGAGTGGATGAGGCCCATAATCGGCAGGCGGCTTTCAAACCACTTGCCTACGGCGCTCTTGGGTTCATAGGTGGAATGTCCGCTCATGGCTTTATCCCTGAATGCTTGGAGCTCAACGCCCCTTTAACCGTTTATAACTGGCCAAACCCGAAAGGGCTCAGCCGATGCGGATGGCCTTGTCGCTCGTGAACGCATAAGGCGGCACGGGCAGATTGATCGGGGCTGGCCCCTGACGGATACGGCCGGATGTATCGAATACCGAACCATGGCAAGGGCACTGCCAACCATGGAAGGCGCCTTCATTGCCAAGCGGCACGCAACCCAAATGGGTGCAATTGCCATACACGATCAGCCACTGATCCTTGCCAGGCTTAACCCGGGCCGAATCAGCTTCCGGATCACGAAGGCTCGTCACATCGGTATCCTGAGCAGCTTTAATTTCCGCCGCCGTACGATGGCGGACGAAAATCAGCTTGCCGCGCCAGAAAAGCTTGACGATCTGGCCTTCCGCCACAGGCGAAAGGTCAAAATCAACCGGCGCGCCGGCTGCGATCGTCGCCGCATCCGGTGCCATCTGGCTGATAAAGGGCCAAATGGTCGCTGCAAGGCCAACCGCACCGGCGGCGCCTGTCGCTATAAAGAGAAAATCGCGTCTCGTGGGTTCGGCAGAGGCCGATGCGTGAGTTGTTGCCACTTTGTCATCCTCGCACCCAGCGCCCCCTCGGCGGCTCTCCGTGAGGAGCAATTCGCCTCGGTGATTCCGGAATTCGGCTGGCGGCGCTGGTTGCCAAGCCGGTCCTCAAACGTCATTGATCGTTACGGGTCGCACGTGCTTCCCCATACCGAGCCGTCATGTGACATGAGGCGCGGCGCTTGTCCATAGTCAGGATGGATGATGGTTATGCGTTTTTAAAGCTTTTTGACGCATCTGGTGCATAGAAGGAAAATATTGCCGTGCAATTGGCGCTCTACCAACCCGATATTCCCCAGAACGCCGGCACGATGCTCCGCCTGTGCGCCTGCCTTGGGGTTACAGCCCATATCATTGAACCCACAGGCTTTCCGGCCTCCGATCGGGCTTTTCGCCGCGCCGGCATGGATTATCTCGATCAAGTCACGATCATTCGGCACATTGGATGGTCGGATTTTAACGAATTTCGCCGTTCAGAGGGGTTGCGGCTGGTCCTCGCCTCGACAAAAGCCGAAACCCGTTATACCGATTTTACCTACGCAAAGACCGATATCCTGCTCATGGGACGCGAATCGGCCGGTGTACCCGACGATGTACACGAGGCGGCCGAGGGACGGATCCTGATCCCGATGCGACACACTTTGCGTTCGATGAATGTCGCGGTGACGGCAGCAATGATTATGGGAGAGGCGTTGCGTCAATTGGACGCTTTTCCTCAAGGCTTATAGATAGAGAGACGGCGGCATGACGATTTCCCCCGATATTGAAGCCCGTAAGGCGCGCGCAGAAACTTGGTTTCAATCCCTACGCGACAAAATTTGCACCCATCTCGAACAGTTGGAAGACGAGGCCTCCGGCCCATTCTTCCCCGAGGCGACCTCCCCGGGACGGTTCGTCCGGACCCCTTGGCACCGCACCGACCATTCAGGCGCCAAAGGCGGCGGCGGGGTGATGTCGATCATGAAAGGCCGCGTTTTCGAAAAAGTTGGCGTCCATTGCTCAACCGTCTATGGCGAGTTTGCGCCCGAATTTCGTGGACAAATTCCTGGGTCCAACGAAGACCCCCGCTTTTTTGCCACGGGCATTTCGCTGATCGCCCATCCTTGGAACCCGAACGTCCCGACCGTGCATATGAACACCCGCTTTGTGGTCACCACCAAAGCATGGTTCGGCGGCGGAGCAGATCTTACCCCTGTCATGATGCGCCGTCGGACCCAAGAGGATCCTGACACGATCGCCTTCCATGCCGCGATGAAAGCCCCCTGCGATGCCCATGCCGCGATCGCGCCTTATGAAAAATACAAAGCCTGGTGCGACGAATATTTCTATCTGAAGCACCGCAATGAGCCACGCGGCATTGGTGGTATTTTTTATGACTATCTCGAGTCGGCTGATTGGGACGCCGATTTCGCCTTTACTCAAGATGTTGGTCGCGCGTTCGAGGCAATCTATCCGTCAATCGTTAGGGCCAATCTATCGACGCCTTGGACAGATGCCGACCGCAACGAACAACAAATCCGCCGCGGCCGCTACGTCGAGTATAACTTGCTCTATGACCGCGGCACGATTTTCGGTTTGAAGACGGGCGGCAATGTCGACTCGATTTTGTCAAGTCTGCCACCCACCGTGCAGTGGCCGTAAAATAAACACCCCGTCATTGCGAGCGAACGCGAAGCAACCCAGCTGATGGTGTAAGAAAGAGCGCAGTGGCAACACCGCGCTCTTTTTCGTTCAGCTAGCTGGGTTGCTTCGCTCATCGCTCGCAATGACGATGAGATCATTTTCCCTTTGCATATGCCGCATAAAGCTCTTTCGCCTGGCGATAAAACGGCCCGGGCTGCAGATCACGCTCATCGATGCGCGTGATCGGTTGCACCTTGCCGTAATTGCCAGCAGAGAACAGCTCATCCGCGCTTTTGAAATCTTTATAGCTCAATGCGCTCTGCACCACTTTTTGACCCGATGCTTCCAACAGATGAATGGTCCGCTGACGTGTGATGCCGTTCAAAAACGTACCATTTGGCGCGGGCGTGAACACCACACCGTCTTTGGCCATAAACACATTGGCGGTGGCCAGTTCGGCAACATTGCCCAGCATGTCTGTTAAGAGGCAATTATCAAAACCACGTGCGCGACACTCTATCAAAGCACGGCCATTGTTCGGGTAGAGGCAACCGGCCTTGGCATCAAGCGGCATCGTCTCAGGTGTTGGTCGCCGAAAGGGCGATAGCGTAATCGAAGAGCCCGCCTCAACCGGCATGGGCGCTTCGTAAATGGATAACAACCAGCGGGTTGATTCACCGTCAGGGGCCACAACGCCGCCGCTTCCCGTCTCGGGCCAATACATCGGGCGGATATAAAGCGCCGTATCGGGACTAAATTTAGCGATGCCCTCCCAAGCAAGCTTCACCCACTCCTCAACGCTGATTAATGCCTTCAAATGCATGGCAATGGCCGAGCGGTTCACCCGCGCGAAATGCAGGTCAAGATCGGGAGCTACGCCTTCATAATAGCGCGCGCCGTCAAATACCGATGAGCCGAGCCAAAAAGCGTGGCTGCGCGGCCCCAAAATCGGAGGATTACCCTCATGCCACGCGCCGTCAAAATAGGTCCAGGTTTTTGACCACATTGTATTTCCTCCTTAGGCCAACGCAGCCAAAATACGCGCCCAAGAGCGGGCACCTTTTTCAAAACTGGTCAGATCATATTTTTCATTGGGTGAATGGATGCGGTCATCATCGAGGCCGAACCCGATCAACAGTGTATCAAGTCCCAAAATACGCTTGAAGTCGCCAACAATCGGGATCGATCCGCCCGAACCAAGCGTCACAGGCGACACGCCCCACTCGTCCTGCAAAGCCGTTTTGGCGGCAACAAGGTCTGGCATATCGAAAGGCAAGGCCAAAGCAGGTGAGCCTTTGTGACTGATAAACTCAACGCTACAATCTTTCGGCAGCCGCGCATGAACATGGGCATGAAACGCATCGCGAATTTTGGCGGGGTTTTGATCGCCTACCAGCCGGAAGGAGACTTTCGCGCTCGCTTCGGCCGCAATCACCGTCTTTGCGCCTATCCCTGTATAACCACCAATAATGCCGTTCACATCACACGTCGGACGCGATTGAATCATTTCAATCAAGCGACGCCCCTTTTCACCCGCGGGTTCCGACAGGCCAACACCGCCCAAAAACTCTTCCGCCGTCAGCCCCAACGTGTCCCATTGCGCGAGCACCTGCGAAGGTGTTTCAGGAACGCCCTCATAAAAATCTTTAAGCGTCACGCGACCATCGGCATCATGCAGATCGGCCAGAATTTTCGTCAGCACGCGGATTGGATTTTGTGCACCACCGCCAAAGAGGCCGGAATGTAAATCACGGTCGGCTGCTTTGATGGTCAGTTCTTCATATACCATGCCGCGAAGCGACGAGGTGATTTGTGGCGTGTTCCGATCCCACATCGATGTGTCGCATACGAGCGCCACATCGGCTTTCAAAGCAGCTTTTTCAGCTTCGACAAAGGCCGGCAAATGTTTAGAGCCATCCTCCTCTTCACCCTCGATCAGAAACGTCACCCCGATAGGCAGGGAGCCAACAACTTCCTTATAGGCGCGGCACGCTTCAATAAAGGTCATGATCTGGCCCTTATCATCCGCTGATCCGCGCGCGCGGATGACTTTGCGTCCATCCTCAAGCGTCGTAATGACCGGCTCGAAAGGAGGCATATCCCACAAATTTAACGGATCGACCGGCTGCACATCATAATGGCCATAAAACAGCGCGTGCCGCTTGGCGTCACCCTCAACACGCGCGGTAACGGCAGGGTGCCCGCCGGTTGCCTTAACTTCGGCTTGAATGCCAATGCTGGCCAGCTCGGCCTTTACCCATTCGGCCGCCTTCCGGCATTCGCCTGCAAAAGCGGGATCGGTGGAAATCGATTGAATTTTAAGAAAATCAAACAAGCGGGCCATAGCGGCCTCGCGGTTTTGGTCAAGACGGGCAAGGACGGCATTAAGGTGCGACATTATCGGTCAATCCTGTGAAAACTTACCCTTCATGTCTACCCGTCCACGCCAAGAGCGCAAGTGACTAGCCTTTCACAATGCCTTTAAGCACCGGAATTTTAGCGAGATGCACGGCAATCGCACAGGACACAATCCGGCTCTCAAGTGAATCAGCGCGGCTCGTCAGAATAATCGGCACGCGCGCGCCCACCACAATGCCCGCAGCTTCCGCATGCGCCATGAAGGATAGGGTCTTGGCCAAAATATTCCCGGCCACCAAATCCGGAACAACCAACACATTGGCCCGCCCCGCGACCGTTGAGCGAATATGCTTTTGCGTGACGGCCCCCATATCAATCGCGTTATCGAGCGCCAAGGGACCATCCAGCAAGGCCCCAATAATTTGGCCGCGATCCGCCATTTTACATAAGGCCGCCGCATCGATGGTCGATTGAATAGCCGGGTTGATCGTCTCGGTCGCGGACAACAAAGCCACCCTCACCTCTTCGACTCCTATTGCATGCGCAAGGTCTATGGCATTTTGGACTATATCCGCTTTGACATGAAGATCAGGTGCAATATTGATGGCCGCATCTGTCACAATGAGAGGCTCCGAATGCCCTTTTGTAGCCATCACATAGCAATGGCTAATTCGCCTTTCGGCCCTCAGCCCATGCAACGGATCGATTACCGCCGACATCAGCTCATCGGTATGCAAACTACCTTTCATCAACGCACCAGCCTTGCCAGCGCGGACGAGCTCAACGGCTGCATTAGCCGATGCGTGGCTATGCGGCGTATCAATGATCGGCCACTCCAGGGCGGCGAGGCCTGCTTCACTCGCGGCCGTGCGTATCTTGGCTTCAGGACCCACCAAAGTCGGTTCGATCAATCCGGCTTTGAACGCCGCCGCCACGCTTTCCATCGTCACAGCATCGCAAGGATGGGTAACCGCCACCCGCAAGCGGGACTGGCCTTTTGCTTGCGATAAAAGAGCTTCAAAAATCGGATGCATGAACGAGGCCTTTCTAAACCTTAAGCGAGCGCGCTAGGACGGGATGAAACCGCTTGATGCCATTGTAAGAGAGGCGTCATGTCATCAGGTACTTTGGTCTTTGTCGGTTTCATGAAATCAATGGCACAAAGTGCTGTAATATCGGCGATGGAAAAGGCATCGCCTGCCAAAAAGGGCGTCTTCGATAATTGCTCATTGAGAAGCGCCAAGCCTTCGATTATTTTCGGGCGATTAACCTCTGCCCACGCGGCAATTTGAGGCACTTCGTGTTTTGCCATACCCGGATGGCCATGGCGGAAAGTATGGGTTATCGGCACAAACAGCTCAAGTTCCGCCCGTCGGTTCCACATTTCCACCAAAGCTTTTTCAAGCGGCGTGCGACCAAACAAAGCGGGCTCAGGATGGAGTTCCTCAACATAACGGCAGATCGCAACCGACTCCGTTATCACAGTGCCGTCATCGAGTTCTAAAGCGGGTGTACGCCGCAGCGCATTAACCCGCGCATAGGCCGCCTCCCGATGTTCGAAGGCAGCAAGATCCACCGTCACCGTCGGAATCTCGATGCCCTTCTCCTTCAAAAAAATTCGAACGCGACGCGGGTTAGGTGCCCGAACACTGTCATATAACTTCATCTGTCCCCCGATGGTTCGATAATAAACGGTTCCACGCCTGATCAGAGGCGTCAACCGGGCATGGCGGCAAGTTTAGTTTCAATTTGAGGTTTTTCGACAGTGTGAATTTAACCCATGGTTGATAGCGTTTGAGGGATTAAAGCAGGCGATTATCAATGATCCCGGAGCTCAACAGACTAATGGCACAAAGCCGCCGTGTCACCCAATTGGCCTTTGGGATGGACCGTGTCGCGGCTATGCCATCGGGCCTGGCCAATTGGACGGCGCGCGGGTTTGATGACGAGCTTCTCATGACCTTTGCGCGCGCAAGGCCTAAAGCCATTTTGCTGCAATTGCTGATGTTGATGCCCATTTTAGGGATAAGCGCCTTTAGCCCCCCTTTATTGCCCATTCCATTTGGCGCTTTTCTGATTGGGCTGGGGCTGGCCGCATCCCTCATACTCGCCGACCACTGGCCAAAATTCCGGCAGCTGACGGCCAAGCTCCTCTTTTTAGGTTTTGAAGCGCTGCAAGGCACCGGATGGGCCTTGATCAGCCAGGCGTCACCTGCTCCCGACACGATTCCCGATATCGCCTTTCTGGTTTTTATTCCTGTAGCCCTTGGCGGCTCATCCCTCGTATTCTCATCGGCCATTCGAGGCGCGCTAGGCTTTCAACTCTTGCCCATCCTGATCGGCGATCTAATCCTGATGTCGCTGTTTCCAGAGCGGGCCGCGACCGACACGGTCTATCTCTCCATCGTGCTGATCGGCTTCTTTTTATATCTGGCAGGTCGGATCTCAGAAACAACGCTCGATCATCTCACCATTCGCGCGGAAAAAGACGCGTTGATCGCGGATCTCGAACAGGCCAAGGCCCATTCGGATGAAGCGCGACGCCGCGCGGAGGAGCTCAACCTCGCCAAATCAAGATTTTTGGCCACGATGAGCCATGAGTTACGAACGCCCCTCAACGCCATTCTCGGATTTTCCGAGGTGATGGAGGCCGAGCTCTTAGGTCGCCACCGCGTCAAAGCCTATCGCGCCTATGCGCGGGATATTCACGAAAGCGGGCAGATGTTGCTCGGCATTATCGATGAAGTCTTAGACCTCTCCCGCATCGAAGCCGGACGTTACGAGCTTGAAGAGCAAAAATGCCATCTGGCCGATTCCGTGTCGGAATGCGCCCACCTGCTGCAGCTTCGCGCCCACTCGCGCGGCGTGATCATGATGATGACGGTCGATCCCGAATTGGAAGCCATTGTTGCGGATGAGCGCGCCTTGCGTCAGATCACGCTCAATCTTTTATCCAACGCCATCAAATTTACACCGGCAGGCGGGGAGATTTCGATCGTTGTGGGGCGGAGCCCAATGGGCGGCCAATTCATTCAAGTCACCGACACCGGGCCAGGTATTCCTGCGCATGAAATCCCGATCATTCTGGAGAGTTTCGGCCGCGGCTCGCTCGCTGTTAAAACGGCAGAACAAGGCTCAGGCCTTGGCCTGCCAATCGTGCGCGGCCTCGTTGCCATGCATGGCGGTGAATTTTCCATCCAATCCCGCGAAGGCGAAGGAACATCGGTAACGATTACGCTGCCCGCGCATCGCGTGATCCACTATTCCGACGAGCACGCCCCCATCGAGATGGATAACCGCGTCGCCGCTTAATCAATCCGCGCGATCGTCCACCTTCGCTTCGCCAAAGGTCGCCATGCCGTCATGGCACGCCGCCGCCGCTTTGATCACACCAATCGCCAGCGCCGCACCCGAGCCTTCGCCCAACCGCATGCCAAGATCGAGAATAGGCTTCTTGCCGAGCCGGTTTAGTACGTCACGGTGCGCGCCTTCCGCCGACACATGACCTGCCATGCAATGATCGAGCGTATGTGGATCAACCGCATGCAAAATGGCCGCCGCGGCAGTCGCCACATAACCGTCAATCACGACCGGAATGCGCTCCATACGCGCGGCTAAAATAACGCCCGCCATCGCAGCAATTTCGCGGCCGCCCAGGCGCCGCAAAACTTCCAGCGGATCGTTTAAATGGGCTTTGTGAAGCGCCAAGGCCGTCTCAACAGCCGCAATTTTACGCTTCAAGCCTTCGTCATCGACACCCGTGCCGCGGCCAACCCAATGCGCCGTATCGCCACCATAAAGGGCCGCATAAATAGCGGCAGAAATGGTTGTATTACCAATGCCCATTTCGCCAATGGCAACGAGATCATGTCCCCCACCAATCGCTTCCATACCGAAAGCCATCGTGCCGACACAGGTCTTCTCGTCCATGGCGGCTTCAACGGTGATATCGCCGGTCGGAAGATCAAGCGCCAAATCATAGGCTTTAAAACCGATATCAAACGTCTTGCAGATTTGATTGATGGCCGCCCCGCCTGCGCCAAAATTATCGAGCATTTGTTGGGTCACGCTCGCTGGATAGGGCGACACGCCACGCGCCGTCACGCCATGGTTTCCGGCAAATACCGTCACCAAAGGTCGCATAATGGCGGGCCGTGACTTGCGCTGCCAAGCGGCCAACCATTCAACAATCTCTTCCAAACGGCCAAGGCTGCCGGGTGGCTTTGTCAAAAACCGGTCCCGTCCGCGAACGGCCTCAACGGATACCAAATCCGCTTCGGGCATTTCGGAAATGACACGGCGGATATCAGCAAAAGGGCTGGCAGAGGTAAGAGCGGTCATGGTCGACTCACAAACGACAGAATTCAGGGAGCGCCGTTAGACGCCTCCGTCTCGCCAGACGCAAGTGCAAAACGGACGCCGATCAACCCGGATCCGACCTTGGGGTTAAAAATTCAAATCCAGCCGTTCCAACCCATGGAAATGATAGACATCCCGATAGACCGGCTTTTGAGCCAGCCTCAGCCCCGGCAACCGCTCAAACAGCACCTTCAAGGCGACCCGCATTTCAAGACGGGCCAAGGGTGCGCCAACGCAAAAATGAATGCCGCCACCAAAACTTTGCTGCGGGTTCGGATCACGCGTCGGATCAAGCCGATCCGGCTCGTTAAACCGGGCCGGATCACGATTTGCTGCGCCCAGCATCAAGCCAATCTCCTGGCCCTTTTTAAGCGGAAGCCCGTTCCACTCCACATCCTCTAAAACATAGCGCGTGAAAAGATGCAGCGGCGCATCAAAGCGTAAGACTTCCTCGACCAGTCTTTCCCCACCCGCCCCATCGGATAAGGCGGCCCGCGCATCAATGCCTTCCTCTAAAATGGCTTTCACGCCGTTGCCAAGCGAATGCACCGTTGCTTCGTGCCCGGCGTTCAGCACCAAGATGCAGGTTGAAACAAGCTCATCTTCCGTGAGCTTCATTCCTTCCGTTTCGGCTGTGATAAGATGGCTCATTAAATCATCGGCAGGCTGCTTCCGACG
This sequence comes from Hyphomicrobiales bacterium, assembly GCA_947455025.1. GTDB lineage: Bacteria > Pseudomonadota > Alphaproteobacteria > Rhizobiales > Beijerinckiaceae > CAIUPE01. The sequence continues at coordinate 29,719 of CANGLU010000006.1, forward strand.
CTCTGCAATATAGGCCTTAAGGTATATAACGAATTCTTGCGTTGCCTTGACCGCTAAATCTTCCGCTTCACGGGTGCGACCAAACTGATACATCGCCACCATTTTATGCGACCAATCGAGCAATTGCGGTGCCATATCGGTTGGCACACCCAATAGCTCAGCAATCACGATCACGGGAATGGGTGTTGCAAACGCCTCAATCAGTTCAACGCTTCCTTTAGCCTCAAAGCCATCAATCAGCTCATGGGCAAGTCGTTCGATGCGCGGCGCTAAACGCTCCACTTGCCGCGATACAAAGGCGCGATTGATTAAGGTACGCAGCCGCGTGTGATCGGGCGGCTCAAGCGATAACAACGAGTGGTCTTCAACATCGTAGAACGGCTTAACGTGCGGCGGCATTGCCGGCCAGCCCAACTCATCGCGCGTAGCGACATGCAAAATCTGGCGACCAAAGCGCTTATCGCGGAACAGAGCCGTCACATCGGCGTGCGATGCAAAGCACCACATGCCGAATTGCTTCCAAAAGAAGGCTGGCGAACGCTGCCTTATCGCATGATAGGCTGGATAAGGATTGTTAAAAAACGTCGGATCGCGTGGATCAAGATCGAGACGATGATCAGACGATAAATCGATCATTTCAGTCAGCTGGCATGGATGCGCGAATATCCTGCCGAAGCATATCGATCACCACCAATTCGTCACCTTTTTCAAGATGCCAAAACGTCCATCCGTTGCAGGCGGGTAATCCTTGCGCAAGCGCACCGACTTTATGGATAGAACCTGTCGCAGGCCCAAGCACCAAGGATCCATCGGCTTTCACTTTCGCACGGAAGCGCCGCTTGGCATCGACCAATTCAACGCCCGGTGCGATAAGTCCCGCTTCGATCAGCGCGTTAAACGGAATACGTGGCTCACTGCGTTTTGTCGGTGCAATCGCCAAGGCGGTATCATCGAGCGGCTCGACGGCAGCAATGCGCGCTTCAGCGGCTTTGGCATAGGCAGGATCGCGCTCAATGCCGATATAGTGGCGGCCAAGCCGTTTAGCGACGGCTCCCGTGGTTCCACTACCAAAGAAGGGATCCAGCACAACATCGCCAGGATTCGACGAGGATAACAAAATCCGTGCCAACAACGCTTCGGGCTTTTGGGTTGGATGAACCTTGTCACCCTTCTCGTCTTTTAAACGCTCTCCACCGGTGCACAGCGGCAAATACCAATCGGACCGCACCTGCGTATCCTCATTGCCGGCTTTCAGCGCGTCATAGTGAAACGTGTAACTCTTGGCTTGTGCGCTTTTTGAAGCCCAAATCATCGTCTCATGCGCGTTGGTGAAGCGGCGTCCACGAAAATTCGGCATCGGATTGGCTTTGCGCCAGACGATATCGTTAAGCAGCCAGAATCCGAGATCCTGCATGATGGAGCCAACGCGGAAAATATTATGATAGGAGCCGATTACCCATAGCGTTGCATTGGGCTTCATCACGCGCTGCGCTGCGGCCATCCAATCCCGCGTGAAGCGGTCATAATCGGCAAAACTCGCGAACTTATCCCACTCATCATCCACCGCATCAACAAGCGATTGATCGGGGCGGTTGAGCGCGCCTTCAAGCTGCAAATTATATGGCGGATCGGCAAAAATAAGATCGACGCTGGCCTCAGGCAGGCTGTTGAGCATGGCAATTGAATCGCCAAGCAAAATCGTGTCCCGCACGAGCAAAGAAGGTTCCCTGCGCGATACCACTTGGGGTATCGCGCGACGCGGAACTGATAAAGCTGCAGAAGCACGCAACGCGCTTGTACGCGGAGAACCCATTTTGAAACCGTCCTGTTAATCGACAGGACGAATCCTAAGAGTCGCATGGTAAACAGAGCGTTTAGCGATCGGATTCAAACCGAATTGATTTAATTACCTCACATCATGGTTACCGGATGATTAACCCTTCAACGGTGCAAAACTTAACCGATGAATAGGACATGGGCCTAACCGTTTAATGGCTTCCAAATGCGCTTCTGTGCCATAGCCCATATGCCGTTCAAACCCATAGCCGGGCCAAAATTCAGCGGCTCTTACCATCAATCGGTCACGCGTGACTTTGGCTACAATAGACGCCGCCGCAATCGATACCGAGCGGGCGTCCCCCTTAATCAAGGCCTCGCCCGGGCAGGGCAAATTCGGTGGAACATCACGCCCATCAATCAGCGCGTAAGCGGGTTGAACAGCCAATCCGCGAACGGCCTGCGCCATCCCCTGCAACGTCGCCGCACGGATATTGATCGCATCAATCATTAGCGCGGAGACGCTCACAATCGCAACATGGCCCGTGGCAAGGATTTGTTCATAGAGCGTTTCACGCTTGGAAGCCGTCAGCTTTTTGGAATCATTGAGGCCGAGGGGAATATGATGAGGATCAAGAATACAAGCAGCCACCACCACAGGACCGGCTAATGGACCGCGACCGGCTTCATCAACACCCGCTACGGGAGTAGTTCCAACAGATCGTAAGTGAGTTTCAAACGTGTAATCCGGCTGATCCGTCACGGCGCGCTCAAAACAAACTCAACTGATCACCTGCCCGCGCAGGCCGCTCGAACAAATCATGCCTTAACCGCAACCTCTGCCGATTTAACCCCAAACGTTCGGTTGCAAGCCTAAAGCGTTGCGCGATTAATTCGGCGTAAGGTCCTTCACCCGTCATCCGCTCGCCGAAGCGTGCGACATAATCTTTGCCGCCGCGTGCCGTTTGCACGAGCGATAACACGTGCCGCAATTTACCCGGATGATGTTCCAACAACCATTCGCGAAACAGATCACGAATTTCGAGCGGTAATCTCAAGAAAATATAATTCGCTTCAAGCGCACCTGCACCCGCTGCCGCCTCTAAAATCCGCTCAATCTCGTGATCGTTTAAGGACGGTATCAGCGGCGCAACCATAACGCCCGTCGGAATTCCTGCCGCAATCAATTGCCGCACCGTATCGATCCGCTTTGAAGGCGTCGCCGCGCGTGGTTCCATCTGGCGTGCGAGCACCGGATCAAGCGTGGTGATCGATAAATGAACCTTCACCAAGCCTTGTGCGGCCATCGGTCCTAAAATATCAATATCGCGGGTTATCAAGCCGGACTTGGTAACGATCCCGACAGGGTGCTTAAACTTCGCCAACACTTCCAAAATCGAGCGCATGATGAAGCGCTCGCGTTCAATCGGCTGATAGGGATCGGTATTCGTGCCAATCGCGATCATACGCGGTGTATAATTTGGCGCTGCTAATTCACGCTCAAGCAATTCAGCCGCGCCCTCTTTGGCATAAAGCTTTGATTCAAAATCAAGCCCCGGCGAAAGCCCCATATAAGCGTGCGTTGGTCGCGCGAAACAATAGATGCAGCCATGCTCGCAACCACGATAGGGATTGATCGAACGATCAAACGGCACATCGGGCGATTCATTGCGGGTGATAATCGTTCGCGGCTTTTCAATTGTCACATCTGTCTTGAAAGCCGGAAGCTCGGCCATCGAGTCCCAGCCATCATCTTCCGCGACGCGCGCAATCGGCTCAAAGCGTCCCGAAACATTGGTGACAGCACCGCGTCCGCGCCGTCGATCCGCATCGACGCCGTCCACCGCGAGCCTTTCGGCCACAAGCTCTTTTTCGTTTGCGAGCGCCATCAACCCCTCTAAATCGGAACATTATGAGAACATCACATTTGGATGTGATTCATCAAGTCCGATTTCTCGCTTTAAGGTGCTAAAAACAGAGGCAGGCAAATTTCATGAAGCCATGCTATGCGACGCGGCATGATCTCTGTCATTCTTCCTGCTCTCATTGAAGAGCCCGCCACTATCGAGACACTCGCCATCTTGGTCGAAGGCGTGGCCGAATGTATTTTGCGCGATTGCGTGCTCGTCAGCGCCAAGCCGTCCGACCTGTTTGAGCACTATGCCGATGCCGCCGGCTGCTCCTTTGTGGTCGAGAACGGCCCCTATAACGCCTTGCTTAAAAAGGGCGCAGCGCAAGTGCGCTCCGATTGGTCCTTGGTGATCACGCCCGGTCTGGTGCCGTCGGGCGATTGGCTCACCGCGCTTGCGGATTGGGTATCGGATAAGCCGCAGCCAAGCGATGCGGCTTTTATTCCGTTTCATAGCCGTAAAGGGTGGTCGGCGCGGCTCAACGCCCTCGTCGTCAATGTTTACCCCCATATAACGGGCAGGCCGCACGCGCTACAGGGGTTCGTCGTAGCAACTTCTTTGCTCCGCCAAGGCGTCTTGCCAAGGCTTGCCATGACGCGGCTGGATGCCCGCATGGTGGATCGGCGAGCGACCGCTTAACCACAGAATGTGGACACCTTATCCACAAGCCGTCCACATTCTGTTCACACGTTAGAAGCCGTTTATCCTCAACCGCGCTTCAACGCCTCGCCGGGCCAGAGCGCCTTGCGCGCCCGGTCATATTGCGGAGGCCGCGGCAGATCGACACCCAAAGCATCGGCCGCATGCCAACCCCAGCGTGGGTTGTCGAGGAAAGCACGCGCCAAGGCGATTTGATCCGCCTTGCCATCGGCCAAGATCTGCTCCGCCTGTTCGGGCGAGACAATCATACCAACCGCGCGGGTCACGATGCCGGTCTTCTTCTTGATGGCGTCGGCAAAATCGACTTGATAACCGGGTCCAACCTTAATGCGCGCCGCCGGATCAAGCCCGCCCGAACTAACGCAGGCATACGCAGCACCTTTAGCCTTCAGCGCAGCGGTCAACTGAATGGCGTCATCAATCGTAACCCCGCCATCAATCCAATCCGATCCCGCGATACGAACGCCAATGGCGATTGAAGCGGGCACAGCGGCTTTCACGGCATCCATCAAATGCAAGGCGAATGCCATCCGCTTTTCATGCGTGCCGCCCCATTGATCAGTCCGCATATTTGAAATCGGCGAGAGAAATTGATGCACGAGATAGCCATGTGTCATGTGCAATTCGATCACTTCATAACCAAGCCGCGCGGAGCGTTTGGCCGCTTGCACGAAAGCGGCAACGGTATGCGCAATGCCTGCATCATCCAGCGCTTCAGGTGTATGCCAATTCGGGCCGAACGGCTTGGCCGACGCACTAACCGTCTGCCATGGATCTTGCTCCGCTTGGAGCGATCCGCCGCCTTCCCATGGGCGTTGTGCCGAAGCTTTGCGCCCCGCATGACCCAATTGAATACCAAACAAAGTGCCCGGCAAAGCAACCGCACGGGATGCGGCTAAAACCCGCGCCATAGCCCGCTCATTCGCATCCGAATAAAGACCAACGCAACCATGCGTGATGCGGCCTTTACGTTCAACACCACTCGCCTCTACCATCACAAGGCCCGCACCCGACATCGCCAAATTCATCACATGCTGAAGATGCCAATCGGTCATTGAACCATCATCCGCCGTGTACTGGCACATCGGTGCAACGGCGATGCGGTTAGGCGCCGTTACAGGTCCAATGGCGAGAGGTGTAAAAAGATGCGGCGTGCTCATTTCGTCTTCGTCCTTCTTTGTTCAATCGCGATATCGACCAAACTCAATAGCGTAAACAGGGTCTGGGCACCGGCCTGCGCGGTATTGCTGGTTGCATCATATTGCGGGGCAACTTCCACAACATCCGCGCCAACAATATCAAGCCCGGTAAGGCCGCGAATAATCTCGAGCGTTTCGCGCGTTGTCAGCCCGCCAACTTCGGGCGTTCCCGTGCCGGGCGCAAAGGCTGGGTCTAGACTATCCACGTCAAAGCTTACATAGACAGGCCCGTTTCCGACAACCGCACGGGCTTTCGCAATGATCGCCTCAATCCCCATTTTGGGAACTTCTTCGGCATGGATCACCGTCATGCCGCTATCATAGGAAAATTCCCAGAGATATTCTGCCCCACCGCGAATACCGATCTGAATGACACGTTGCGGATCCAGCACGCCGTCCAGCACCGCCTTACGAAACGGCCCGCCATGGTGAAATTTTGAGCCTTCATAGGGGCCTGACGTGTCGCAATGCGCATCAATATGCACCATCGCCACCGGTGCTTTGCGGCCAACCGCTTTTAGAATGGACCCGGTGATCGAATGGTCGCCGCCGCAAGACACGGGAATAACGCCTGCATCGAGCACGAGATTATAATAGGCCTCGATATCCTCATGGCAGCTTTCAAGGCTATAGCGGCTCCGGAACGGAATATCGCCAACATCGGCCACCCGCAGCGAGGAAACCGGCATCCGCTTTAACACATGCTCATAAGGCCCAACGCGTTCGATCGCCCTGACCGCGCGCGGTCCAAGCCGTGCGCCTGCGCGATTGGTGACGCCTAAATCCATTGGCACGCCAATCAAGGCGACATCGAGATCCTTGAATTTCTCGGCGTATGATTCAGGCTTATAAGGCGCTCCACACAGCGTTCCAGGCTCGGCGAAGGGCCATTTGCGGCGCTCACCCGTAAAAACCGTATCGGCAACGCGCTTGAATTCCGGATCGAAAATGTCCCCGCCAGAGGCTGAGCCATATTTGTCGCGTAAAGCCGCAAGATGTTTGTCATTGGCCATAGCCAGTACCCTCTTTTGCCTCGAATCTTGGATCGAGCGACAAGCTAGCCCATCACGCCTTTATTGGCGAGCGGTTGCCCGAGCGACAAAACAGACCCTCGCACATTCCCAAACGCTGCGCTAAGGTTCGTGACCTTGGTCCTTTGTTTTGGTTTTATCCATGATCTCGTTCAATCCGCTCGTCCGCGATACCGGCACCCCGCCTATTCCTGAAGCCCAAGGCTGGGCCAAGCGCTATCAGGGCGCGCACGGCCCGCTGATCGATCTTTCCCAAGCCGTACCGGGCTATCCGCCCCATCCGGAATTGTTGAAGCATCTCGCCGCTGCAGCTGGCACCACGGCTGCCGCCAAATATGGCGATATCTATGGCGATCAGAGCTTGCGTGAAGTGCTGGCAACGGAGCTCACCGCCCTTTATCGCGGCACCGTAGATGCGGACGAAATCGCCATTACCTCGGGCTGCAACCAAGCCTTTGTTCTCGTTGCGATGGCGCTTGCCAAAGCAGGCGACAACATCCTCCTGCCCTCGCCTTGGTATTTCAACCATCAAATGACGCTGAACATGTTGGGTGTTGAGCCGCGGGCCTTGCCCGCACGGGCGGAAAACCACTTCATTCCAGACGCGAAAGAAGCGGAGGCGCTTATTGATGCCTCAACCCGTGCCGTCGTTTTGGTCACGCCGAATAATCCAACGGGCGCCGTCTACCCGCCAGCCACCATCGCGGCGTTTGCGGCGCTCTGCCGCCAAAAAGGCATCTGGTTGATTGTCGATGAAACCTATCGCGACTTTTTGCCGGAAGGGTATGGACAACCCCACGCGCTCTTCGGCGAAAGCAATTGGCAAGACACTGTTCTCTCGCTCTACAGCTTTTCAAAAAGCTATTGCATCCCAGGTCATCGCGTTGGCGCGATCATCGGTGGCAAAGCCATTCTCGATGAAATCGGCAAAGTGATCGATTGCGTGCAAATCTGCGCCCCGCGCGCCGCGCAAACGGCGCTGACTTGGGCCATTCCATCGCTTAACGATTGGCGCAACGCCAATACACGCGAAATAACCAACCGCGCTTCTGCCTTCCGCGAAGCAATGACCGCCATACCCGGTTGGCAGTTAAATTCCATCGGCGCCTATTTCGCTTATGTATCGCATCCTTTCAAAGGGCGCTCGGTCTTCGACATTGCCGAAAAATTAGCCGCCGAACGCGGCGTTCTCGGCCTGCCCGGCCCTTGGTTTGGGCCAGGCCAAGACCATCACCTGCGCCTTGCTTTTGCCAATGTTGGTGTCGACTCTATCCGTGAAATTCCAAGCCGTCTGGCGGACTTTAACCCCTAACCCATCCGAATAGTCTAAACCTCCGTAAATCGACGACATTTGTTCCTCGCCCTTCCAAGATTAAGGTTCCCATGCGCCTGCTTTCCCCTGCTATTGCTCTTTTCGCCCTCCTCTCCATCGGCCTTGGTGCAACCGGAGGGGATATGCAATCGGTTGGCCTTGGTATTGTCGGCCTTTTGCTCACGGCCACGACATGGCGAGCGCAAAGCATGTCCCGCTTCTTGCAAATCTTTGCCGTGATTTTTGCGGCCGAATATCTGGCGTTCGGCAGCATCTTAACGCTTGAGGCGCAGGATGTGTGGCCCGCAGCGCTTGAAGCTCTAGCCGTCCCCGAAAGCCTGCCGATAACCGTGGGCGTCTTCGGGCTGATCATTTATGCAATATCGTTTGTACCGGGCATTGTTGCGATTATGCGCATCGCTGATCGCTTCTTCGATGGGCGGGATCGGGTAACGGTTCGCTTATGGCCGCTACCAGCCTTTAGCATCATCGAGCAAACGCTTGCGCGCGGCTTTGTTGTGTTTCTCGTGGTCGTCAATCAGGCGCAGGTGGCAATTTCCGTTCGCCTTTCTTATTTCAACCGCGATTGGTTCAACGCCATCCAAGAAAAAAACAGCGAGGCGTTTTGGTCGCTGCTCTACACCGTGTTTTTGTTCTGGGCGGTTATTTATATCGTATCCGCCATCATCGAATATGTCGTGCAATCGCAATTGATGATCCGTTGGCGTCGGTGGTTGACAGCCCGCTACGTATCCGATTGGTTGGATGATGGCAGCCATTACCGCATGGCTCTTGCTGGCAGCGGCGCCGACAACCCCGATCAGCGGATCGCCGATGATGTCGATATGTTCATCAACAAGACCTATAGTTTTTCGATCTCGCTTTTGTCCTCCACAAGTTCGCTCGTTTCCTTCTCGATTATTCTTTGGACGATTTCGGCCAATTTCACGATTCCGGGAACCGAGATTGCCATTCCCGGCTTTTTGTTTTGGGTTGCGATGGCCTATTCAGGCTTTGGAACGCTGGTCACACATTTGATCGGTCGCCGCTTGATCGGTCTCTATTTCGACCAACAAAAATACGAAGCCAATTTCCGTTTCTCGCTCGCACGTTTGCGTGAATATGCGGAACAGATTGCGCTGTTAAAAGGCGAGCCTGCTGAGCGTGGCTTGTTAATGCACACCTTTGGTGATGTCATCCGTAATTTCTTGTCGATTGTTTCGCTTCGCAAAATTCTGATGGCCTTCACATCAGGCTATGGTCAGATCAGTCCGCTTATTCCCTATGTGGTTGCGGCCCCGTTCTACTTTATTGGCAAGATCCAATTGGGTGTCCTGACGCAGACGGCCAGCGCCTTTGGCCGTGTAGAAGGCTCGCTCAGTTTCTTCATCGACGCCTATACATCGATTGCTGATTATCTCTCGGTCATTCGCCGTCTGACGGGCTTTGATACTTCAATTGATAAAGCACGGCATTTGGGTAAATCACCGCTGACCATTGCCACCCGTCGCACGGATGAAGCTCCTCTCAGCGCCCATCAGCTTCGCCTCGCTTTGCCCGATGGTAAGGTGATTGTGGAAGCCGATTTAGCGTTCAAGCCCGGCGAAGCGGTCCTCATTTCCGGCCCATCGGGCTCTGGAAAATCAACGCTTCTTCGTGCCATCGCAGGTATATGGCCCTATGGCGCGGGTGAGATTACGCTACCCTCGCAGGCAAGTGTCCTGCTGCTTCCGCAAAAGCCGTATTTGCCGCAAGGCACGTTACGGGCATGCGTTGCCTATCCATCGGACACCATGGACTATAGCGATGCGGAACTTACCTCAGCCCTCAGCGCCGCAGGTTTGGGTAAACTCGCGCAATCGCTGGATGAACAAGGCAATTGGTCGCAACGCCTTTCGGGCGGCGAACAACAACGCATCGCTATTGCACGCGCTCTATTGGCAAAGCCCGATTGGCTGTTCTTGGATGAAGCGACATCAGCGCTGGATGAAGACAGCGAGGCAAAAGTCTATACGGCTTTAAAAGATCGGCTACCATCAACAACGCTGATTTCCATCGGCCACCGCTCGACTTTAAAAGCGTTTCACACAAGCGCCGTTCGAATGGAACCCTTGGACAATGGCGCGTTCAAAGCCATTGCGATTTAAAGTGATAACAAGCGCGCGTCAAAACAGCGCGCGCTCAAATTTCAGTTCGCTCTTTTCGCCCAGTAAAAAAAGATAGCCGTCTTTGACTTGCCATTGCATCGATGTGCGAAGGCTCAAAAGATAGGCCTTCTCGAATTCATTCGTCGCCTTGTCGCATTCCTTTTTGGTCAGCGCCAAGGGGCCAACGGCAATGCCTTGATTTTTTGCCGGATAGGCGGTTGCCGAATAGGTATTGCACCCGGCAAAGCCCCGCATGCGCAATTGCTGATCCAGCAATAACGTTGGTTGATTATCACCTGCGGGCTTGCCGTTGATCGTCGACAAGATCCACTGAACATTCAAAGGAAACTGCTTGGGCTGCATCGCCGACGGTGTATTGCCCCCCGATGGCATTTGTTGGGCTGATGCCGTTTGCATCATCGCTGAGCCCACAAAGGCAAGCGCTAGAAGTGTAATTTTCTTCATCATGATCGCCCTTTATTTAGCTTAAATGGATCCGCGCTTCGAGGCGCTCGATTAATGCGTTCGATGCCGTAAACACATAATCAGCCTGGCTAACCGAAACGCGGAGCGCGCCTTCAGAGACAAGCCATTCCGATACTTCAAAGATCAGGCCTTTCTTGACATGAAAGCCAATCTCTTCGCCTTGATCACCAAGCACAGCCACGCCGAAGCGCTCGATGCTGCGCTGGCCGATGGATTTAGGAACGCGCGCAAAGCTTGCCCGCACCACGCGATGCGTCCGCGCTTCTTCTTCAGCCGCAATGCGCGCCAAAATGGTGCGCGCGGCCTGGAGACTCGTTTCGTTCCAGTCGGCTGCGAGCGAGGCCACAAGATTGGCTTCGCTTTTAAGCATCGTGCCATCGTCCAATACTTTTAACGCATTGGCGGCAAGCGTCGCACCCGTCGTCGTAATGTCGACGATCAACTCAGCCGCACCCGATGCCGGTGCCCCTTCGGTCGCGCCAAGGCTTTCAACAATCCTATAATCGGTCACACCATGCTCGGCAAAATAGCGCCGGGTCAGATTAATGTATTTGGTAGCAACCCGCATCTTGCGTCCATGGCGCAAGCGAAAAGCGGAGGCGACATCCTCAAGATCCGCCATCGTGCGCACATCAATCCAGGCCTGCGGCACAGCCACAACAACATTAGCATGGCCAAAGCCTAACGGCGTTAGCATATCGAGCTTTTGATCGGCATCGGGAATGGACTCACGAATGAGGTCTTCACCGGTAATGCCAAAATGCGCGCCGCCTTGGGCCAATTCGCGCGCAATCTCGGAGGCCGACAAGAACAACACTTCAACGACCGACAGGCCAGAAATCGTCCCGCGATAATCACGCGCACCGCGCGATTGCGTTAACGGCAAACCGGCACGGGCAAAAAAGCTGAATGCGTTTTCTTGCAAACGGCCTTTCGAAGGTACCGCAATCACCAAAGGGCTTTGCGTCGATGAAGCGTTCATGCTGCACCTCCTGCGAGCCGATCAATAAACACCGCGCACCCAACCGCAGGCACAGGCGAAGAAGCGCCAAGCGTCTGCAGCAACCGATCATAGCGGCCGCCACCCACCAAGGGACGACCGGTCGCATCACCCGAACGGCGAAACTCGAAAACCGCGCCCGTGTAATAATCCAAGTTACGACCAAACCGCGCCGAGTACGATATCGCGTTAAACGGCACACCCCGCGCAGCAATAAATCCGGCGCGCGTATCAAACGCATCGAGCGCGGCATCCACATCCAACTCGGCATCATCAGCGAGCGCGCGGAGCGCTGCCGAGGCGGTATCTGGGTCGCCCTTAATGGCGGAATACTGCTCAAGCACCCGCCTTGCGTCGCCTGGTAAAGCACCTTCGCTCGCATTTGAGGCTTGCCCCAAAAAGCGATCGGCAATTTCACCGGCACTACGGCCGCCAACGGTCGAAATCCCCGCAATCTGCAAAAGGTCTTCAACAAAGGCGCGAGCCGCCTTCGGGTCTTGGCCTTCAAGCGCGTTTAAAAGGCCTGCATGTTTCATGGTTTCAGGCACCGTATCGGCCATTGAGGCAAGCGCTGCCCCATCCAGCGCGCCCTTCGCAAAGGCACGCTTCAAACGGCGTTGCCAAACGGGTTGCAATCCAAGGGCTGATAGGAAGGCACTGAACAGGCCCATATCACCGAGTTTGATATCGAGTTTCGTTTCGCCCGTCTCAACCACCGCCTCATAGGCGCGCGTTAGAATTTCGGCATCCGTTGCCTCACGGTCCAAGCGGCCAAAGGACTCAATTCCCGATTGCACGAATTCGTCAGCCTCGCCTTGGCGCACCCGAAAAATCGGCCCCGAATAGCTGAAATTCATCGCCTTGCCCGCATCCGGCGAGGCAAGATAGGAAAGCGCCACCGGAATCGTAAATTCCGGACGCAGAGCCCATTCGCGGCCTTCGCTATCGCTGGTCACAAAAAGCCGATGACGAATTTCCTCGCCCGAAAGGTCGAGAAAAATATCGGCTGGCTGCAAAATCGGTGGCTCGATCCGCGCGTAGCCTGCACGTTCAAAAACCGATAGCACTGTTTCGGCATTTCTATTCGGTGTCACAATCGCATTTTCCGTTGATTGGGCCGCTCTTTAGCAGTCCCTTGCCTTATAGGCGACAAAAAACGCGCAGGAACAGTTAAACTTCGATGAACACCGTTAAAATTGGAGAAAAAACCATTTATTGGCTTTAGGCATGGTTCCATCCGAAATGGAATAAATGGCCGAGTAAATGCCCAATTTCCAACCCTCTTTCGGCTTCTTAAGGCCGATATAGATGAAATTCTGGGCTTTTGCGCCGGCCATGGGCTCAAAGACCCGTTTGATGATCGGCTCGCCGTCCGGCCCAATAATCGCGAAGGTTTGAACATCATCCTTTTTAAGCCCCATCACGCGGACATAAGCCACAATCGCGTCCGAATCGTGGTCAGGCCGGCGCGCTTTCAACTCCCCTAATTCGATATCATCGCCGGTGACAGGGCCATCGACGAAGCCGAAATTCAAAACAATCCGGTCGCGATAATCGAAGGTAATGTCTTTATCGTCGAACAAGGTTGCGCTCCGCTGTTCCGAGCACGAGCCTTGCGGGTCATTGGGCGCGAAGGGATCAACCACCTCGCCATTGTGTCGCACTGTCAAATGCAAATGGGGAAACTCGGTCGCGCCCGAAAGCCCAACGCGGCCAATCGGCGTTCCATGCAGGACGCGGCTTCCCGGTTTAACCGCAATTGAACCCTGCGCCATATGGCAATATTGCGTCTGCCATCCGTCGCGGTGATCAATCACAACGCCATTGCCACATTCCTCACCTGCAACATCCGCCTTTGTGGCCGAGGTGAGGAGTGCATCCGGCACGCCATCCCGAATAGCCTTAACCCTGCCATCCGCGGCTGCCAAAACGGCTACGCCCTGTTTTTGAATTTTGATCGACGGAATACGAAAATCGGTTCCATCATGCCCGTCATAGGTCATTGCGCCGCAATGAAAATCCTTGAAGCCCGGACCCGGATCGTGATCGACATAATTTTGAACAAAGCAATCTCCGCCCATCGTACATTCAAGCGGAAAAGTGAGATGAAGTGGCTCCGCCGCTACTGCCTCTTTTTCAAGCAGTCCCGACAAAACGAGAAGCGTCCCCGATACAAAGAACGCCCAAATTGGGTTAGCGGAATAGCACCTCATGCCTGCAAATTAGCAAATTTTTTTGCGAAGGCGTAGAGGAAAATTGACGCAACGTTACTTTGTGACAGACTTATTTTAAGCGTGCCGCGCCAAGACCTTAGCGACGGCGGCCACCATATCGCCTTCGGAAACGGCAAATTGGGCCTCGGCCTGTTGCTTCAAATAGGCATCGCGATCCGGCGCGGACGAGAGTGTCGCCCCAAGCACGAGGTCCTTGATCAGCACTTCGCCTTTTTCCCGCTCGTCCGACCCCTGAATGACCACGCAAACGGAGCCGCGCTTGTCGGCATATTTCATCTGCGCCTTCATGCCCGAGCCGCCCAAATAGAGCTCAGCCTTGATGCCTGCTTGCCGAAGCGTCGAGACCAAGCGCTGATAATGCGCGATCTGGTCCTTATCCATGACGAGAACGACCACAGGGCCTCGTGCTTCAGCCTGGCCACCAAGATTACCAAGCACGGAAAGCGCCGAAAGCAAACGCGACACGCCAACCGAGAAGCCCGTTGCAGGCACAGGCTCACCGCGAAACCGCGCCACCAACCCGTCATAGCGTCCACCGCCAGCCACCGAGCCAAAGCGCACAGGCTTGCCGTCATCGCCTTTTACTTCAAACGTGAGTTCGGCTTCGAAGACGGGGCCCGTATAGTATTCGAGACCACGGACGACGGAAGGGTCAATAACGACCCGCCCATCTTCATATCCGCCAGCCATTACCAGCGACGCAATTTCGGCCAATTCAGAAACGCCTTCGGCACCTATCGCGGAACCCGATACGACAACCGCCAAATTAGCCATCGTTTCTGAAGCTGACTCTGCTTTAGCGGAAGTGAAGGCCAAAATCGTTTCGATGGCTTTCGCCTCAAGCCCTGCTCCCTTGGTGAAATCACCGCTCTCATCTTTGCGGCCAGCGCCTAACAAAGCGGCAACTCCCTCAGGCCCAAGCCGATCCAACTTATCAATCGCCCGCAGCACAATCAGTCGCCGCGCGGCATTCTCATCACCGGCCAGACCGATGGCTTCCATCACGCCATCCAGCACTTTGCGGTTATTGACCTTGATCACATAATCGCCGCGCTTAATGCCGACGGCCTCTAACGTATCGGCCATCAACATGCACATTTCAGCATCGGCAGAAACGCCGGGCGCGCCCACCGTATCCGCATCAAACTGCATAAATTGACGGAAGCGCCCCGGACCGGGCTTTTCATTCCGGAACACATAGCCATTGCGATAAGAGCGATAAGGCTTCGGCAGCGCATCAAAATGTTCGGCGACATAGCGGGCCAAAGGTGCCGTCAAATCATAGCGCAGCGAGAGCCATTGATCATCATCGTCTTGGAAGGAGAACACGCCCTCATTCGGACGATCCAGATCCGGCAAAAACTTGCCGAGCGCCTCGGTATATTCAATGAAAGGCGTCTCCACCGCCTCAAAGCCGTAAAGCTCGAAGGTTGTCCGAATTTTCTCCAACATGCCCCGCATGGCGGCGAGTTCTTGAGGTCCCCGATCACCAAACCCGCGCGGCAGGCGCGCCTCCACCTTGCGAGGGGCCGTGTCTTTAGGCGTATCAGCGGGCGAAGTCATGGGGCAGGCCTTTGGAATCTAAGAAAATCAATGCTGGCAGCGTCCTAACGCAGGGCGCGGGACGCGGCAAGGGAGTTGCAACCTAAACGCCAATAGACTAGTCTATAGACCAGTTTATTCAGACGGAGGTAGCCATGGCAAAGAACATCGAAATTGGTGCCTATGAGGCCAAAACCCACCTGCCGCGCCTGTTACGGGAAGTGGCCGAAGGACAGAGTTTCACGATCACTTTACGCGGCAAGCCCGTGGCCGAATTGAAGCCGACGCAAGTGCGTCCACGCCGGACCCACGAAGAAGCGGTACGGGCAATGATTGAATTCACAAAACGCGAAGATCGCCCATCGCTGACGGCCGAACAAATTAAAGAAATGATTGAATACGGACGGCGCTAATGACACTTGTCCTTGATGCGTCGGTGGCTTCCCGATGGCTTTCAAAAGATGACAGCGAGCGTGATATAGCCTATGCAAACGCGGTTCTCGAAAGACTAACATTGCCGACAGAACGCGCTCATGTACCGTGTCACTGGTCACTCGAAATTGCGAATGTCGCCATACGTGGGGAGCGTCTAGGATATATTGAGGGCAGTATGATCGAACTCTTCTTGGAACTCCTTGAAGATATCGATTTTCAAATTGACCTCGAAGCCAGTACACGTGCCATAACCGATCTAATGGAATTGGCACGGTTCTATCGCCTTACCCCTTACGATGCCGCCTATCTCGAACTCGCGATGCGCCTTTCGGTACCTTTAGCAACCCTAGACAAAGATTTGCGCCGTGCGGCTGAAAAAGCCGGCGTAGCGCTCACATAAAAAAGGCCGGGTTTTCCCGGCCTTTCCAATCTTGCCTGATACAAGCAATGCGCGTTAAGCCACCGCCAAAATCACTTTCTTTACCTTGTCCAAAAGCTCGTCCATCTCATTATCGGTCATGATCAAAGGCGGCGTCAATGCCAGCGTATCAGCGGTAATGCGGATCATGATGCCATGGTCGCGGAAGCCTTTATCCATGGCGTCATAAGCACGTTTTCCAACGCCATCGGGATGCGGCGCAAGATCAATCGCAGCGACCAAACCAATCGTTCGAATATCTACGACATTCGGCAGAGGTTGAAGCGTCGACATCAACGCATCCATCCAGGCCTGCTCGCGCTTTCTGGTCTTTTCGAACAAATCTTCTTCCCGATACAGATCAAGCGTCGCAAGGGCTGCCGCAGCGGCCAGCGGATGGCCGGAATAGGTATAGCCATGGAACAGTTCAATGGCGTGCTCTGGGCCCTTCATAAAGGCATCGTGAACCTGCTTACTCGCAATCACGCCACCCATCGGCACCGTTCCGGAATTTACCGCTTTGGCAAAGCAGATAAAATCGGGCGTTACGCCAAACCGTTCAGCGGCAAAAGCATGACCCAAACGGCCAAAGCCCGAGATCACCTCGTCAAAGATCAGCAAAATATCGTGCTTGGTGCAGATTTCACGCAAGCGTTTCAGATAGCCTTTTGGTGGCGGCAAGACGCCCGTTGATCCGGCCATCGGTTCAACAATCACGGCCGCGATGGTCGAGGCATCGTGCAAGGTGATGATTCGCTCGAGGTCATCCGCCAAATGCGCGCCCCATTCTGGCTCGCCCTTGGTGAAGGCCTGCTCCTTCCGGTTGTAGGTATGGGGCATATGGTCAACGCCCGTCAGCAAACCGCCAAAGAATTTCCGGTTGTTGACGATACCGCCGACGGAAATCCCGCCGAAGCCCACGCCATGGTAGCCGCGTTCCCGGCCGATAAGGCGGGTTTTGGAGCCCATTCCGCGTACATTCCAATAGGCCAGCGCCATTTTAAGCGCTGTATCGACCGCTTCAGACCCGGAATTGCAGAAAAACACATGGTCAAGCGTATCGGGTGCCATCGCTGCAATGCGCGAGGCTAACGCAAAGGCAGTGGGGTGACCGAAGTTAAAAGAGGGCGAGAAATCAAGTTCTGCTGCCTGCTTTTGGATGGCATGGACAATAGAGTCACGGTTGTGTCCAGCGTTACAGCACCAAAGTCCCGCAGCGCTATCCATGATTTTCTTGCCTTCCGGCGTCAAATAATACATGTCTTTCGCCCCGGAAATCATTCGGGGATTTTTCTTAAAGGCACGATTTGCAGTAAAAGGTAACCACCAAGCCTCTAAATCATTCGGAACCGCATCGTGGCGGGAGGATTGATCAAATGCTAACGACATGGTGTACCTCTTCTTAAAATGTGTGTGCGTTGTGTAATCAGTAGTCTTTTCGGCGCGTATCCATCCTATCAGCGCTTGCCGGGCGCGGGAAGTCCTCCCTCTTTGCTCAAACGTAACACTCCGGTGTTGACGTCGAAAGCGCGAGAGGGGGACGCTGATATGGGCCGCAGGAATACGGAGTATGCACGAACTCGAACCCGAAAAGGTCGAAAAGACAGAAGCCTTAGCGGCACTCGACAAAATACTCGCGTCTGAGGAATTTGCCGCCTCGCCCCAGCTCGCTTCGTTTTTAACCTTCTCGGTTCGCCGCACGCTTGATGGCCAAGGCCCCGCGCTCAAAGCCTATACCATCGCGACAGAAGTCTTAAGCCGCCCGCCAACTTTTGATCCCCAAAATGATCCGATTGTCCGCGTCGAAGCCACCCGCTTAAGACGCGCCATTGATCGGTATTATGCCAATGACGGTGCCGGAGACGATCTCAAAATCACAATGCCGCGAGGCGGATATTCCGTCACCTTTAACAAACCCAAGGCTGGGCACGAGACGGCGCGACCAGGCAAACCGGATAAAGCCCCACGCGAAAAGCGTACCTTTAGTCTTAAGATGCCGCTGATTATGATGGCACTCTTTATTGCAACAACGGCAGCCGCGACCATCATTTGGAAAGATCGATTGAATATTTTTGCGGAACGGTCCAATCCCGCAACAAGCACAACAAGCGCGCCTAGCAACGAGCCTGCAACGCTTTCCCTGCCAACCCCATCGAAAGCGACGGGTGCACCAAAGCTTGCCTATTGGAAACCACGTCTAGCAGCCTTTTCCGTTTCAACCGATTCAACCGCGACTAATCTGATGCACGAGATCGGCGATATCCTTTCGCACTTCGATGGCATGATGGTTTTTGACGAAACCGCGATGGTCGATCAGATTGCCGATGATTTATATCAACTCGATGGGCGCGCTAAATCCGGCAAACCCGATCAGATCGATATCCGCTTGATTCACACCGCCTCCCATCGCACCGCCTTTGTTCGAACCATCACCCTGCCAAAGGATGAAGATGCCACACAAGAATTGGCCAAAAAAATCGCCATCTTGATCGGTGGCCGTGACGGCATAGTCATCACCGATCCCTTGCCGGCACGAACCGATGAGCTCACAAAACCCATTAATCCGCGGACCTGTCTTTCGGTCACCAACGCGGCCATCCGCAGTCAGGATGCAGGCCTCATGATAACCGCCCGTGCATGCCTTGATGACATGCTTAAGCAAGCCTCCAACAGTTCCATGTTGCTGTCGTTTTCGGCTGATCTCAGGCGGCTGGAAAAACAGGGTGACGCAGCCCTAGCGGAAAAGGAAGCGCAATTGGCGCTTGCGCTCGACCCGCATAATGTTCGCGCCATGCATGTCTTGAGCGAACTTGTTGACGCCAACAATCCGGGCTTGGCCCTGAGGCTAGGCGATATGGCCGTTGATCTGAATCCTTATGATCCGGTGATCTCGCAAGCCCAAGCCAAGCGGTTGCGCGCCGCTGGCCTGACAGGAAGAGCGGACAGGCTTCAGGCTGAACTGTTCGGCGTTGAATAAAGCACACTAGGCCGCAAGCTGCGCCGCATAGCCCGATTTTGAGACCGCCTGCGCCAAATCCTGCGCTGCGACAACCGTCACGGCCTCAACCCGGCCCGAGCTTGAATCAATCTCGACCTCGGCGGTCGGATCGGCCTTACGGATAACCCGCTTAACGGCTTCAACACATCCGCCGCACGTCATGCCTTCGACGTTTAAGACAATTTTTTTGGGAGAATTGGACATTTCAGTTCCTCACAACCCAATGAAGGTGCGTTTTAGTTTACGTTACGCTATCTTACATCGTCGAATCACTTCGATTTCAGATGACAGCGCTTCTTTTAATAATGGCTTCTTGTTGGTGATGTGCAAGGCACGGAATGAAATTAAACCTACCCTTCCTTTCAAAGCCATCTGAAAATACGCTGGTCAGTCTGGTCTTTGCAGCCATTTTTATAACAGGCTTAGGGATCTTTTCGCTCTCGGCATCGGTTATTGTGTCATCGGCCTTTTTGGCCGTTTCGTCTCTGGCCGCCTATACCGTCGCCAAGCAACGCAACGAGTCCCGCGCCGATATCCGCCCCGAGGTGATCGACCCTCTTTTTCGCCGTCTCGCCGCCGTCGAAGGTAGCGTTAAGGACATGGAAACAAAGCTATCCTCGATGGACGGTGCCATCCAGACCCAAGTGACGCGGCAAATGGAGCCTCTGGTCCATACGATTCAATTATTGGCCGATATAATTGATCAACAAAATCATCGCCCGTCGGTCCAAGCTCCTGCGGAACCGCAGTCTGTTAAAGCACCCTCGATAAACCCGTTGCAGCAAAAGCGCGTTGAGGCTGTTATTCGCGACAATCTTCAATCCGGTCGACTTGTTACGAAAACCCGAGATATCGTTGCCCTTCCAACAGCGCGTCCCGCCTATCGCATCCTCGACGCCCAGCTTGAACATCAGCTCGCCAAGCCGCTCGGCGAAGCGGGTTTAAGGGAGCAAAGCCTCGGATCATCGCTCATTCAACTGTTTGACCGCGTGCGCTTTGCCCATGCGTTCGAATACGCTACCCAGCTCGCTATGGCCGCCGATAGTCCGGTGCTTGTTTGCCCGCTGACGCTTGAAACGCTTGATGATGAAAAAGCAGGCGTTGAAATTGCGGATTTGCTGAGCCGCAGGCCTGCCATCGCCAAACGCCTTTGCTTTTTATTGAACGAAGACGCACTGTTTCTTGACGCCGGAACTGCCGGTCAAACGATGCGGAGCCTGCTGCGCGCCGGATGTCGATTTGCCTTTGAACTCAAAAACGACATTCGCATTGATCCCTTTATTCTGCAAAGCCGCGGCGTGTCGCTTTTGTTAGCTCCCGCTTCGATTATTTTGGCCGCACGCGACGGCAAAATCCTCAGCGATATCGACCCCGTCGATCTTGTTCATTTGCTCGATCGGCACGATATCGATCTCGGCATTTCTAACCTCACCACCGATATCGAACTTCGGGACATTCGCTCTTTGGGCATTAATCTGATCATGCGGTCCTCCGAGCCGGACAACCGTCAACGGGTCGTCAAAATGCGGCCCGAGCCCACCAGATCATCCACCCGTCTACCCCGCGTTCAAGAACCCGCCAGCGTTCGCAATGACCCCATCCATCTTGAACCAGAGCCGCTAAAAGCGCGATTACGGCGCATGTCGGCTTGACAGCCAAGCGCGTCCGGTCGATAGCCGCCTAACCCTCATTCGAGCAGCAGCGGCGGTTGGACAATGACCATTACTTCCCAAACACCTGTCATTCTTGGCGGAATTTCGTCAATCGCCACGCAATATGACGTGATTTTATGTGATATTTGGGGCGTTCTGCACAATGGCTTGAAAGCCTATGCTTCGGCGAGCGATGCCCTCACGCGTTACCGCGAACAAGGCGGTAAAGTCATCCTCGTGTCCAATGCGCCCCGTCCGGCGCTTGATGTCGTTGGGCTTCTGGATGGCATGGGTGTCCTGCGTTCCGCCTATGACGGCATTGTTACATCGGGCGATGTCACGCGCTCCATGCTCTCGGAAGGCACGTGGAAAACCTATTATTGGCTCGGCCCAAAGCGGGATGGCGGATTGTTTCACGGTCTGCCCATCGCATCAGCCGAACTCGAAAGCGCTGACGTCATTGTCTGCACCGGACTGTTTGACGACGCCACCGAAACACCCGATGATTACCGCGATTTTATTGCCAAAGCGCGCCGCCTCAATCTGCCCTTCTTATGCGCCAATCCCGACATTCTCGTCGAACGCGGCGGCGATCTGATTTATTGCGCGGGCGCTATCGCAGGTCTGTATGAAACCGCAGGCGGTGAAACGCTTTATTCTGGCAAGCCCTATCGCCCCATCTACAAAGCCGCACTTCAAGTCGCCGCTTCGCTTCTAAAGCGCGAGCCTGATCTGTCGCGAACCTTGATGGTGGGCGATGCCATTCGCACCGATGTTGCAGGCGCCAATGGCATGGGTTGCGATTCCCTTTTTGTGCTGCGCGGCATCCACATGCATGAATTGGGGCTCGATCAAGGCGCCCTCAATGACGGTAGCTTTGCGGCCTTTATCGAACGTTCGGCGTTTAAGCCAACCCATGCGATCGATACCTTAGCCTGGTAGCCTATCGGTTAAATTTAAGCGCTTCCAATTTCGAGGCCAAAACCTGTGTTGAAAACGGCGCGATGGCATAGGCGTTAACGCCTGCATCCATCGCTTCGAAAAACAGTTTCGGCTCGGGATCCGTGGTCACCACAAGCACCGGCATTTCCGCGAGCGTTGGATCGCTCCTGACCGTTCGCAGCAATTCATCACCGCTCATCGGCTCCATCTGCCACTCGGTCAACAAAATATCAGGCTTCACCTCGCGCAGCCGCGCAAGACCATCCACCGGGTTCGAGACGCTTTCAATTTGCACAATCCCGATTTCACCCAGCATGCGCTTTAAGACAGGCGTTGCCGTCTCTTTCGGATCAAGAATCAAAACCGAAAACGTTGGATCCAATCGCACCATATCATCCCTCCTCGTCGACTACAGAAACGAACCTGTAGACAGGGAGCGGTAAAGCAAGGCCCGTTCTTTTTATTCAAATTCTATGGATGCCCATACCAAAGAAACATGCGCGAGCCCCTTGACCCGCGGCGTCTCAGACGCCACCGTCCGCCGCGATTATGATTTGAAATGCCCGGCCACTGGTTCCAATGTCTGATTCCGTCTCTTCTCATGGCCAAAAGGCCTCCCGATTGACCGTTTGGCGGGGAGATGGCGCTTTGCCCGCGGCTTTGGCGCATCCGGTCGTCGTCATCGGCAATTTTGACGGTCTGCACCGCGGCCACCGTGCTGTCATTGAGGCAGGACGCACGCTGGCCTTAAAATTGGGCCGCCCGCTGGCGGTTTTAACCTTCGATCCGCACCCGAGAAGCTATTTCCGTCCTGACGAACCCGTATTTCGCCTGACGCCCGACCCTTTAAAAGCCGCCATTTTGGCTCATTGGGGCGTCGACGGGCTTATGATTTTGAGCTTTGACGCCGCCATGGCCGCAACAACGGCCGAAGATTTCGTTGAAAAGACGCTTTTTGGCGCGATGGATGCCTCTGGCGTCGCCATCGGCCATGATTTTCACTTTGGTAAGGGGCGACAGGGCTCACCCCATTTCATCGCCGAACGCGCCACAGCGAAAGGCCGCGCCGCCGTCATCGTTCCGCCACTCACCGCCTTTGACGAGCCCGTCTCCTCAACCGCGATCCGCACCGCCTTGGCCGAGGGCGATCTGCCCCATGCCAATCATTTGTTAGGCTACCGCTATCTGTTTCAAGCGGAAGTCCGCCATGGCGAGAAAATCGGCCGCACGCTGGGTTTTCCAACCGCAAACCTGCGTTTACCGCCCGAAAACAGCCTGATGGAGGGCATTTATGCCGTACGCGTCGAGGTCGACGGCACGGTTCATGATGGCGTCGCCAGCTTCGGCCGCCGCCCCACTTTCGACAATGGCGCGCCCTTGTTTGAAATCTGGCTGATGGATTTCTCGGGCGATCTCTATGGCAAAACGCTCAATGTCGAATGCGTCCAACGCCAGCGCGGCGAGCTGAAATTTGATAGCGTCGAGGCCTTGATCGAGCAAATGCACCGGGATGCTGTCGACGCAAAGGCGATTTTGGCAGCCCCTCCGGCACCGGAAGCACCGAGCCTGCTGCCGCTCTGACGTTTTCTTCATCAGATTATGGCTTCTTAAACCAGAATGCGCTATTCGGCTGGTCTCGATTTCTCTGACGCCTGCCCGTGAGTAGCCCAAAGCCATGACCGATACCGCCCAAAAGCGCGATTATTCCGAAACTCTTTTTCTCCCGCAGACCGAATTTCCGATGCGCGCGGGCCTACCGCAGCGCGAGCCGGAGCTGATTGCGCGCTGGAACAAGATGGATTTGTACAAGCGCCTGCGCGAAACCTCCGCCGGTCGCCCGCGCTTTGTGCTGCATGACGGCCCTCCCTACGCCAACGGCAATATCCATATCGGCCACGCGCTCAACAAGGTGCTGAAGGATTTGGTCACCCGCAGCCAACAAATGCTGGGCTTTGACTCAAACTACGTCCCCGGCTGGGATTGCCACGGCCTGCCGATCGAATGGAAAATCGAAGAGCAATATCGCGCCAAGGGCAAGAACAAAGACGAAGTCCCCGTTATCGAATTCCGCAAAGAATGCCGCACCTTCGCCGAGCATTGGCTCTCCGTGCAGCGCGAAGAGTTCAAGCGCTTAGGCATTACGGGTGATTGGGATCATCCCTATTCCACCATGGCCTATCACGCCGAAGCCCAAATCGCGCGCGAGATCATGAAGTTTAAGGATAACGGGCTTTTGTATCGCGGCTCGAAGCCCGTGATGTGGTCGGTGGTGGAGAAAACCGCGCTGGCTGAAGCCGAAATCGAATATCACGATCATACGAGTGATATGGTTTGGGTAAAGTTTCCAATCACGACAGGTGCTCACTCCGGATTTGCGTCCGTCGTCATCTGGACAACAACACCGTGGACGCTGCCCGGAAATCGCGCGATTTCCTACTCGCATAAAATTTCTTACGGCCTCTATGAAGTCACCGCCAATGAGCGTGACTTCGGGCCTAAGGTCGGCGAAAAATACATCCTCGCCAACAAGCTTGCGGAAGCCGTTGGAGGCTCGGCCAAGATCACGCTCGCGCATGTTTCGGATATCCCAGCCGATGCGTTCGAGAATATGGTTTGCGCGCACCCGCTCGCCCATCTCGGCTATGATTTCCAAGTCCCCCTCCTCGATGGTGATCACGTTACTGACGACGCGGGTACGGGCTTCGTCCATACCGCCCCTTCGCATGGCCGTGAGGATTTTGAAATCTGGATGGCGAATGGCCGCCAGCTCACCGAGCGCGGCATCGACACGCGCATCCCTTTCACCATTGACGACGACAGCGTCTACACCAAAGAGGCACCCGGCTTTGAGGGCAAGCGCGTCATCACCGAGAAGGGCGACAAGGGCGATGCGAATGAGGCGGTTATCAAAGCGCTGATCGACCAAGGCAATCTCGTCGCGCGCGGTCGCTTGAAGCACCAATACCCGCATTCATGGCGCTCGAAAAAGCCGGTCATTTTCCGCAACACACCGCAATGGTTTATTGCGATGGATAGACCCGCCGCGGAGCTCGCCAATAAAAGCCTGCGCGACGTTGCCTTCAACGCCATCAAGCAAACCGAATGGGTGCCCTCAACCGGCGAAAACCGCATCACAGGCATGATTGAAAACAAGCCCGATTGGGTCATGTCGCGCCAACGCGCATGGGGCGTGCCGATCGCCGTTTTCGTCAACAAGGAAACCAAAGAACTCCTGCGCGATGCAAAGGTCGATGAAGCCATTGCAACAGCGTTTGAAACCGATGGCGGCGATGCCTGGTTTGCAGAAGGTGCCAAAGAGCGCTTCTTAAAACCTTTCGGCCACAACCCCGACCACTACGACATGGTGATGGACGTGCTCGATGTCTGGTTTGACTCAGGCTCCACCCATTCCTACGTGCTCAACACGCCAAAACATTTCCCCACACTATCGGGCATCAAACGCATCGTCGATGGCGGCCAAGACCGCGTGATGTATTTGGAAGGCTCCGATCAGCATCGCGGCTGGTTCCAGTCGAGCCTGTTAGAGAGCTGCGGCACGCGAGGCCGCGCGCCGTTTGATGTCGTGCTCACCCACGGCTTCGTGTTGGATGAGAAGGGCCAGAAAATGTCCAAATCCTTGGGCAATGTCACGGCGCCGCAAGACATCATCAAAGATTCCGGCGCCGATATTTTGCGCCTCTGGGTCGCTGCCGCCGATTATTCCGACGATTTGCGCATCGGGCCTGAAATTCTAAAAACCTTTGTCGAAACCTATCGCAAGCTCCGCAACACGCTGCGCTGGATGCTCGGCACGCTCGCGCATTATGACGCGGCCCATCGCGTGAAGCCTGCCGATATGCCCGAGCTTGAACGCTTGATGCTGCATCGCTTGAGCGAACTCGCGCCTATCATCAGCAAAGCCTATGAGACCTATGACTATCGCAAGGTGATCACCGAGCTGTCGGCCTTCTTAAACACCGAGCTGTCAGCCTTCTATTTTGATATCCGGAAAGACACGCTCTATTGCGATCCGCAATCGAGCATGGCCCGTCGCTCGGCCCTCACCTGCATTGAGGAAGTCTTCCGCGCGGTGACGCTTTGGTTGGCCCCGATCCTCGTCTTCACTTCCGAGGAGTCATGGCTCTCGCGCTATCCGGATGCGGAGTCCGTGCATCTCGAAACCTTCCCCGCCATTCCGTCCGAATGGCAGGATGATGCGCTTGCCGCCCGCTGGTCGACCATCCGCAAAGTACGTCGCGTGGTGACAGGTGCGTTGGAAATCGAACGCGCGCAAAAGCGCATCGGCTCTTCGCTTGAAGCTGCGCCTCAGGTTTACATCGCGGATCAAGATTTGGCGCGCCTCATCGAAAGCGTCGACTTCGCCGATATCTGCATCACCTCTGCCATCACCATCATCGAAGGCGAAGCGCCCGCTCACGCTTTCCGGTTGGACGATGTGCACGGTGTCGCCGTCACCAGCGAAAAAGCCTCGGGCGTCAAATGCGCCCGCTCCTGGCGCTATTTTGATCCAGCAACAGCAGACAAAGACTTCCCCGACATCACCCCGCGCGATGCCCAAGCGATGCGGGAATGGGAAAAGCTGAATGGATAAAGCCAGGGCCCGCTCGCTCGGCCTCAACGCAGCGCTGGCCGTTCTTATCGCGGATCAGGCGACGAAGTTTTATGTGCTCAACACGCTTGATCTTGAGCACGCGGAGCCCGTGGCGCTTTCCCCGATGGTGGATCTCGTTTTGGTCTGGAATCGCGGCATTTCTTATGGGCTATTCCAGCAAAATGCCGATTTGGGGCGATATTTTCTCATTCTTCTCGCCTTGGGCGCGGCCATCGGCTTTGGCTTTTGGCTTTGGCATAGCTTGCGCCTGCTGCCCGCTTTTGCCATCGGCTTGATCGCCGGCGGCGCCATCGGCAATGGCATTGATCGCATCTTTCGGGGCGCGGTTGTCGATTTTGTTCTGCTGCATTGGCAAGAATGGCGCTGGTATGTGTTTAATGTCGCCGATGCGGCCATCGTTTTGGGCGTTGCCTTGCTTTTGTACGATTCATGGTTAGGTAATGGCCAAGAGAATGTAACTCCCCCCTCAAAGGATCCGTTGTCATGAGACACATGAAACCCTTCGCCTCAACGCTTTCCCGTTTTGCTTTGGCTGCCGTGCTTGTGTCGGGCCTCTTGGTCAGTGTTCCTGCGCGGGCTGACGGCATCACCGAAGGTGTGTTTAATTTTCTAGGGCTTGGACCAGACGAAAGCGTCAATAAAGTCCCCGAGCGCGCGCCATTGGTTGTGCCGCCGTCCACCAAATTGCCCAAGCCTAAAAAGACATCCGAACTGGGCGATCCGAATTGGGTAAAAGATCCCGATTTGGCGAAGAAGAAAGCCAAGGAAGAAGAAGAATATGTGCCCGGCACCGCTTTCGCCGACCTCATCAATCAAAATATGGCGCCCAAAGATCCTAAGCACGCTTTGACCGAGCCACCCTCCGCCATGAAGCAAAAGGCTAAAATCACGCCTGAAATCGAAGCGGCCACCAAAGCGGCAACGGGTACGGACAAGCCTTGGTACCAGTTCTGGCAGTAATCCCTTTCTGCGTAGTCTTTTTTCCACCATCAGGTAAATCAGCATGACCACCGAGCCACATTCGCATAAAGGGCCCGATATCGCCCATGTTACGCTCCATAACGGGCTCGAAATCGTCGTTATTCCCGATCACCGCACCCCGGTTGTCACCCATATGGTGTGGTATCGCAACGGCTCGGCGGATGATCCTGTCGGTAAATCCGGCATCGCGCATTTTCTTGAGCATTTGATGTTCAAGGGAACAGACAAACATCCGCAAGGCGAGTTTTCTGATGTGGTTACGGCCTTGGGCGGTCAGGAAAACGCGTTTACATCGTATGATTACACCGCCTATTTCCAACGCGTCTCGCGCGAGCATCTCAAAACCATGATGGAGTTTGAGGCCGATCGCATGACAGGCCTCGTGCTCTCCGACGATGTCGTCAATCCGGAGCGCGATGTCGTGATCGAAGAGCGCCGCATGCGCACCGATACGGATCCATCGGCGCAGCTTGGCGAGTCACTCGCCTCAACGCTTTTCACGCATCATCCCTATGGCAAGCCGATCATCGGTTTCATGCACGAAATCGAAGGCTTAAACCGCGAAGACGCGCTCGCTTACTATCGCCGGTTCTACACGCCCGAAAACGCCATTCTTGTCGTTGCTGGCGATGTAACCGAGACGGAAGTCGTCCGCCTGGCCGAAGACACCTATGGCCGCATCCCAGCACGCGGCCAAAAGCCCGAGCGTCAACGCCCGCGCGAGCCCGATGCCCGCGCCGCACGTCGCGTTGTGTTAGCCGATCCAAAGGTCGAGCAACCGTCGGTGCAACTCGCATGGGTCGTGCCAAGCTATAAAACGGCTGAGAAGGGCGAAGCCGAAGCGCTTGAAGTGCTCGTGCAAATCTTGTCGGCGCATGGCACTGGCAGGCTGCACCGCAAACTCGTGATGGATCAAAAAATCGCCGTCGCCGCAGGTGCTTGGTATCAAAGCACCGCCGTCGATCGCTCGCGTTTGATGCTCTATGCCTTGCCGCACCCCGATGGTACGTTGGAAGCACTCGAAGAGGCGATTGAAAACGTCTTGACGGATATCGTACAGCATGGCGTTGAAGACCATGAATTGCGCCGCGCGAAAACGCGTTTGATTGCCGATACGGTTTATGCGCAAGACAGCCAATCCTCGCTTGCAAGAATGTATGGTTCGGCACTTGCCACGGGCTCAAGCCTCAAAGACGTCACCGATTGGCCCGATGCGATTGATGCCGTCACCGCCGAGGACGTGAAACAAGTCACCAAAAAATGGCTTAACCGCCGCCATGTTGTATCTGGCTATTTGTTGAAGGATGAGGCCGCCTGATGAATGACGCATCAACCACGGCAAGCCTCGCTTCCCGCATCCAATTGGTTCGCTCAAGCTCCGGTATCGAAGCTTGGCTGATTGAAGATTACACCGTTCCCTTGATCGCGATGGAAATGGCGATGCTTGGTGGCTCGTCGCAAGACCCAGCGACAAAGCCCGGCACCGCAACCTTCCTCGCAGGCCTGCTTGACGAAGGCGCAGGCCCTTATGATTCAACCGCCTTCCACGATCGGTTGGATGACTACGCGATTGAACTCGGCTTCTCCGCCTCGCGCGATCAAATCTCAGGCCAATTGCGCACCCTTGCTCGTCATCGCGATGAAGCCTTTGATATGTTCCGCTTGGCGCTCAATGAATCGCGTTTGGATGAAGAGCCGATTGAACGCGTCCGCGCGCAACTCACCGCGTCCCTTCGCCATGAAGCCAATGATCCCGATGCCATGGCCAATCGCGAATGGTTTGCCACCGCTTTTGCAGGCCATCCCTATGGTCGCCCCTCCAAAGGCACGCTCGAAAGCCTGCCCACCATCACGCGCGATGATCTCATCGCCTATCGCACGAAAATCTTCGCCCGCGAAACGCTCAAAATCTCGGTTGTCGGCGCCATCGATGCCACGACATTAGCCAATGAATTGGAGCATGTGTTCGGCGCCCTTCCGGCGAAAGCCTCGTTAAGCGAAATACCGATGGCAAAGCCTAATGCGGTTGGAACGCGAAAGATTATTGATCTCGATATTCCGCAAAGCTCGATCCGGTTTGGCGCGGCGGGACTGTTGCAAAGCGATCCTGATTTTGTCACCGCCAGCGTCTTGAACCATATTTTAGGCGGTGGCGTGTTCTCCTCGCGTCTCTTCCGCGAAGTGCGTGAAAAACGCGGCCTCGCCTATTCGGTTTCCTCGCAACTTGCAGCGTTTGATCATGGCCCGCTGCATATGGGTGGCACGTCGACGAAAAACGAACGCGCGGCGGAATCGCTCTCGATCATTGAAAGTGAAATCGCATCGCTCGCCAAAGATGGCCCGAATGATGAAGAACTCGACATCGCCAAGAAATATCTCATCGGTTCATACCCGTTGCGCTTTGACACCTCGACCAAACTTGCGGGACAACTCACCCATATGCAGGTCGAAGATTTAGGCCGCGACTATATGGACCGCCGCAACGGACTGGTCGCCGCCGTGACGCGGGACGACGCAGCCCGTGTGGCCAAGCGTTTATATGGGGATGGCAAGCTGTTCGTGACCGTCGTGGGGCGGCCTGAAGGGATGTGAGACTATCGACAAAGCGATAGGCCCACTATCCTCGCAATCACACCTCCACGATTCGCGAGCCCCAATTCAACCATGTCCATCCGCCGCCTTGACCCGATCCTGATCGACCGCATCGCCGCTGGCGAAGTGGTGGAGCGTCCGGCGTCGGCTGTGAAAGAGATCGTCGAGAATGCGATTGATGCGGGCGCAACCCGCATTGAAATCGTCATTGAAGAAGGCGGCCGCCGCCTGATCCGCGTCACCGATAATGGCTCCGGCATGAGCGCGGAGGATGTAGCGCTTGCGGTCGAGCGCCACGCCACCTCGAAACTCCCCGATGGCGATTTGCTCGCCATCAACACGCTCGGCTTTCGCGGCGAGGCGCTGCCCTCGATTGGGGCCGTCGCCCGGCTTTCCATCACCACCCGCCGCGACGATGCTTCCCATGGCTCCAGCATTCTGGTTGATGCCGGCATCAAGCACGCGGTTAAACCCGCTTCCTTTGAACGCGGTACGCGCGTGGAAGTCGCCGATCTGTTTTATGCCACGCCCGCGCGCCTCAAATTTTTAAAAACCGACCGCGCGGAAGCGCAAGCCGTTGCCGATATGATCAAGCGGATCGCGATGGCGCATCCCCATATCCGCTTCATCTTGAGCCATGATAGCGGCACGCTGATCGATTACCCCGATGAGGGCGCAAACGACGCCGCAGCGCTTGCCCGCCGCATTGGCCGGATCATGGGCAAAGACTTCACCGATAACGCGCTCTCAATCGACGCCATCCGCGAAGACGCCCGCCTTTATGGCCTTGCGGGGCTTGGCACCTATCACCGCCCCACAGCCAACGCCGGGCATCTCTTCGTCAATGGCCGCCCGGTGCGCGACCGCGTGCTGGTCGGCGCCATCAAAGCCGCCTATCAGGACCATGTGCCGAATGGCCGCCATCCGGCAGCAGCCTTGTTTATCGAAGTGCCCTCGCATCTCGTCGATGTGAATGTGCATCCGGCGAAAAGCGAAGTGCGTTTTCGCGATCCGGGGCTTATCCGCGGCTTGATCGTCGGTTCGATCCGCAATGCGCTCGCAGGGGCCGGGCACCGCGCCTCCTCCACCGTTGCCTCGCGCACGCTCGACGCGCTGCGCCCTCATAGTGGTGGTAGCCCCTCTTACAGCCCCCAAGCCCGCCCAGCGCATTGGGATTGGCAGCACTCTCCTGCCGCACCGGGGTTTGCCGAGCCCGCCCAAGCGCGCTTTGAAAGCCTTGGCACGCCGTCGGCTGATCCGCGCATCTTGGATACCGAGCCGAGCGTCACCGATACCGCCCATCCCTTGGGTGCCGCCCGCGCGCAGCTTCATGGCACCTATATCGTCGCGCAAACGCAAAACGGCATTGTGCTGGTAGATCAACACGCCGCCCATGAGCGCCTTGTCTATGAGCGCCTCAAACGTGAGCGCGCCACCCGCGCCATCGCGCGGCAAATGCTGCTGATCCCCGCCGTGATTGATCTTGATCCATCGGACGCGCAAAAGCTAATCGACCGTGCCGCCGTACTCGCCGAATTGGGCCTCGTCATCGAGCCCTTCGGCCAAGGCGCCATCGCGGTGTCCGAAGTGCCCGCAGCGCTTGGCGACAGCGATGTCCCCGCGCTGATCCATGACTTGATCGACAGTATGGAAGAATGGGGCACCACGCTTGCGCTGGAAGACCGCCTCGACCATGTACTCGCCACCTTCGCCTGCCACCATTCGGTGCGCGCCGGAAGACGCCTTAGGCCAGAGGAAATGGACGCGCTCTTACGCGAGATGGAAGCCACGCCGAATTCCGGCCAATGCAACCACGGCCGGCCAACCTATGTCGAGCTCAAGCTAAGCGATATTGAGCGGTTGTTTGGGAGATCATAAAATAAAATCGTCATTGCGAGCGACGAGCGAAGCAATCCAGTTGACGGTACCGAATAAGATACGCGTTTTCCAATCCATCCTTTTAAGATCGGTAAGCTGGGTTGCTTCGCTCACGCTCGCAATGACGAAAAATAATGAAAGTAGGAAACCCCAATATGCGCGTTACCATCCGTCCGATTGATCCGAAAGACCGCGCCGAATGGGGCGTGCTCTATGCCGCTTACGCCGAGTTTTACAAAGTCACGCAAACGCCTGACATGCGCAACCGCGTCTGGACATGGCTGCTCGACCCCGCGCACGAAACCAAAGGCTTTGTCGCCGAAGACGAAACCGGCA
Organism: Hyphomicrobiales bacterium; assembly: GCA_947455025.1. Lineage (GTDB taxonomy): Bacteria > Pseudomonadota > Alphaproteobacteria > Rhizobiales > Beijerinckiaceae > CAIUPE01. The sequence continues at coordinate 61,881 of CANGLU010000006.1, forward strand.
AGCTCTTAGGCCTCACGCATTATCGCCCCTTCGCGCGGCCTTTATCGGCATCCACGGGCGGCTTCCTTGATGATCTTTTCGTGACGCCCGAAGCACGCGGTTCAGGAGCGGCCAAAGCGCTTATCAACGCGGTGGCCACTGAAGGCAAAAACCGCGGCTGGACCGTTATTCGTTGGATCACGGCAGAGGACAATTACCGCGCCAGAAGCCTCTATGATAAGGTGGCCGAGAAAACGAAATGGGCGACTTATGATGTGAAGCTTTAGGCGGAATAGGATGTACGCCTGTCCTAAAAGACAGGTTGCACCCATTTCGTTTCGGACGTACATTGTATGCACGGAGCAATTCAATGCGTGTCGATCTGATCAAAATCGGGAATTCAAAAGGGCTGAGGCTTCCAAAACCGCTTTTGGAAGCGTGCGGCATTACGGATTCGATTGAACTTGAAATTAGGGACAAGCAGCTCATTCTCTCGGCAAGGACCGCACCCCGCGCGGGTTGGGCCGAAGCGCTTCAAGACGCTGCAGAGGATGAAAACTGGACCGAGTGGCAAATGGCACCCGTGGAAAACGACGGATGGGATTGGCCAGAGGATTTTAAATGGCCCGATCACCCCATCGTTTCGACATCTGGCTCGTCGATTTAAACCCCGTACGAGGGTCTGAACTCGCCAAAACACGGCCATGTGTTGTTGTATCACCCGATGAGGTGAATACGCGATTTAAGACCCACTTAGCCGTGCCGCTTACAAGCACTCGGCGCTCTTGGCCACATCGCGTCGCGGTTGATTTTGCAGGTGTAGAGGGCGAATTAGCGACCGAACACATGCGAAGTTTGGATCGCTCGCGGTTCATCCGTCATGTTGGCTATCTGGATGAAGTGACGGCGCGCAGGCTGAGCGAACATCTTATTGAGATGTTCAGCCTCTAACCCACTCCCCCGCTCATCAGCACACCCACATGCGCGCCCACGGATCCGGCTAATCCTTGCAAATCATAGCCGCCCTCAAGCAGGGATACAACACGCCCACCCGCCGTGCTTGCCGCTACGTCCATCAGATTTGCTGTCGCCCAAGCAAAATCGGCTTCGTCCAAATTGATATTGGCCAGCGGATCGCGCCAATGCGCGTCAAAGCCCGCCGAGATGATCACCAGCTCGGGGCGGTAGCTCATGAGACGCGGCAGAATGAGCCCTTCAAACGCTTGACGAAACGCCTCGCCACCGTCGCCCGCTTTCAACGGCGCGTTGACGATCGTGTCGAAATCGCCGCGCTCGTCGGTTGCGCCTGTGCCGGGATAGAGCGGCATTTCATGCGTCGAGCAATACATCACCGACGCGTCTTTATAAAAAATATCCTGCGTGCCATTGCCGTGATGCACGTCCCAATCAATGATCGCGACACGGCCCAAACCATGCGCCTTTTGCGCATGACGAGCGGCAACGGCTGCATTGTTGACAAAACAAAACCCCATCGCCGTTTTCGTCTCGGCATGGTGGCCGGGTGGGCGAATGGCGGCGAAGGCATTCTCGACCTCGCCACCCAACACCGCATCCACCGCGCGCGTTGCAGCCCCCGCGCCGCGTAAAATGGCTTCCCATGTGCCGGGCGACATTGTGGTATCGGCATCAAGCTGCACAACGCCGGAGCGGGGATTGGCCTCTTCAATCGCATGCACATAATCGGCTGGATGGCAGCGCAACACCGCTTCAAGCTCAACTTCCGGCGCTTCCTCGCGGATCAACTTGGCGAAGCGCTCGCTCGACAACACCTTATCGACCGCACGAATGCGGTCCGACCGTTCCGGATGCCCCGACGGTGTTTCATGCCCGGCAAAGCAGGGATGCGTGATGAGAAGGGTGCTCAATCCTCTAAACCGGCTCAGTCACTGCCGAGATAGAAGGAAGCGTGAATGGCCTTCTCCGCTGGCTTTTTCGCTTTCAACATTTCGGCGGCGGCGGCTACGGCGGGAATACCGATCTTTCCGAAAGCCTGCGGCGCGGCTTCCGACGGTGCACGGCGATGGCCGCTGATGGAGGCCTGCATCTGGGTCGGTTGCGGATGTTGATGGCGTTGCTCGCGAGACATTGTTCCACTCCTGTAGTTTATTCTCGAACATTGATTCAAGAATAACCGATTGATTATGGACAAATCATGGCGGCATTGTCCGTTGCCTCAAGTTTTAATGAATGTAGTGTGACATCGAGCTTAAAGAAGCGTAAATCTATTCGAATTGTTGCGTATTATTCTGATGAAGCGGGATCTCTAATGGCTTTAAAAGCGATTTTATTTGATAAAGACGGCACATTGCTTGATTTTGACCTGACATGGGGCGCCGCCGGCTACCACGTGATGAAAACCATCGCGCGGGGCGATGAACAAGGCTTCGAGCGCCTCGTCGATGTCACCCATTACGATCTTGAAACCCGCCGTTATCGCCCAACATCGGAAATGGTCGCAGGTTCTCTCGATGAAATCGGCCCGCTTTGGGCCAAAGCGCTCGGTCGGGACGATCATTCCGCGGTGGGCGACGAAATCAACACGCTTTTTATGGCAGCAGCGCCTGATTATATCGTCCCGCTTGATGATCCGGCGGCCATCCTGTCGGGCTTGGCAAAGAATGGCTATCGGCTCGGCATCGCCACCAATGATTCCGAAGCCGCCGCTTTGCAGCAGGCGGAAATTATGGGGCTGATCCCGCATCTCGATTTTATCGTCGGCCATGATTCAGGCCATGGCCGGAAGCCCGATCCGGGCATGGTGGAAGCCTTTGTGCGCCATACCGGTCTGTCGCCGCATGAAATCGCCTTGGTGGGCGATTCAACGCATGATCTCCACGCGGCCCGCAAGGCCGGCGCCATAGCCATTGCGGTCCTCAGCGGCCCGGCAAGCCGCGACGATCTGGCGCCTCACGCCGATTACGTGATCAATTCGATTGCCGATCTGCCAGCCCTCGTCGCCGAGATCTAAGAGCCCATCTTCCTTTCCGCGTCTCTTGCGCTATTGTCTCCCTTCAATCTCCGTCGCAACGAACGGATCTAGGGAGACAAACGCATGCTCGGGCTGATGCAAGACTGGCCGTTACTGATCCATCGCGTCATTGATTACGCGGCGTTGCAGCATCCCAACCGTTCGGTCGTATCGCGCTCGGTCGAAGGGCCTGTCCATCGCACCACCTATGCGCACATTCGCAAACGCTCCTTACAACTCGCACAGCGATTACGGCGCGATGGTATTGGTATCGGCGATCGTGTCGCAACACTCGCATGGAACACCGCACGCCATCTTGAAAGCTGGTACGGCATTACAGGTGTCGGCGCGATCTATCACACGCTTAATCCGCGTCTGTTTGAAGACCAGCTGATTTACATCGCCAATCACGCCGCCGATCGGTTGATGTTTCTGGATCTCACCTTTGTGGCCCTCGCCGAAAAAATCGCTGACCGTCTCCCCACCATCGAGCGCTATGTCATCCTCACCGATGCCGCGCATATGCCGCAAACGAAACTCAAAAACGCAATTGCCTATGAGGATTACATCGCCGAGGCCGATGGTGATTTTAAATGGGTTGAGGTGGATGAAAATACCGCCGCCGGCATGTGTTATACGTCCGGCACCACGGGCCACCCCAAAGGCGTTGTCTATTCGCATCGCTCGAATATTTTGCACGCGATGGCGGCCGCGATGCCGGATTATTTATCGCTCGCCTCGCGCGATGTTGTTATGCCGGTCGTGCCGCTGTTTCACGCCAATTCATGGTCGCTCGCTTTCTCCGCTCCCATGACGGGCGCAGCCCTTGTGATGCCGGGTCCAAAGCTTGATGGCGCGTCGATCTTTTCGCTTATTGAAGAGGAAGGCGTCACCATGTCAGCCGCCGTTCCCACGGTGTGGTTGGGGCTCTTGCAATATCTCGAAAGCTCGGGCGAAAAACTCACGCGGTTAAAGCGCGTCACCATTGGCGGCTCGGCCTGTCCGCGCGCCGTCACCGAAGCCTTTGAAACAAAATACGGCGTCACCGTTTCGCATGCGTGGGGCATGACGGAGATGAGCCCGCTTGGCTCCTTTTGCACGCCAAAGCCTGAAACCGCAGCCCTTACTGGCTCCGCGCTCTATGACCTCAAACAAAAGCAAGGCTTTGCGCCGTTCACGGTCGATATGAAAATCACCGATGATAACGGCAAAATCTTACCATGGGACGGCACGACCTTTGGCCGCCTCAAAGTGCGCGGCCCCGCCGTTTCGAAAGCCTATTTCGGCTTGCATGAAAATATACTCGACGAGGAAGGTTATTTCGACACCGGTGACGTCGCAACCATCGATGAAAACGGCTATATGAACATCACCGATCGCGCCAAAGATGTCATCAAATCCGGCGGCGAATGGATCTCCTCCATCGAGCTCGAAAATCTCGCCGTCGGCCATCCCGATGTGGCCGAAGCCGCCGTGATCGGCATCCCCCATCCGAAATGGGACGAGCGGCCTTTATTGCTGATCGTGTTGAAGCCCGACCGTTCGCCAACGAAGCAGGATATTTTGGCCTTCATGCAAGGCAAAATCGCCAAATGGTGGATGCCGGACGAGGTGGTGTTTATTCCGGAAATTCCACATACGGCGACAGGAAAAATTTCGAAAAAAACCATCCGAGATCAGTTTAAAGAGTTTCGGTTTGAGGGGTGAAAAGAGAGGTTTTTGCCTCCTTCTCCCTGAGGGAGAAGGAACTTTATTTACGATGCTTCTCTATTCTAAACCCAATACTCACCATCCAACCGCGCATCCCCATCGGTGCGAACGACGCCGCGCGCCACCAGCTCTTCTAAATGCGCAAACACGCTTAACGCGGCCGCGCCTTTGAGCTTCGGATCAAGGCCAACATAGAGCCGATCAACGAGGCTCACAATTTTCCGGTCGCCCGCTTGCACGCGCTCCATAATGGTTGTCTCGCGCATGCGGCGATGGCTCAGCAGCCCACGCACAAAGCGCTTGGGGTCCTTGACGGGCCCGCCATGCCCCGGCCAGTAGATGGTCTCGTCGCGCGCCATCAACCGCTCCAGCGAGGCCATATAGGCTCCCATTGCCCCGTCCGGCGGCGCAACGATGGTGGTCGACCACGCCATCACATGATCCCCCGAAAACAACGCGTTTTCTTGGGGCAGCGCAAAGGCCAAATGGTTCATCGTATGCCCGGGCGTCGCCACCGCTTGCAGCGTGAAGCCCTGCCCTTCAAACACATCGCCATCCTGCATCAGCCGGTCGGCCACGTGCTCGTGATCGGCGGAAGCATCGAGCACATTCATTTCCCCCGCGCCCAGCGCGCGGGCCGCCTCGTGCGGGCCGCAGCCAAGGATCGGCGCACCCGTCAAGGCTTTCAGCCGCCGCGCGAGGGGCGAATGATCCTTATGCGTGTGCGTCACCACAATCGCCGATACCCGCGCCTGCCCAATGGCCGCGGCAAGCGCCTCAAAATGCGCATCGAGATCCGGACCAGGGTCGATCACGGCCACATCGCCCTGCCCGACCACATAGGTACACGTGCCGGTAAACGTAAAAGGCCCGCCATTTGGGGCGACAAGTCGCCGCACCAAAGGGCTCATCTGGAAGGCTTGGCCCGTGGGCTCTATGACCGAGCGATCAAAGGAAATCTCATCATTCATAAGCCCTTATCGCAATTTGCCCCACGGCTGTCGAGCAATCCCTCTCTATCCGTATTTGTCCAAATTCCCCTTACGCACAATTTCTGTTCGTAGTTCCTCGGAACCCTGAGCCCAATCGCCGCGTTATGGGCTTAGCGGCAACAAACAGGATACGAGACGATGGTCGATGAAGGATTCCAATGGAGCGAAGACCACTGGTCGGCCCAAGCCATTCCGGGCCTCAAGGCCGACCCTGTCGCCCAAGCCATCCCATGGCTGAGCGGTCGCCTCTTGCAAATGGCGGTGGGGTTTTCAGCCCTGCTCCTATTCGCAGCCACCATCTGGGGTTATCAGCTCATTTCATCGCATAACCAATCCTTTCAACGCTATGTGGCGGCGCAAGATTTCAGGGTTCAAGCTCTCGAATTATCAAAAGCCGTTACAGCCCTTTTTCATGCCGAGGCACGCTTTACCGAAACCGGTCTTGAAGACGAGCACGAAGATGTTCATCACACGCTGCACGATGTGCACACCGGTGTGACCCACATCCTCGAAACAGCACCATCGGATGAATTGCGCCAAGCGCTCACCCAGATGAACGCAGGTCTCAACGAGCATTTCAAAGCGTTGATGTCTTTTCACGATACAATGACGGATGACCAAAGCAGCCAGAGAAAAGTATTTTTGCAAATCCCGCCCGATCGGCTACAGGGCCCCTTGAATCAGATCCTGGCCGTTGCGAAACAAACAGCATTGGAAGTCGAGGCGGATTTCAAAAGCACTTCCGGCCAAATGTGGGTAGCCTTTGGTAGCGCCGATTTGGCCTTGTTGATCGGTGGAACGGCATTGTTTGCCCTGCATCGTCGCCGCGTTCAAACCTTGGCCACAAACGAAAAAAATCTGTCCGATCGAAACACCACCTTGCGGGCAGCCGTCGAAGATCAAACCACTCGGCTCGGTCAAGTCGAAACCATGTTCAAATCCTCGCTTGCCGCCTCCAATATGAAGATGTTCATCCAAAACACGGATCTTATCGTTTCATGGATTCATAACCCGAAATTTGGCAATGGCGCATCCTTAATCGGCAAGCGTGATCAAGATTTTATGCCGCCCGAAGCCTGGCACCAAACGGTCAAATTCAAACAAGAGGTCATTAAAGGCGGCGTTGGCCGGCATCTTGAATGTTCCTATTCAATTGATGGGCGCACCATCCATAAATGGTTGCAAATTGATCCCATCATGGAAGCCGGACGCGTCATCGGCATCATCGGCGTTGCGCTCGATGTTACCGAACGCCGACAGCGTGAATCCAAGATTGAAGCGCTCGCCGCCGAATTGGCCCATCGCAACCAAAATCTGATCGCCGTCATCTCGGCCATGGCGCGCCAGATGTTAAACAGCAGCGAAACCTTAAACGAGTTTGAAAACCGCTTCACCACGCGCCTGCATTCCATCGCCCCCTTCGTTTGATCTGATCATCGGCGAAGATTGGCAAGGCGCGCCACTCCTTGAATTGGTTCATGCGCAAATCAAAACCGTGGATCAGGCTTTGCTCAACCGCATCAAAATTTCCGGCAAAGAAATCCTCGTGCGTCCCGAAAGTGCCGAAGCCATTGGTGCGGCAATCCATGAACTCACTCAAAATGCACTGGCCTATGGCGCCTTTGCTAAACCAACGGGCTCCGTCACGATCGATTGGTGGGTCGATACAGATCTCTTTGGACAAAACACCCTTTCCTTCGTCTGGGATGAGACCGATGGCACCGATATTATTCCAACGCTTAATCACCACGGCTATGGCATGAATGTGCTGGAAATGATCGTCCCCAAATCGTTAAACGGCAATGCCTTTGTGGTGGCCCAACCTGGTGGGCTGAAATGGCGGATGCGTTGCGGGTGGACGGATCCTACCCCGCAAAAAATTGAAGATATCGCTTATTTGCACGCTTAAGTCAGGTCGCAAGACCCTTCATCATCATTGGCCGCCAATTCAATATCAAGCCCCTGCTCCATGCCCTTGGCTTCAATGTCATCGGCGACGAGCCTAAGCCATACCGCGAAATCATGCGTATCGACGTCCAATAGAATTTTTGCTATCGCAATGAGCATCGTCGCACATTCGGCTTGGCGCTCGACAAATTGAGGATGATCCATCTCGTGTTGGTCCTGTTGTATGGGCCGTCTCATCATCAACGCCCGGGTGTAATGACTGTTCCTTTCTCCTCGCTCACCAAGCAGCGAATAAGACGTAAAAGAGGCCAAGCATGACGATCCTTGTCACAGGTGGGGCTGGCTATATTGGCAGCCATATGGTGCTCGATCTTCTCGAGACGGGCGAAGAGATCGTCGTTTTCGATGATTTATCGACGGGCTTTCCCTGGCTGGTGCCGCAAGGCGTCACGTTGGTGGAAGGCGATATTGGCGACAAAGCGCTGTTAAGCCGTGTCATTGCGGATCATCAAATCGATGCCATCGCGCATTTTGCGGCCAAAATTGTCGTGCCCGATTCCATGTCCGATCCGCTCGGCTATTATCTCAACAACACCTCAAAAGCGCGGACGCTGATCGAGGCCGCCGTCGAGGGTGGCGTTAAGCACTTCATCTTTTCATCCACCGCCGCCGTCTATGGCGAAACCCGCGAGATGCCGGTCACGGAGGAAAGCCCGCCTGCCCCCGTATCGCCCTATGGCCGATCAAAGCTGATGGTCGAATGGATGTTGGAGGACGCGTCGCGTGCTTACGGCCTCAATGCCATGATCTTGCGCTATTTCAATGTTGCGGGCGCTGATCCCAAAGGCCGCTCGGGCCAAGCCACGCCGCGCGCGACCCATCTCATCAAAACAGCCGCCGAGGCCGCAACAGGACGCCGCGCGGGCATGAGCATTTTCGGCACCGATTACGCAACGCCCGATGGCACCTGCATTCGCGATTATATCCACGTCTCCGATCTCGCCCGCGCCCATGTGCTGGCGCTCGATTACCTTCGCTCCGGCGGCAAAGGCACCGTCATCAATTGCGCCTATGGGCACGGCTCATCGGTTCGTGAGGTGATTGATACGGTCAAGAAAATATCAGGCGTTGATTTTCCGGTAAGCCTTGATGATCGCCGCCCCGGCGATCCGCCCGAGATCGTTGCAACGGGTGAAAAAATTCGCTCGCTGCTGGGGTGGCAGCCCCGCTTTGATCATCTCGATACCATCGTCACCCATGCGCTTGCATGGGAGCAGCATTTAAAAGACCGAACGAACACTTAAACCCCATCATCTAGATTTTTTTTGGGCCGCCATGCGAGGTTTCGCCACCCTTGCGTCCGGCCCTTGCCGCCAGCGTATGGTTGCGCGAGAAGCTTCGGTCTTCGGGGGCTACATTTTGTCCGCCTTTGCGTCCGGCTTCCGCAGCTAAATCAGGATTACGCGAAAAGCTGCGCTTTTCTTTGGGCACACTGCCGCCGCCTTTGCGGGCAATCTCACGGCGACGCTCCGGATCCATCGCCGCAAATCCGCGCAAGACCGGCGTCGTTCGTTCCTTATCGTTCGGCATAGGCAATTCCTCTTGGTCAACATTGCGGGGGAGCGATGTGACGAGGCCTGGCCCGTTAAGGCCAGTGACGGCTCAACCGCCGCGATGCGATCAAACCATTGCGATATGAAAAACGTCGAAGGTGCAGGTTTAGTTCCGGAGGTCTTATGCCGCGGATTCCTGTTTAAGCCCGGCGCGTTGATCAAAAAACAAGGCTTGGCTGATCAACGCACGAATGGTTTCAGGCAAATAGGGCTTCGTCACCAGAAAAGCCGGCTCCGGCTTATCGCCCTTTAAAAAGCGCTCCGGATAGGCGGTGATAAAAATCACCGGAACATTGTGCTTTTTCAAAATATCATTCACCGCCGATAAGCCCGATGACCCATCGGCCAGTTTGATATCGGAGAGCACAATGCCGGGGCTTTTCCGCCCGATCAACTGAAGCGCTTCCGCATGGGTTCGGGCGATGCCGGTCACGCGATGGCCCAATCCGAGCACCAAATCCTCAAGGTCTAACGCAATCAGCGGCTCGTCTTCGATGATCAAAACATCGGTCTGCAAATGCTCGGCAATTTCGCGGCTGCCCTCAGCCACCAGATGTTCGGCATCGGTGGCGGAGCAATCGAGAATATGGGCAATATCGGATAGGGCAAAACCTTCTAGCGATTTTAACAGAAAAGCGATCCGATGATGCGGGGATACGCGCATCAATTGGCGGTCGGCCGCCGTGCCGGTGGCCGCTGATTGGGCTTTGACGGTGGTGACCGGATCATGGGCGCGTAGGGCCGCGATCAAAAATTTATACAGGATCAACCGCAGATCGCCCGTTGTTCGCGCGCTTTCCGGTAAAGCAAGCACATTCGAAAGGGCCGTCTCGACGTGAGAATCGCCAGCCTCCTGGGTCCCCGTTACGACCCGCGCAAAACGCCTAATCATAGGAAGTTCCGCAAGAATTTGCAGCGATACACTCATAATCTGCTCCTCGTTGAACGCCCCCCACCCAATAGGTAAGGTGTGGGTGCGACGGATTAACGCGCGAGAAAAGAAAAAGTTCCCGTAGTGGAACTTACGGTATTTGACGGAGTTGTAGACAGAGGAAAAGGCCGTACTTTCGACCAGAGGCATCAGGCTATGACGATGATGGAGGATGATATGACCGACGCGAAAGCCGTCCCGACCGCCAAGCGGGAGCGGCGCCCGGATGCCACACAAAAGGTCAAGAAATCGGCTGTCACGCAACTCGATACCCATATCGGGAAAGAGTTGCGGCAACTTTATTCTTCCATTCTGGAGGAACCAATTCCGGATCGGTTCCTCAACCTTCTGCAGTCCTTGGAAGACGAGAGCAAAACCTCAAAACCGGAGGGCGGCGAATGAGCAACGCCCCCGATATCCGCAAAGCGCTTTTAGCCGCTATTCCCAGTCTGCGTGCCTTTGCCATCTCCTTGTGCGGCAATGCCGATAAAGCCGATGATCTTGTGCAGGAAACGCTCGTGAAGGCGTGGGGGCATATCGGGTCCTTTACGGAGGGCACCAACATGCCCGCGTGGCTCTTCACCATTTTGCGCAACCAGTTTTACTCGCAATTTCGACGGCGGCGGCGGGAAGTAGAAGATCCCGACGGTGAAATGGCGGGTCAATTGGCATCCTTGCCGGAGCAACACGGCCATATGGACATGCTTGATTTCAGATCCGCTCTCCAGCAATTGCCCGCCGACCAGCGCGAAGCTATCATTCTCGTCGGCGCGTCGGGTCTCTCCTATGAAGATGCGGCCTCGATTTGTGGTTGCGCCATTGGCACCATGAAAAGCCGCGTCAACCGCGCCCGCAACCGGTTGGCCGAGCTTTTGTCGCTGGATGCGTCAAAGCCTCAACTCACCGATACCAAATGGCGATCAATTGGCCATCAACCTGCGGCGGCTTCCGTATCCTTAGCCGAGTAGAACGCGACACAAGCCGCGTTATTTTTTCACCGGCGCCTTTTTAGGGGTCCGTGTTTTGGAAAGCTCCGGATGAGGCGGCGAGGAAACAGCCTCCGCAACAAGCGGATTTTTGTCGCCATTGGCCGCGCCAACGAACAGGCCAAGAATTTGAAGTACCGAATAGGCGGAACGGCGCTCTTCAAACATGTTCAAAATCGCCGCGCGCTTGGCGTTGAAATAGGAGGTTTGGATATCGAGCAATTCAAACAAGGTCCGCTTACCGGCGCTAAATTGTTCGGTGTAAAGGTCTCGCGCACTCGCACTCGCACTGACGCCACTCTCCAGACTTTCGGTCTTGGAGCGTGCGGCCTCAATGGTTGTGTAAAATTTCCGCAAATCCGCTTCCGCCTGATCCCGATCATTGCGGAATAAATCTTCGGTCTGACCTATACGGGCGAGGATTTGGCTAATCTGCGATTGAGTCAATCCGCCATCCATAAATTTATACGTCATGGAGACGATGGCTTGGCTATCCAGATTATTCCAATAGGTTCCCGAATAGGCCTTCAACGTCGTATCGGATTGCAACTGAATCTGCGGTTTAGTGCTTTGCTTTTTGGCTTCGAGTTCAAGATTGGCCGCCTTCAGCGAGGCATCGACCGAGCGCAAATGCGGGCTGGTCTGTTTCAAAATCTCGATGCTTCGTTCCGCCGTCTTGGGGATAAAATCGGATAGATCGGGCGCCGGCTGCAAATCGCCCGGATCACTCCTGGCAAGCCGGCGGAACGAGTCGATCGCCGTTTGTAATTCCGCAATCGTATCCGCACTCACCGCGCGCGCATCCACCAACCGCGCCTCGACGCGCTTAACATCCGCAACAGTTCCATTGCCATTCGCTTCGTTCGCTTTGACGAGATCCTGAATTTTTTCCAACGCCGCGATATTGTCATCGTTCAATTTGGCCAATTCGCGGGATTGAAACACCCGAAGATAGGCATCAGCAATGCTATAGCCGATGTCATTGACCTTTGACTCAAGCGTCAGCCTCTGGGCTTCCACCAATTGCCGCGCCCGTGAAATATTGGCGTCCGTTGCACCAAAATCATACAGTAATTTTTTAGCGGTAACCGAACCGATATAGCGCTTGGCTTCGGTAAAGGCAGGATTTTGCAGCAAGGTCACATCCAGCGGAACCGATGTCGTACCTTGCGCGCCAACACCTGCACCAACGCTCCCGTCCATTTGAATACCGGCGCTCGATTCAGCGACCCCAACACCGGCCCGCGCCTCGACATATTGGCCACGCACATAGGCAATCTGCGGATTAATCTCGAGCGCATAGGCCACCACGTCCCTAAAATTATTAGGAACCGCCGGCGAGGCCGCCTTTGCGCCATCACTAGCGTTCAAACGACAAGCGGCCTTCCCTTTCGCGCCCGTTTTTGACGCAAGACACGCCGAAGCATCCGCCGCAAACGACGACGAGGCTGCATTCAATGACAAAATCGCGACGAGAGCCGCGAAAGCTGCCATTCGCATTGTCGCATTCAAACCCAAAATCACTGGCCTATTCATCCAAAATTAACCGAATCAAGAACGCCCCTATGCGCCATACTGTATAATCTAAAATTCCCTTACGTCATTTTTTTATAAATTGCCATCCGTTTCCAGGAGACATCACCACTCTTCTTTCGTTAAATAAAATGAAGTTTATATTTAATTAGTTAAGTATTTATAGTATAAACAATAATTATTTCACAATAAGTTTTTTTAAATTAAATATAGATACTATATATAAAATCTATTTCTTAATTTATACATATATAAAAATGTTATATATTTAATCATTCCATTATCAATTTTTATTGTAAATACATAGATCATACAACCTTAGGTTATTTGACAGATTTTACGTTTTTATCGATAAGGGAATTTATCGATAGGTTGGCTTTTAAGAAAGCGTTGGTTTGGCTTAATTTTAAATTTTTCACAATCAAGACGGCATAAATCGACGTATTGGCGATCGTAATTTCAAAAAAGGATGATTGATTAAAGTATTAAATTAAAAATAAACAAAATTTTTCAGGCTATATCGTAGCGTTGAATGACATTTTTATTGTGTCGATTGTGTTGAGCGAGGTGAAATTAAGACAATGGCGGCTGATGGTAACACTGCCCCCATAACGGCCAAAGCAGCGACCGAAGCACCTGTTTCGGGCGAACAGCCGACGATTATGCCTGTCATCGTCCAAGACGCGACGGGCGCGATTTCGCGGGATAGCATTTCCACCATCGGCAAGCCCGACACCGGCACGATCCGGGTGATCGATACAGGCAACATGCCTGAATTGAATTTTTCTTTCGCGGCCAGTGACGTCAAATTAACAGCGCTTGATGTCGATTTGGTGATGATCTTCAAAGATAATTCGAAGATTATTTTGCCGAGCCTGGCCTTGGATTTGATTGGGGGCAACCCTCCCCGCCTTACCTTCAAGGGTACGGTTGCTTCCCCGCAAGCCGTTGTGGCCCAGATCGGCCAAACAAGCTTGGTCGATATCACACCATCGGTTCAATTATCCTCGCCGGACTTTCTGCCCAAGAAGAAGGGTGGAAATACCAATGATGCCGATCAGAACTCCACCGGCCAAAACGGCATTGGTGGCGGTGAGCCCCCCGTGCCGCCTCAACCCGTTGTCTCGGGTGCCAAGAACGGTAGGACGGGTGAAAATGACGGTGCAAAGACGGCTGATTTCAACGCACCTCCCGTCGAAAAAGTCCAACCCGGCACGGTGGGCGCCACGGGCAGTTCGTCCGCGATCGCCAATCCTTCTATCATTTCAATCGCAAAGGCGACCGAGCCCGTTAATAATGCCGTCGCTTACGCGTTCGATGTTCCGGTTACCGCCAAGCTCTATCAAATCGTTGAATCGAGTCCGCTCAAGGAAAGTGTTGACGGTCGGCAACTGATTAAAGGCGGCTCCGGCGTAGCGCCTGCGGATACCGATTCAAGTTATTCCGCCCAAAGCAGAGCTGAAACGCTAACGGGTACCTCGAGTGCCGATGAGATCTGGGCCGACAATCCCAACTATTCCAGCGCAGGTCAGGCCGGTCGTGTGATTTCACTCACGCCATCGGTTGTCGGCGGCTATACGTTTTCCACACTAACCATATCCGGCATACCCGACGGATACACCATCTTAGGGGTAAACCCCACCGGCAAAGACGCAGCTGGTCATCTTGTCTACCAAATCAGTGCGAAGGTTGGCGGCGCCAACGAGTTTCAATTCCAATTGGCCTATACGGTACCGGCCAATGCGAATGCCGATAAATTCTCGCTTAGCCTGACTTTCCTCGGTTTAAAGACCGATACGAAATCGGTCACAACCGTTACGTCAAGCGTCTATGTTCAGGTCAGCGATGTCCATAACGACGCCGAGCAGATTACCACCAATACATCGGATGGCCGCTCGATCATCAACCTGTCCCTGCTTCCGGCGGGCAATTCGATTTCCGGCGCAGAAGGCAATGACACGATCCATGCCGCAGCGGGTGCCGATACCATAGATGGCGGCACGGGTGATAATTGGGTTTATTATGACATGTCGCGGCTGGGCGTGTCGGTGGATCTTAAACACGGCACGGGCGATAAGGGCTTTGCCACCGGCGACATCTATACGAATATCCACAACATCAAAGGTTCTACTGCTGCCGATACCCTCATCGGCGATGATTCCGGCGATTCAATTGATGGCAATGGTGGCAAGGACTCGGTCCAAGGCGGAACCGGCAATGACA
>CANGLU010000007.1 GCA_947455025.1 Hyphomicrobiales bacterium
CCATGGTTTCCAGGGGTGAATGGCTATTCGCTCAACGATCACATCTTGCCAGCTGTTTCGCAGCTGACATCGATGTTCTCGTAAGGAGGATCGAATCATGTGGCGTATTTGGCTGATGTTCGATCCACGCAGGACCTTGATTGCCCTAGCGGTATTTCTAGCTGTTCTTGCATTCACCATCCACTTCATCCTTCTCTCGACGAGCCGGTTCAACTGGATCGAAGGACCAAAGAAGGCAGCTGCTTTGGATGTGACGATCAGCGAGATGATCAGCTAACGCTGATGATCTTGGCTAACTTGTGGACGGAGTATTCCCGCGCGGTCTGCTCCGTCCACTAACGACCCTGCTTTTACTAACTGCTCTGGCTGAGATGGAGAAACCCGGATGGCAATGCTCAGTTTCGAAAAAAAGTATCGCGTCCGTGGCGGTACCTTGATCGGTGGAGACCTGTTCGATTTTTGGATGGGTCCGTTTTATGTGGGCTTTTTCGGCGTTCTGACGATCTTCTTCGCAGCGCTTGGAACCGCATTGATTATTTATGCCGCGTCTCAAGGACCGACTTGGAATATTTTCCAAATCAATATCGCGCCGCCCGATCTTAAATATGGATTAGGTATGGCACCACTGAAAGAAGGCGGCTTCTGGCAAGTCATTACCGTTTGTGCCATCGGTTCTTTCGTTTCATGGGCGCTGCGCGAGGTGGAAATTTGCCGCAAGCTCGGCATTGGGTATCACGTTCCATTCGCGTTCAGCTTTGCCATTGGTGCGTATGTCACCCTTGTTGTCGTCCGGCCGATTTTGTTGGGCGCATGGGGACACGGATTTCCATACGGGATCATCAGCCATCTCGATTGGGTTTCGAATGTCGGTTACCAGTACCTGCATTTCCACTATAACCCAGCGCATATGATTGCTGTGTCCTTGTTCTTCACAACGACCATGGCGCTTGGCTTGCACGGCTCTCTCGTTTTATCGGCGACGAACCCGCAAAAGGGTGAACCCGTTAAAACGGCCGAGCATGAAAACAGCTTTTTCCGTGACACGATTGGCTACTCGATCGGTACGCTTGGTATTCACCGCCTCGGCCTGTTTCTGGCCTTGGGTGCGGTGTTCTTCAGTGCCGTTTGTATCGTCATCAGTGGACCGCTTTGGACCAAAGGTTGGCCGGAGTGGTGGAACTGGTGGCTTGACCTCCCGATCTGGTCCTAAGCGAGGACAATGACAATGATCGAATATCAAAATATTTTTACCCGGACGCAGATCCATGGACCTGCCGATATGGGTGTTCCGCTCCCGAACGGGGGTAACCGGGAACGGGTTGGCAAGCCCATTTTCGTGCATCTGTTCGGCCTGTTGGGGGACGCGCAAGTTGGCCCGATCTATCTCGGTTGGCTTGGCATTTTATCGATCCTTTGCGGTGTAATTGCCTTTGAGATTATCGGTCTCAACATGTGGGCATCGGTTAACTGGAATCCGATACAATTTGTGCGGCAATTGTTCTGGCTGGCGCTTGAGCCGCCACCCGCAAAATATGGCCTTCACTTCCCGCCAATGGCGGAGGGCGGATGGTGGCTTCTCGCCGGTTTCTTCTTAACCGCGAGCATTATTTTGTGGTGGGTGCGGACCTATCGCCGGGCCATCGCATTGGGCATGGGCACGCATGTGGCGTGGGCATTTGCCGCTGCCATTTGGCTCTATCTGGTGCTGGGCTTTATCCGTCCATTGCTGATGGGCAATTTCGGTGAGGCGGTTCCTTTTGGCATTTTCCCGCATCTCGATTGGACGGCGGCATTCTCGATCCGCTACGGCAATCTGTTCTACAATCCGTTCCACATGCTCTCGATTGCCTTCCTTTATGGCTCGGCTTTGTTGTTCGCGATGCATGCGGCAACCATTCTGGCCGTATCTCGGCTGGGTGGTGAGCGTGAAATCGAACAGATTGTTGATCGCGGTACGGCATCTGAGCGCGCGGCCTTGTTCTGGCGTTGGACGATGGGCTTTAACGCAACGATGGAATCCATCCATCGCTGGGCGTGGTGGTTTGCGGTGCTGTGTCCGCTGGCAGGCGGCATCGGCATTCTTCTAACCGGAACCGTTGTCGATAATTGGTATCTCTGGGGTATCAAGCACGGCTTCGCGCCTGAATATGCGTATGACATGTGGGCGCCGGTCCTCGATCCTGCCCTAGCGGCCAAGTAAGCGGAGGACCCGATCATGAATATGAAATATGGTCTCGCCTTTATCGCGGTAGCAGCCGGGGCCTTGCTGGCCATGGCCACGCTGATGCACTGGGAGCGTCCGCCTATGGCCTCGACGCAATTAGGGCCTCGCGGTGTGGGTATGGTGTGGACGCAAAACCCACGCACCGAAGCGATTGTTAAGTCGAAAAACATTGCGCCTGAGTCTGATCCTCCGGCGCAACTCTCAGGCATCAAGGTCAAAGACAGCCCTGATTACCAAAACGTCAAAGTTCTTGGCGATCTCGATGTTGAAGAGTTCAACCGTTTGATGGGTGCAATTACAAATTGGGTCGCACCGGATGAAGGCTGCACCTATTGCCATAACCCTGAGAACATGGCGGATGACGGCCTCTATACCAAGGTCGTCGCACGCCGCATGTTGCAGATGACGCGTCAGATCAACACGATGTGGACGCCGCATGTGCAGCAAACTGGTGTAACCTGCTACACCTGCCATCGCGGCAATCCTGTGCCGGCCAATATCTGGTTCAAGAATGATGGGCCTCCGCATGCTGCTGGCATGTCGGCAAGCCGTCAGGGTGAGGGCTTGGCCTCGAAATCGGTTGGCATGACATCGCTGCCTTATGATCCGTTCACCACGCTTTTAGCGAAGGGGGCGCAGATCCGCGTTGATGGCACAACGGCCTTGCCGACGGATAAGCCGGGGGCCAGCATCCACGACACGGAAGTCACCTATGGGCTCATGATCCATATGTCGGAAGCGTTGGGCGTGAACTGCACCTTCTGTCACAACTCGCGGCAATTCGCGAGCTGGTCGGAAAGCCGTCCGCAACGCGTGCCGGCATGGCACGGGCTTCGGATGGTCACCGACCTCAACGAAACCTTCATGGCATCGCTGCAAGGCACCTTCCCGAAGAACCGGTTAGGCCCGTCGGGCGATGTTGCTAAAATTAACTGCGCAACCTGCCACCAAGGCGTCAACAAGCCCCTCTACGGTGTGAGCATGGCGAAGGATTATCCTGAATTGCGCGTCGCTAATCCCTGAGCGGTTGTTCCACCCAGGCAACTTAACGCCGGAACGCAAGTTCCGGCGTTTTTTTATGGCAGGTGTAAAGGAGATTAACCGCGTAAGGGCGCGTGCCGCAATTGGTCGAGCGAGGCGGAACCTGTGACGAAGCAAGCGATCTTGAGCGCGCGCGCAAAGGTTTCGACATGGGCGATCACCGCTTCCGTGCTTTGGGTGGCCGCAGGCAGCAAGGCCGCAGCTTGACCCACCAATCCTGCCCCGAGGCGGATGGCTTTTGCCGCATCAAGCCCGTGGCGAATGCCGCCTGAGGCGATCAAAGGAAGGGTCGGATGGGCTGAGTGGATTTCGTCCAAGCATTGCGCCGTCGGAATACCCCAATCGCGGAAGATTTCGCCGAGCGATTGATCGGCGGTCTCGGCCGATCGTTTGCCTTCAACCGCGGCCCAGCTGGTACCGCCAGCGCCCGCGACATCAACCGCCGCTACCCCGCATTCAATCAGCCGCTTAGCGACCGCTGCCGATATGCCGCTGCCCACTTCCTTGACGATAATCGGGACGCCGATGCGCGGTACAAGCTGCTCAATCGCCTGCGTGACGCCTTTGAAATTGATATCGCCGCCCTTTTGCAAGGCTTCTTGCAAGGGGTTAAGATGCAGGATGAGGGCATTGGCCTCAATCGCGTCAACCGCACGGCGGGCATCGTCAATCCCCATGCCATTGACGAGCTGAACGGCGCCGAGATTACCGAAGATCGGGATATCGGGTGCCAAGCGGCGCAATTCCCGCCCCAGCCCATGCGTCTCATCGGTGGTGAGCGCAATCCGTTGCGAGCCGACGCCCATCGCAAAGCCGCATTGCTGCGCGGCCTCGGCCAGCGCGCGGTTGATGGTGACGGATTCCACCGGCCCGCCCGTCATCGAGGAAGCAAGGAAGGGGATACGCAGCGCAAAGCCGAGAAACTGGGAGGAAAGATCGATCTGATCGAAATCTACTTCGGGCAAGGCATTGTGCTCGAAGGATAAACCGTCGAAACCGGCCGGCATCGAATGGGACGCCGTACCGGAAAGAACGATATCTAAATGATCGCGCTTACGCCGCTCAATATCAGTCATAAGCGCGATCTTAATAGAGCAAACCGGCAATAGCCAGCTTGGCTGACGCTTATGGCTTGGATTTTAGATAGGCGATAACGTCGGCCACTTCTTGCGGGTTCTTGAGGCCGGCGAAGGCCATCTTCGTGCCGGGTACATAGGCTTTCGGATCTGGAAGATAGGCAGCAAGCGTTGCCTCGTCCCACACCTGGCCTTCGGCACCCTTGGCGGCCATGGCGTCCGAATATTTGTAATCGGCGATGGAGGCCGTCTTCCGGCCAACGACGCCTTTCAGCGTTGGGCCGATCTTGTTTACGCCCTGCTCGTTCTCGTGGCAGGCCTTGCACTTGACGAATACGGTCGCGCCAGCTGCTGCGTCGCCATCGGCAAAAGCAGGGGTTGCAAGGAGCATTGCTGCGGCGATCGAGGAGAAAATAAAGTTCTTGGACATTATGACTGATCCCTTTTGGAGTCAGCCGCATTTGCGCTGACGACAATCTACGTCTGACTCCCCTGATTTGGATTTGCCTTGAGACCACGAATTTTTAAGGCAAGCTCACCCAGATGCGCAAGGAGGCTCAGACCAAGAAATACAGCAATCTCGCCAAGGCTCGATCCGGTAAGTGCCGTATGCAGGGCCAAAACAAGGCAGGCTCCTGCCAAAAGCGCCGCCAAAAACCCCGGAATCGATGAATTTTGCCCCGCGTGACGCAGATAAAGCGTCACGATGATGGCCTCCACCGCCATGACCAGGAGAACAATCTCCGTGATCGTGCCGCTCTTAATCCATTCATCCATGCTGTTTCCCGCCTATGCGCGGGCCCGCTGAACGAGGCGCCTCAATCGGCGGCCTTGCGGGGCTTTGTCAGCATTGGAAGGCCTAACAGACCGGATAGGGTCCAGCTCGATTTGGTAACCGTTGGCATGCCCAGCATTGAGGATAGCGGGGCCGCCACGCGGCTTAAGCGACTGACGCCGCCCGTTGGAAAGGTGGTCTCATCGGATTTGGATAAAACATTAATCCCGAGAAACGTCGAAAACGGGGTCGAGGTATGGGTCAGTTTTGGCCACCCCTGAACCTGCGCATCCCATCCTCTTTGATTGATCAAAGAGGGCACCCGAAAAAAGGCCGAGAATGGCGTTGCAATACGGGTAAGCTCCGGCATCCGGAAAAATTCCGAGAAGGGTCGGGCGGATTTCGTCAGCAGGGGAAGATTATACCAAGATGAAAGGCTTTGCTTGGTGCGAAGGAGTTTTGGCATTCCGAACAAAGAGGTTTCGGACGACGGCTGCCGCCAGATCGCAGGAATTCCAATCCAGTTGGAAAAGGGCGTTGATGATTTAACAACCGACGGCATGTTCCAGAAAGTCGCAAACGGAGTCGGGTCTTTTGATAAAAGCGGAATGTCAAAAAACCGCGAAAACGGCGTGCCGTCGAGAAAACTTGGCGATTCGTATTTCTTGGTCGCAGCAGCAATTTTTTCAGGCGAAAACTTATCCACGATGATCGCGGCATTGCGCGACTCGCCCCAAGGCGCATGAACGGCAACCAGTGAATAGCCTTGATTGATATAGTCGATAAAGCCCGCCGCATCGCTCGCAGGGATGCCCGCCTTTGTGAGCCGATCTTGAAGCGTCGCATCGGGTTCGGAAGACTGATTTTCGGCGTTCGAGATCAGGAAGACGAAATTTTTATCGAACTTCTTTTTATGCAACCGATTGACCGCGCTAACGGCGTCACCATAGGCTCTGTAGATCCGCGTATTGAGTGTGCTCATGATGTTTACGCCTGTCTGTTAGGTTGTGTTTGAGCGCCGCAAACGTCGCCCTTGGTGGTAATTGCGCCTCTACCTTTCGGTGGAATGTGCGATAGAAAGCTTATTCTGGCAACCGGATCACGATGTCCGGCAAGGGTGATCATGGGAGGAGACACAAGCATTGCCCGAGACATGTTTTGGAGGTTATCGTGAAGGCTAACCACTGTTGTGTCCTTTTGGCTGGGTGCTGATATGCCAATTTCTCTCTTTATCATCCTTCCCTTTGTCACCATGTTCCTTGGTTTTAGCCTTGTCTTGCTTCTCATACGTGGCAAACGAAAGTCGGTTCTCATCGGGGTGCATGTTTTATTTGGCTTAGCCACGCTTGAGATGGTGGTGATTATGCTGAAGGGCTGGCCGATTGGTGATGCGGTTCCTGCCGGTGAATTTGGCGACATCGCGGCGGGGATCTTGGCGCTTGCGGCCTTTTTCGGCCTGCTTAGGCCGGTTTTCGGGCGCGGCTCGACCTTCAAATCCAATGCCATGCTGGTGGCCCATGGAAGCGCGGGACTTGCGGGTGTTTTATTGTGCATCGCCTGGCTCTCCAAATCTCTAGGGTGAGCCCAATTGGCTTTGGGCATTCGCTTGACGGTCAGGTCGAATAAGCGGTGCCATAGCGGCCAAGGTAAAGATCAATAAAATAATTTCGAGCGCATAGACGTACATATATCCGGTTGCGGCGCCGAACTCGCCGCGGAGCGGCATCGCAGCAACACTATCTCGTAGAATTCCACCGATTGCGATGGCAAGTCCGGCCGCAACCGCCTGCGACGCCCCCCATGCACCAAGTGCTAATCCAACCTGATTGCGGGGCGCAAGATTCATGGTCGCCGTCAGAGTTCCATGTCCGAAAAGCCCTGCACCAAACCCTACCATCAAGGTACCAACCGCGAAAAAGAGCGGCTCATTCGCAGGCGAAGCGGCAATGACCAAGATAAAAGCGGGAACCCCTGTTAGTGCGCCGTAGCTTGCCATTCGAAAGGGATCTGCGCCGCGGCTTAAGACGCGGGATGCCAAAGCAAGACCAATCAAGCCGCCCGCTGCAAGGGTTGCGGTGAGGCTCGTTGTTGCACCCACACTGAGATGGAGAACTTGCCCGCCATAAGGCTCGAGCAGCACATCCGCCATGCTAAACCCCATCGTGCCAAGGCCAACCGATAAAAGGCGGCGGACCGCATGTCCGCCTTGGGCAAAGGATTGCCAGGATTCACGAAAGGACGGCGGTTGTTTGGCCGGATTACGGCGGCCCGCGTTGCGACCTTCTTGTTTCCACGATGCGATCGTATTGAAAACAAGTGTGATAATCGCGCATCCCTGAATCACTTGGATCAGACGGAGCGGGCTAAAATTCGCTAACAGCGCGCCAAAAATGACGGCGCTGATGATCATGCCGACAAGCAACATGACATACATTAAACCGACAACCTTCGGCTGCGATTCACTGGGTGCCAAATCCGTTGCTAGTGCAAGCCCAATGGTTTGCACCGTGTGTAAACCTGCCCCTACAAGTAAAAACGCGATGCCTGCACCAAATTGTCCAACCCATATCGGATAACGCGCTGATTCACCGCCACCAGAAAGCACAAGCAATGCAAAAGGCATGATGGCAAGGCCGCCAAATTGAATCATCGTACCGCGAAAAATAAATGGTACTCTTCGCCATCCCAATGCCGATTGATGAATGTCTGATTTAAAACCGATAAAGGCTCGGAAAGGCGCAAAAATCAGAGGCAGTGAAATCATCACACCAACAAGGGATGCCGGGACATCCAATTCGACAATCATCACGCGGTTTAGGGTGCCGACGAGTAATACAAGCGCCATGCCGACAGTGACTTGGAAAAGGGATAATCGGAGTAAGCGGCTCAGTGGCAAATCGGGCGTGGCCACATCGGCAAAAGGCAAGAATCGAGGCCCAAAGCTTGCCCAAGTTTGAATGAGTTTCAGGCTGACGCGGGTCATCATGTGAGCCAGTCCTTTTCCGCCCCATGGATACGGGTTCAAGCCCGCCCTCAATCTCTTCATACCCCATGCCGATCAGTGCCGTGGAGGATGTATCAATTTTATAAAATAGTGCAGGATGAAAGGGTCGGAACCGTGCGATCCCGACCCATTACTCGCGAAAAAATCCTGAATTAGGAATTCAAGATCGCTACGTTTTTAAGATTAAGAGCCGCCGGAGCGGTTGTCTGAATCTCCATCGAGACCTTCTTGTGGCCGCCTTCTAAGAAAGCAGGGAACCACGTCGTGTGGGTCAGGATGGCGTAGTGCACAATCAACGAAGTCACCGCCACGGCGCCCAGAAATACTGGAATCCCAACGGTTGGCTTAACTACCGTCCACATTCTTCCTTGGTTCATGTCCGTTCTCCCTCAGTGAAGCCAGGGTGAATAAACATAAGCAAGGAAATGCGCGAACAGCGCGATAGCACCGAAAACACGGGCGCCATCGATGATATGCTTGTGCAGTTCCTCAGATTCCGCGTGTGTTAGGCCGGTTGGCCAGACGCGGTGTGCATCATCGCTCATATCGCTACCTCCATGGAGTAATGCGATCATTCTCGTGCTGAACCCGCACGCGGGTTGCGACAAAGTTGCCTCCCGAGCAAAAGCCCGGACGACCCCATTCCCACTGTCGTACGACGACAAGTGTAATGATATTATGACAGTTAAGATTGTCAATTCGTTTTGACATTAATACTATCAAGCGGCTGATAGGGTTGAATTAACCCTTTGTTTTTAATGGGAAATCTCGGAAACTTGCCGATTCGGCAGTCGCCAGAGGCCGGATCAGGCAGGCTTCGCCTCACCGCTGCGGTTCGGTTGGATGACGGGACAGCTGACGAGCGATTATTCGGCCAGAAGCCGCTCCCGGATCGATTGGCTACCCGGAATATGCTGCATGACGAGATCAACCACTTTCACGCGGTTTTGCTCGGTTTTTGTCGCCAGCGCCCATAATTCGAAACGGGCAGGCTTTTCGAAGGTCATGATCGAGCCATATCCGCATTGTGACAGGGCCTTTTGGAGCGTCGTTCTCGTAAAGGCGGTACGATGCGCCATGTAGACATTGCCATTTCGAATGGAGGCGTTGTGGCCAAAGACCATATCGAGCGGTGTAATAGGCCCCATGCCCGACATATAGGCGACCGAATCGAGCCCGTTATTGGCGATATAGGCGGCAATCGACGCCATATCGGGGCAGGTGATGACGACAAACCCGTCATCTTTCAGAACGCGGTGAAACTCCCCAAGCGCGACCGGCGCTTCATGGGGATAAAGATGCTCAATATTATGGGATGAGAAAACCGCATCCAGGGAGGCCGGCTCAATCGGGCTCAGATTGGTGATTGAGGCGATAACATCGGGGTTAACCGACGCGTCGATATCAAGCCGAATTTCGGCCCATTCATCGCTATCAAAACCCGGCGTTCGTGGCCCCTTTTTGGCCGGACCACAGCCGACATGCAGAAATCGCTTCGTCATCGTCAATCGCTCACGCCCAATGGAATGCTACCCGACGGTTGACGAGTAGCACATCATTGATGACGTAACGTCACTTAAATTGGTGTTAACGGTGAGCGGCAATACGGCAGGATGAGTTGATTTCAGCTGCCTTGCGGATCGGAGCGTCCAAAAGGTTGATTGAGGAGAACAATTTGTCGGTTAAGGAGTGCAGCGATGGAGACCCACACCAGATACGGGGCGATATAAAGCGCAGCCATCGATGAAAAGGGTAGCACAACGATGATCATCGCGAGGATCGAAAGCCATAAAAACACAACTTCCACCAGCGCCCAATCGGGACGGCGGAGTTTGAAAAAAAACAGATTCCATCCGATGTTCAAAACGGCATTGGCGGTGAACGATACAAGGATCATTAGCCGCGCCGTATCATCGGACGCAGCTTCCCAAGCCATTGCGGCGCCAATGGTGGTGAGCGCCAAAATGATCGTCCAGATGGGACCGAACGCCCAATCCGGCGGCTTCCACCAAGGATTACGCAGGCTGCGATACCACGGGCCAATCTCGGTCAAAAAACCGCCAACGCCACCAACGATGATGGCACCGGCTGCGGCGACTTTAAGCGCAAGAAGATAGGTGTCGGAATAATCCATCATGCGACGCGTGCGATGCCAAGCAGATGCGCCATATCTTTGATAAAGATTTTAACGTGAGCGAGGGGATCTTTCCGAACGAGTTTTTTCTCGGTGTAGGATTCCCATGTCAAACGCTGCACATCTTTATCATCGCACATTTTAACAAAGCGCTCGCGCATTGCATCGCTGCCATACCAGAAGCGCTGCATGATGCCTAAAATGAAGAAGACCGTTCCATGGTCTTTCATAAACCGTTTACGCGCGGTGGCGAGGGCTTTGGCATCTCCCGTTTTCAGGCAAAGATCAACGGCATCGGCGGCAAGGCGGCCGCCAAGCATGGCGTAATAAATGCCCTCGCCGGATGCGGGCGCAACAACGCCAGCGGCATCGCCTGCCAAGACAACATCGCGGCCATTATCCCATTTTTTGAGCGGTTTTAAGGGGATGGGTGCGCCTTCTTTGCGGATCGTCTCGACCTTATCAAGGCCGGTTATTTTTCTTAAATCCGCAACCGATCCTTTTAAGGAGAAGCCTTTATTGGCGCTGCCCGTTCCGATGCTCATCGTATCGCCATGCGGAAAGACCCAGGAATAAAAATCAGGCGAGAGCGTGCCACGATAATACACATCGCAACGCGCAGGCGAAAAATCGGCGGTACCGGGCTCAGGCGATTTGACGATTTCGTGATAGGCGAAAACATAGGGCATTTTATCGCCGCCGCGTACCGTATCACGCGCCACTTTTGATAGGGCGCCATCTGCTCCGATGACGTATCGCGCGTGCACCCGCTCCTCAATTCCTTCGGCGTCTTTATAAGTGATGATGGCGGTGCCATCAGCATCCCGCTCAAACTTTTCATAGGTGCCAACGCGACGCTCGGCTCCCGATTGATGCGCGCGGTTCCGCAGCCATTCGTCGAAAACATCGCGATCCACCATACCGACATAGCTGCCTTCAACTGGCATATCGACGCGTCGATCTTTGGGTGAAACGATCATCGCACAATTGATTTTGGCCACTACCAATTCATCAGGAATTTCGAAATCACGAATCGCACGAGGCGGAATGGCGCCGCCGCAGGGCTTGATGCGTCCAGCGCGATCCAGCATCAAGACGCTATGTCCGATCCGCGCCAAATCATTGGCAGCCGTTGCACCCGATGGACCACCGCCGACAACAACGACATCGTAAAGACTACGATCAAGCATAGGCTATCCTCCGCTGATGCCCAGTTGGGCTTTTTGTGGATGGGGAAAGGCGATCCTATCGCCGCGCGTTTCGTTGGTTTGGCCGATATGTGCGGCTAAAAACGTAGCGCTAAAAAACAGAAGGGCTTCGACGCCAAAGACAATCGAATAGGCTCCAACGGGCGAGCCCAACCAGAGGCGCATGAGATCCGACAGGCCCGAGCCGGCAAACCCGCCAATGCCGAAGGCTACCCCTTGTGCGGCGCCGAATAATCCCATGCGCAGGCCTTCGCGCGCTTCGCCCCCGCTCGCGGCCAAATTAAACATCGAGCCGATGGCGGCTACCGCATAAATGCCATTGGCAAGACCCAGCGCAAAGATCGAAGGCACGAGCGGCCAAGCCGGTCCAATGCGCGATGCTGCTACCAAGCCCATCAGCGCCAGCGCAGATCCGGCGCAGCCCAGCATGATCCAATTGCGAAGCGCCATGAAACGCGATTTGCTAAACACGGTCGCAAGCGTGCCAACCAGAATCATTCCTGCCAAAGCGCCGCCATGTTGAGCGCCACCCAATAAGGCCGTCTCCGACGGGCTCATGCCGAACACAAGCGCGCCGAAAGGCTCCAGCACCAATTCCTGCGCGCTATAGGCGAGCATCGAAACGAAAATAAAAATCGCAAAGCGCCGCGCCGTTTGATCTTGCCACACTTCGCGTAACGCGACTTTAAAATCAGGCTTGTTCTCGACCTGCCTTGTTGCTGCTTCGATGAGAGCCTTCGTCTCAAGCCGGAACAGGGAAATGGATGAAAGTACAAAGCCACCAAGGCAAATAATGGCAGCGATTAGGATCAACCGATCGGCCGAAAACGGGTTTAGAAATTTACCGACAAATCCCGCCGTCATCACAAAGCCGGCGATCATCATAATCCAGACAATGGTTGCCGCCGCCGCGCGCCTCTCTTTTTTGACGCTTTTGGCTAGGAGCACGAGGAGCGATGTGCCTGCGGCACCAACGCCAGCACCAATCAAGGTAAAAGCGAAAGCGGCCACCAAAAGACCAAGCGATGTGTCATAGGCCATAACGCGAATTGAAAGGGCCGAAATAAAACCGCCCAACGCCAGCACCGCCATGCCGCCAATAATCCATGGCGTTCGACGGCCACCAATATCGGATCCATGCCCCCAACGCGGGCGCATGATTTGCATGAGATAGTGCCATGTCACCAATAGGCCCGGCACCAAAGCGGGCAGGGCGAATTCCACCACCATCAGACGGTTAATCGTCGATGTGCTCAAAACAACAATGGCCCCGATGGAGGTTTGCACGAGTCCCAGGCGAACAATGCCAAACCAGCTAAGGCCGTTCTTCTCCATCAGAGCGCTCCGGCTACCGTTCGCACGGCAAAGGCGCTGACGAGCATGCCGATCACATAAAGTGTCGTGCCCGTCGCATTATAAAATGCCGCTTCTTTGTTTGGATCTTTCAGCAATCGACGCATCAAGAAAAACTGCGCTCCCAAAAGGGCTACGACGCCCAAGGCATGAAGCGGTTTATCCCAACGGATCAGGAGGCCAATCACCACGATTTGCGGCACGGCCATGACGACACAAGCGAGGCGTGCTGCATTTGTGACGCCGAGGTGCACGGGAAGCGAAAGCAGCCCCATTTCGCGATCGCCATCAACAGACTTAAAATCATTCAGCGTCATAATGCCATGCGCACCAAAGCTATAAAGCAGGGCTAGTGCTAAAATCGCTGGCGAAGGGACGCCATGAACCATAATGGCCGCGCCCGTAAACCACGGCAGACCCTCATAGCAAAGCGCAACGGCGCTATTGCCCCACCAGCCATTTTTTTTGAGCCGAAGCGGAGGAGCGCTATAGGCCCAAGCGGCCGCAACGCCGAAGACCGCAGCAAAGAAAACGGTCGGTCCGATGGCGGCTGCAACAAGCAAAGAGAAACCCGACCAGATGATGCCGATATTGAGCCCCCACCGACCGGGGATACGCCCCGAAGGAATAGGGCGATTGGGTTCATTCAAGGCATCAACATGCCGGTCATACCAATCATTCACAGCTTGGCTCGTGCCACACACGAGAGGTCCCGATAAAAGAACGCCCAATAAGAGCATTCCAAGATTGTCCAGGACCGGCGCACCGGACGAAACAATGCCGCAGCCAAAGGCCCACATCGGAGCAAACCAGGTAATCGGCTTCAGCAATTCGATGACTGAAGCGATAGCTGGAATCTGAACCGCGGGACGGTGGGTTATGGAAGTCGTCATGCAAGGAAACTAGGCATGACGAAAATTGATGTCAATCTAGATTTACACTTTAAAAAGCAAAGTGTCAGCCTTTCTCACCAAAGCCCTTGTCTTCAATGCCGTGTCTATGCAGCTTGACATAGAGGCTTTGACGCGACAGGCCGAGCATATCGGCCGAGCTTGCCCGATTATTGTCATTGAGCTGCAAGGCGGCTTCGATGCAGAGGCGCTCAATAATATCGGTTGTCTCGCGAACAAGGTCTTTAAGCGGCACTTTTCCGACCAGTTTGGTCATTTCATCGACCGAGCGGAGCAGGCTGCGCTTGCTTTGATCTTCCGTCACTTGGCGACGGGCCACGCGCCGAAGCGTAAACCCAATGGTCGGTGGATCGGTGTCTTTTGCGGCAAAGCCGGATACTTCAACGTCCTCAACGGTGCCAAACTGGCCGCGCATGACGGTTGCGAATTGCCGCACCATCCCGTTCTCGATGACATTGGAATAGAGAAGGCCGGTGTCGACGCCGACACGCCCCAACCAGCGGTCGATTGGTTCGCCGCGGGCCTGTTCTTCGGTGCCCAATTGGGCACTTTCGAGGAAAGAGGCGTTGGCGGATAGGATTTTCCGGTCAAAATCGGTCAAGACAAACCCGTCCGGCATGCCTTGGAAAACCTGGATCGCCGCCGATTGATGCCGCGAAACGACCGTTCCGCCCGTGCTGACGGCCAAGGGGAACAGTCGGACAAGGTAGTAAATGGCATTGTCTTCGCGGAAAACCGTAGCGCTCGCAACGGCTTGCTGCTCGCCTTCCAAGGATAGGGCTACTTCGTCCATCCGCCCGGATGAGCGGAGGGTAACGACCATGTCCTCGATTTTTCCAATATCGGAACCGGAGAAATTATCCGAGAAAACCGAACCGATCAGGCGCTTTAACGGACGGTTTAACAGAGTAGCCGCGGACGGATTGGCTTCCACGACGCGCCCCGAGCGGCCATCCACCAGCAAAATCGCCTCGGTCGAGACCTGCATTAATAGCCTGTAGCGGGTTTCGGCGTGCCGTAAGCGGGCATATTCCTGCTCAATGGACAATTCGGCCGCCACCAAGCGCTGCTGCATGTCGGCAACCGTGCGCATATCCCGGCCAACGGCCACGGCATGGCCCTCGGCGCCCACTTTCACCAAGATATAGCGAACGGGGAAATCGGTGCCCGAAGGGGTTGTGTGGTTGACTTGGCGCCAGCGGGCGGCCTGCCCGGATGCGAGATCCTGCAGCATTTCCTTGATTTTTTGCCGGCTTTCGATCGTAACCGTATCAAGCCACGACTTGCCGACCCAATCTTTAAAGATTTCGGACGAGTATTCTGAAGAATAAAGTGCTTTATCGGAAATAATGCCTTCCGAATTAATAACAAAAACAATGTCCGCCGATGCCGATAAAAGCTTTGCAGCGGCATTCGGGTCAATATTTGCAAATAAAATACCAAGATCTGATCCAGGATTATCGCCGGATCCTTGCTGTTTTACACGCATGGTTTCTTTATTGATCACTGTAATTACTTTACTTTAATTCAAGAACGAATGTTAAGGCTTCGCGACAGCGCATTGACCGTATCCAATACATCCCGCGCATCGCTCGATATCGAATCCGAATCGATCAACGTTGCTAATTCAGGTTTATCCCTAAATACCGCACCACCTACAATAATTTGTATCGATCGGTTCAAAGAATGATGCCGGATGAGTTTAATAATGGAGTGCAACGGTTCTAAAAGGCGCTCGCCGCTGATGGATAGTCCGATGACTTCATAAGGAGAGTCGCTGACCATCTGGATAATGTCATCGACGCTTGCCCGGAGATTGCTGGTGACTTCCCACCCGTCCCGCATGAGCATTTCTTCAATGACCCTGAGACCAAAGGTATGCTGCTCGCCGGGGACTGGAACGAGCAAAATATGGCCCCGAATCGTCGATTTTGCGGTTAATCCGACATCAAATTGCCGGCATTGCCGCAAAATTTGCTGAATTCTGGTCATTCCGAGCGTGACGTCGACGAAGCTACAGCTGTCCGACACCCATAAATGATCCATGTAGCGGGCGGCCGGCACCATCAGATCCAGCAGAATGGATTCAAGCGAGATATTCCACTCGAAAAGACGCTCGACAAACCGGAATGCCTCCCGGTTGTCATGCGACATCACCAATTTGGCAAAGCTTTCCACAATTTCTGTGCCGATCCCGATCTCGGAAATGGCGGCTTCACGCGCCGGAAGGCCGCTGACGCCCAAATTGACGCGTAAACGGGGGATAATCACATTTTCGATCGTGCCGGCTAATTCGTGTAAATGACCATCAAAAGGGGAGCGTCTCGCATTGGCCGCGCTCTCGATGGGGTCGGACGGGTAAATGCTGCCGTAATCGGCGCTTTGAGGATCGCTGGCCGTCGCCGTGTTTTCTCCACGATCGGATGTCGTCAAAGCCTGCCTCCCCCCTTTGTTCTTGTGATCCCGACCATCCTCTTGCCCAAAATCCTTTAGATCGCCGGGATTCGGAACCGTTTCGACACAAAAAGTGTCGTCTTTTCGTGACACAAGCCTTAGCTTCAATGACCTAATTGGAGCCAGTGCGCCTATTTATAATCGCTCGATCATAAATGTCACTTATTAATTACGTCAAGATTGCTTGACACTTTATGTCCGCAAAGGTTAGCCTCTGATGGAGGGTTGGCTTTCCCCATTTCCGGTTTACGGAAGAGGAGCTGCCCGGGAGGGATCGATGAGCGTAGGTGGCCGTCAGCCAAGTCAACGTCCGGGGCTTTATACCGAAGCCGAGCGGAAAAGACGTGACGAAACTGTCTGGACTCTTGTCCAAGGCATTCTGGCGCCGCTGCAATTCCTCGTCTTTCTCATCAGCCTTGGTCTCGTCATGCGTACCTTGATGACGGGTGAGGGCGCCACCATCGCCCATATTTCAATCCTGATCAAAACGCTTGTTCTTTATACCATCATGGTAACGGGCGCGATTTGGGAAAAAACTGTCTTCGGCCAATATTTGTTTGCTCCCGCCTTTTTCTGGGAAGACGTTGTAAGCTTTGTTGTCATCGCGTTGCACACGATTTATCTCGCGGGCCTCACGATGGGCTTTATGACCGACATTCAGCTTTTCGCGATTACGTTGGCGGCCTATGCCACCTATGTGGTGAATGCGACGCAATTTATTCTCAAGCTTCGTGCCGCGCGCCTTCAAATGGATGCGGAAGCCTTTAGCGCCATGGAGGTTGTGCAATGAACCTTCCCTTCCGTGTGCCAGCCTCCGAGCCAAGTGCAAAGGGATGCGTTGATCAACCCATTCTTCGGGAACGCGGGCAGCGCGAAGTTTTTTGTGGCTTAACCGGCATTGTTTGGCTGCATCGCAAAATCCAGAACGCCTTCTTTCTAGTCGTTGGATCGCGCACCTGTGCGCATCTCATTCAATCGGCAGCGGGCGTGATGATTTTCGCCGAGCCTCGTTTTGCAACCGCCATTATTGATGAACGTGATCTTGCGGGTCTGGCTGATATTGATGACGAACTCGATCGCGTTGTGAATCGCCTGCTTGATCGCCGCCCTGATATTGAAATGTTGTTTCTTGTCGGCTCTTGCCCTTCAGAGGTGATCAAGCTCGATCTTAAACGGGCGGCGCAACGTCTCTCCAAACTTCATTTGCCACGCGTGCGTGTGCTCAATTATTCCGGCTCTGGTATTGAGACAACCTTTACGCAAGGCGAGGATGCCTGCCTTGCGGCGTTGGTGGCTGATGCGTTGCCTGACACGAAACCCGCTTCGCTGATCGTTGTTGGTGCATTGTCGGATGTGGTTGAAGATCAATTCAACCGCATCTTTGCGCAGATGGGTGTTGAGAATGTCGGTTTCCTCCCCGCACGTCACGCAGGCTCAATGCCAGCGGTGGGACCAGAGACGCGTTATCTGCTTGCGCAGCCCTTTTTGAACGATACGGCGCGCGCGCTTGATGAATTGGGAGCTAAGCATCTTCCTGCACCGTTTCCGCTCGGCGCGAATGGAACAACCGCTTGGCTGAAAGCCGCTGCCGATTATTTCGGCGTGTCCGACGAACGCTTTGCCCTTGCAACCGAAGCGGGCCATAAGCGGGCGGAGAAAGCGCTTGCGGCGCATCGGGAAACGCTCACGGGAAAATCGATTTTCTTCTTCCCCGATTCGCAGCTTGAATTGCCATTGGCACGCTTTCTTCATGAAGAACTCGGCATGCAATTGGTTGAGGTGGGAACGCCGTATCTGCACCGTCAACATCTGCGTCAGGAACTCGAACGTCTGCCCGCAGGTACGGTGTTAAGTGAAGGACAGGATGTCGATCGTCAGCTCGATCGTTGCCGCGAGGCCAAGCCTGATTTGGTCGTGTGTGGGTTGGGCCTAGCCAATCCGTTAGAGGCCGAAGGATTTTCGACGAAATGGTCCATTGAGCTCGTCTTCACCCCTATTCAGGGCTATGATCAAGCAGGCGATCTCGCAGGCTTGTTTGCCCGTCCTTTGAACCGGCAAGCCCGGTTGGGAGGGCTTTGACATGCAGCTGACGCTTTGGACCTATGAAGGCCCCCCTCATGTCGGCGCGATGCGCATCGCCACCGCGATGAAGGGTTTGCATTATGTGTTGCATGCCCCCCAAGGCGATACCTATGCCGACCTTCTTTTCACGATGATTGAACGTCGCAATGTTCGTCCGCCTGTCACCTATACGACGTTTCAGGCGCGCGATTTGGGTGGTGATACGGCGGAGCTGTTCAAGAATGCGTGCTTTGAGGCCTATGAGCGTTTCAAGCCTGAGGCGATGATTGTTGGTGCGTCTTGCACGGCTGAACTTATTCAAGATGATCCGGGTGGATTGGCACAGGCGCTTGCCTTGCCGATACCCGTTGTACCGCTCGAATTACCTTCTTATCAGAAGAAGGAAAATTGGGGTGCGTCTGAAACCTTCTACCGGATTGTTCGCGCGCTTTGCCCGGCGAATTCGAACCCATCGAATCGCAATCCGAAAAGCTGCAATATTTTGGGCCCAACAGCGCTCGGCTTCCGCCATCGCGACGATTTAAACGAGATCCGGCGCTTGCTGGAACGCATGGGCGTTACCGTCAATGTGGTTGCGCCATTTGATGCCCGCCCTTCCGATATTGCGAGGCTGGGTGACGCGGCGTTCAACGTGATCCTCTATCCGGAAATCGCGGAAAATGCGGGTCGCTGGTTGGAGAAAAATTGCGCGCAGCCGATGACCAGTATCGTTCCGATCGGCATTGGCGGGACGCGTGATTTTATTGCCGAAGTCGGCCGTCTTTCCGGCATTGATACGGCGGAAATTTTAGCTGAAGAAACGAGCCGT
Source organism: Hyphomicrobiales bacterium (assembly GCA_947455025.1). Classification (GTDB taxonomy): domain Bacteria; phylum Pseudomonadota; class Alphaproteobacteria; order Rhizobiales; family Beijerinckiaceae; genus CAIUPE01. Next base: position 19,071 of record CANGLU010000007.1, read on the forward strand.
TTGCCCTGGTATTCGAAATCGGTCGACTCGACCTATTTGACAGGCAAGCGCGTCTTTATCTTTGGTGATGCTACCCATGTGTTGGCAGCCGAGCGGATGGCACGGACCGAATTCGGATTTGATGTTGTGGGCATCGGCACCTATTCGCGAGAATATGCCCGCCAAGTGCGCGAAGCCGCCGCACGGCTCGGCATTGAGGCGTTGATTACCGATGATTATCTGGATGTCGAGGCGCGCATTGCGGAGCTTCATCCGGAGTTGATTTTAGGCACGCAGATGGAGCGCCATATCGCCAAGCGGCTCGGTTTGCCATGTGCCGTGATTTCAGCGCCCGTGCATGTGCAGGATTTTCCGGCCCGCTATTCGCCGCAAATGGGCTTTGAAGGCGCGAATGTCATTTTCGATACCTGGGTTCATCCTCTGATGATGGGCCTTGAGGAACATCTGATCCATATGTTCCGCGACGATGCCGAGTTTCATGACGGCGCATCATCGCATCTGAGCCATGCCACCAAAAAAGCCCCGATGCCCGATCCTGTTGCTGAGCTGCATCCGGTGGCTGCCGTTCCTCTCGAAGCGGGATGGGCACCAGAGGCTGAAAAAGAACTCAAAAAAATTCCGTTTTTTGTACGCGGCAAAGCCAAGCGCAACACCGAACGCTATGCTCATGATTTGGGGCTGGCCATGATCACGATTGAAACCCTCTATGACGCCAAAGCCCATTTTAGCCGATAGGCCGCAACCGAACACAACAAGGACGGAGACCACGGCATGACCATTCTTCTCGACCGTATGCCTAAGCAGACAACGCGCCGCGGGGATGGCGATGGCAGTGTTCAGGTTCATCTTGATCCTAATGTAACCATCGGCACCACCGCCAAAGTTTTCTCCGTCTATGGCAAAGGCGGCATTGGTAAATCGACGACGTCATCCAATTTGTCGGCGGCGTTTTCCAAGCTTGGCAAGCGTGTGTTGCAGATCGGCTGTGACCCCAAGCATGATTCAACCTTTACGCTCACCAAGAAACTCGTTCCGACGGTGATTGATGTGTTGGAATCGGTTGACTTCCATTCCGAAGAACTTCGTACCGAAGATTTTGTGTTTGAAGGCTATAACGGCGTGATGTGCGTTGAGGCAGGCGGTCCACCTGCCGGCACGGGATGCGGCGGATATGTCGTTGGCCAAACCGTCAAGCTTCTCAAAGAGCATCATCTCTTGGAAGAAACCGACATCGTTATTTTCGATGTGTTGGGTGACGTTGTTTGCGGCGGCTTTGCTTCGCCGCTTCAGCACGCCGACCGGGCTTTGATTGTGACGGCGAATGATTTCGACTCGATCTTTGCGATGAACCGCATTGTTGCGGCGATTAACGCCAAGGCCAAAAATTACGGCGTACGCGTGGGTGGTGTTATTGCCAACCGCTCGAAGGATACCGATCAGATCGATCGCTTCAACGATGCCACGGGCTTACAGCGTGTTGCGCATTTCCCGGATTTGGATGCCATTCGTCTCAGCCGGTTGAAAAAATCAACTTTGTTTGAAATGCCCGAATCGCCAGAGGTTTTGGCAGTCCAAAAAGAATATCTCCGGTTGGCTGCTTCCCTCTTGGTGGATAGCGAACCGCTTGAGGCGCGCTCGATGAAAGATCGCGATATTTTCGACTTCTTGGGATTTGACTGATGTCTTCGACCTATATCGAACGCCGCAGCAAGATTGAAACCTATTTCGACCGTACAGCGGCCGCAGCTTGGTCGCGTTTGACGTCGGACGCGCCTGTGAGCGGCATCCGTGCCACCGTGCGCGCGGGACGCGACCGGATGCGGAACACGCTACTCTCGTTTTTACCCGATGACTTAACAGGCTGCCGATTGCTCGATGCCGGATGCGGCACGGGTGCCTTGGCCGTTGAAGCCGCCATGCGTGGCGCGGATGTGACGGCGATTGATCTCTCGCCCACTTTGATCGAGCTCGCCAAAGAGCGCCTTCCTGACACGCTCGGCAAAGGCAAGATTACCTTCATTGCCGGCGACATGATTGATGACAAGCTTGGCATGTTTGATCACGTCGTGGCGATGGATTCGGTGATCCATTACACCTATCCCGATATGGTCAACATGTTGGCGCGCTTTACGGCCATGAGCCGTTCGGGCGTTCATTTCACCTATGCGCCTTGGACGCCTGTGTTGGGCGCCATGCAGGCGGTCGGCAAGCTTTTCCCTTGCGGCAATCGCTCCCCTTGGATCGTGCCGCATCGTACAAACCGGATCGCGATCACGGTTCACCGCGATCAACGGTTTGAAGGGTGGGAACTCGGACGCGAGCATCAGGTTACGAGCGGCTTTTATCACTCCAAAGCACAGGAGCTGAAGAAGCAATGAACCCCTTCGACCGTATCAACGGAAAACTCGCCCGTGGTTGGCAAAAGGTAGGAACGCAATTCCTGCCCTTTGCTGATGCGGCGACGAAGGAATTGCCGTTAAGCAAATTATTGCGCTTGGCCTTGTTCCAGATTTCTGTCGGTATGGCGACCGTATTGCTCACGGGCACCTTAAACCGCATCATGATTGTCGAATTGAATGTGTCGGCCTGGCTTGTCGGGTTGATGGTTTCGCTGCCGGTCGTGTTCGCCCCCTTCCGCGCTTTGATTGGTTATAAATCGGACACGTATAAATCGGTGCTCGGCTGGAAGCGTGTGCCCTATATTTGGTTTGGCAGCATCATGCAGTTCGGCGGATTTGCGATCATGCCTTTTGCCCTGCTGATCCTTTCGGGCGATACAACTGGGCCGATGCTCTATGGCCAATTGGGCGCGGGTCTTGCCTTTTTACTGGTGGGTGCGGGCCTTAATACAACGCAAACGGCAGGCCTTGCGCTGGCCAATGACCTCGCTCCTGAAGCGGTTCGCCCACGGGTTGTTGCGCTGCTGTTTACAATGTTGCTGATCGGTATGGTTGGCAGCGCTGTTGCCTATAGTTTCATCTTAAAGACCTTCAATGAAATTCGCCTCATCCAGCTCATTCAAGGTGTGGCACTGCTGACCATGGTCTTTAACGGCATTGCGCTTTGGAAAATGGAGCCACGCCGCAGCCGCGTCGAAACGGCGGCGGTAGAAAAGCCCGTCGATTTCCGGGATGCTTGGTCAAAGCTCGGTCGCTTGCCCGGCTTTACGCGGTTGATGCTTGTGGTTGGTTTCGGAACGGCGGCCTTCAATATGCAGGATATTCTGCTTGAGCCATTTGCCGGACAGATTTTTGGCCTTCCTGTCGGACAAACAACCATGCTCATGGCCGTCTTGGCGGGCGGAATGTTGATCGGCTTTATGCTGTCCGAGCAGCTTCTCAACCAACGGATTGCGCCGTTGAAAGTATCATCTATCGGTCTCTTGATCGGCATCATCGCTTTTGGTGTTGTGGTCTTCTCGCCGCTTGCAGGTTCGATTGGCCTGTTTAGAAGCGGTACTTTTGGCGTTGGCATTGGTGCAGGTTTGTTTGCTGTCGGCACGCTAACCGAAACCATGGGGCTCGCCCATCATGGCATGAGCGGCCTTTTGCTCGGCACATGGGGCGGCGTGCAAGCAACCTGCGCTGGCGTAAGCATCGCCTTTAGCGGTGCTGCACGGGATCTCATTTCGCGCGCCGCATTATCGGGCACATTCGGCGTCGAATTGATCGGCAAGTCCACCGGCTATATCGCCGTCTTCGTTCTCGAAATCATTTTGCTTTTTGTAACACTCATCATCGTCAGTCCGTTACTGGGCTCAGATCATAGCCGCGCAATGCGGCGAGCCGGACCTAATCCCAAATGGGACGAAGGCCGGGTGGAAGGATATAGGGAGGCCTAACATGCACGCGGCAATCACCAGCTATTTCGACGTTGCGCAAATCACTCTGTACTTATTTTTAGGGTTTTTCGCAGGTGTGGCTTATTACCTTCACCGCGAGGACAAACGCGAGGGATATCCGCTTGAATCGGAGCGTACAGGCGTTGTGGTTCAGGGCTTCCCTGCCATCCCTTCACCAAAGACCTTTTTATTGGCCGATGGCTCCGAGGTTGAAGCGCCTCGCGAACATCCCCATGATTCGCGCCCGATCAAAGCATCGCCTATTGCCGGATTTCTTGGCGCACCGTTAAAGCCGGATGGTGACCCGATGGTTGATGGCGTTGGCCCTGCAGCCTATGCCGAACGTGCCGATATTCCAGATGTAACCCTTCATGGAACGCCGAAGATTGTCCCGCTCCGGACGGTGCCTGATTGGCATATCGATCACAATGATCCCGATCCACGCGGCATGTCGGTTGTGGGTGCAGATGGTAAAGTCGGCGGCACCGTAAAAGACGTGTGGCTTGACCGCTCCGAAGCCATCATCCGCTATTTCGAGATCGAAGTAGCAGGCGCGCGTCACGTGCTCTTGCCAACAACGATGACGCGGATCAGCCATTCAAAGCGGTTGGTTAAAGTCAGATCGATTCTTGGATCGCAATTCGCCAAAGTTCCGGGCCATAAGAATACAGATTTTGTGACGCGTCTCGAGGAAGACAAGATCTGCGCCTATTACGCCGGTGGTCATCTCTACGCTACGCCAGAGCGCTCGGAACCGCTGCTATGAGCCATGATGATTTCGACTTTGATCCTGTAAGGGGTCTGCCGGAAGTCTTACCAGCGGGCGAGCGGATGCTTTGGCAAGGCTCGCCCCGGTGGCAAGACATGGCGCTGCACGCGTTCCATGTCCGCAAGGTCGCGGTCTATTTTGCCGTCATCACGTTCTGTGTCGTCGTTCTCCGTCTTGCGGATGGATTGAGCCTGCTGGATGCCCTTAAGCCTGTGCTTTGGTATTTGCCTCTGACGCTTGTTTCCGTTGGACTTCTCTCAGGCCTCGCATGGGCAAGTGCCAAGACCACGATCTATACCATCACAACGAAACGCATTGTTCTGCGAATTGGCATTGCGCTGCCTATGTCGTTGAACGTGCCTTTTAGCCTGATCGAGAATGCGGGCTTGAGAACTTATGCCTCGGGTGCAGGTGATATTCCTGTCGAATTAAAAGGGGATGATCGCGTCGCATGGCTGATTTTGTGGCCGCATGCCCGTCCGTTCCACTTAAAGAACCCACAACCGATGTTGCGGGCCGTACCTAATGCGGAAACAGTGGCCCATCTTTTGGGCGATGCTCTGCAAGGCAAAGCGACGATCGCCCTTCCATCGGAGCGCAAAGCGGTTCGTTTCGCATCCAACATCGTGACGGCATGAGGATAGGATGGCACAGAAGATCGACATTCATTTTCCCCGGGCACCGCTTTTTGGAGCGGGGATTTTGATTGTGGCGACGATTGTCTCTGTTGGAATCGCCCGGATGTCGCCGGCCCCAGCATTGACGGATCTTGTTAAGACCGAAGTGGCGGAAAGCCGCAGCCTGCGCTTTGAAGATGCGGCCGATGGAAGTGTGCATATTTATGACGCACAAACCGAGGAAACAGTCGCCATTGCAGCGCCCGGCACAAACGGATTTTTGCGTGGCATGATACGCGGGATGATGCGGACGCGAAAGCAATATGGTGCCTCGCTAACCGCGCCTATGCTGTTGGAGCGTCTCTCGAACGGCATGGTTTTGCTGATCGATGAGGAAGACAAAATTACGCTCGATTTGGATGCCTACGGCCATACCAATGCCGATGTCTTCAAAGCGTTTCTTAAAAGCCAATCCAATCTTTCGAACCAAGGAGGGCAGGGATGATGCTCAATCCATTTATGAAAGAAATCCGCGAGGACGTGATGTGCACGGTCCATGTGGTCAACACATTCGAGAGCCTTGCGGCCCATGTCGAGTTGGATGGTGACGTTAAAGTTCGCCCGGGGGACGAGGTTCTCGTCCATGGCAAAGAAATTCGTGTGCCTTATGGCGAAAGCCGCATGGAGCGCCGTCAGGCGACGATCCGCCGCGCTGGTTGGGTTGAACAACAATGGGTAAAGTTAACCGGTGGCCTTGAGTTTATGGAATTACTCGAATTCAGCTTCTCGGGAGAAGAGCTATGACGATTGAACGCTTAGGAATTTCTTCGCGCGACACGAACCTTATGGCACAAGAAAGCACCGTTCTTAGCCCGCGCTTTTATACAACCGATTTTGATGCGCTTGATCGTATTGATGTCTCGCCCGTCCGCGAAGAATGGGACAAGCTGATTGGTGAAATGCGATCGGATCCTAACAAGACGCACTTTAAGCGCTCCGAAGAATGGGATGACGTATCACTCGCCGATCTTCCTGAAGGGTTGCGCAAGGAATTTGTTGATTTTCTTGTATCCTCGCTAACGTCTGAATTTTCAGGCTGCATCCTTTATTCCGAAATGCGCAAGCGCGGTACCAATCCCGATATCTGCGAGCTTTTCAAATTCATGGCCCGCGATGAATCACGCCATGCCGGCTTTATCAATGATACGCTAAAGGATTTTGATATCGGTATTGATCTTGGCTTTTTGACGAAGGCCAAAAAATACACCTATTTCCAGCCAAAATTCATCTTCTATGCGACCTATTTGTCGGAGAAGATTGGTTACGCGCGTTACATTACGATTTTCCGCCAATTGCAAGCCAATCCGGATCGTCGCTTCCATCCGATTTTCAAATGGTTTGAAAAATGGTGCAACGATGAATTCCGTCATGGCGAAGCTTTCGCGCTTTTGATGCGCGCCAATCCACATCTGTTGGAAGGCATCAATAAATATTGGGTGAAATTCTTCCTCTTGGCCGTATTTGCCACGATGTATGTGCGCGATCACCAGCGGCCCTATTTCCATGACGCCTTGGGTATAAGCATCAAGGATTATGACGATAAAGTCTTCCGTATTACGACAGAAATTTCGCGGCAGACTTTCCCGCTTGAGCTCGATCTCGACCATCCTGCTTTTTATGCTGGGCTTGATCGTTTGCTCGCCATCAGCGAGCGGGCCGCGAAGATCCAAGCCAAAGGCGGGATTGCTGCAAAACTCAACAAGCTTACCACGGCTGCGGCTGCGGGGTTCACCTTCCTTCGCCTCTATATGATTCCGGCCAAGAAAAAGGGCCTCAACGCCGATATTCGTTTGGCACCAACTTGGTAAAGCAAGCGGAAAAGCAATGATGCATTATGCCATTCCCGTCTTAGCTGCTCTTTTCATCTGGTGGTTCACCACCGGCACGATTTTCTATTTGGATAATCTGCCGGCGCGGACCTTCAAATGGAGCATGCTGGGCGCGACCGGACTATTGTTCATCGCTCTTGTGGTGATCTGCGAGACCGCTACATCAAGCGATACGCTATCGGTCTATTTGGCCTTTACGGCGGGCCTTTTGGCGTGGGGATGGCAGGAGATCAGCCTTTATCTCGGCTTTGTAACCGGCATCCGCAAGCATCGGTGCGAGGAAGGCTGCTCAGGCCTCAAACATTTCTGGCATGCCATTGAAGCCAATCTCTGGCATGAAATAGCCATTATTGTGGTCGCTATTGCGATTGCAATGATCACCTATGGTACCGAAAATCAGATGGCGCTTTGGACCTATGGATTGCTCTGGAGCATGAATTTAAGCGCGCGGCTCAATGTCTTTTTAGGAGTCCGTAACGTATCCGAGGAATTCGTTCCCGCCCATATGGAAGTGCTGAAGAGCTTTCTCAACAAGCAACCGATGAATTTGCTTTTCCCGCTCTCGGTTACCCTTGCCACAACGGGCACTGTTTTTCTGGTGGGCAAAGTATCGGATGCGGGCACGGAAGCCGAAAGCTTGGGCTTTATCCTGCTCGCCACGATGATGGCGCTCGCCCTTGTCGAACATTGGATGCTGGTCTTGCCGCTTCCTTTTGAAAAGCTCTGGAATTGGAGCTTGCCAAAACGCTCTAACCGGACGCTGTCACGCTTCCGTGCCGAGCAACCGGTGGAATTTGCGACGATTAAAACCTCACTAACGCCTAAACCCGATCTTCCTTGCTGTTAAACTGATTATTTCTTGGGATTCTAGCGATGAATTACGAAGCCTTTTTCAAGAACGAACTCGATACGCTCCGCAACGATGGGCGCTATCGCGTCTTCGCCAATTTAGAGCGCAAAGCAGGTGGCTTCCCGTCCGCCATTCATCGCTCGGAAAAGGGTGAAAGCGATATCAGGGTTTGGTGCTCGAATGATTATCTCGGCATGGGCCAGAACCCAAAAGTGCTGAAAGCCATGCACGAGACGATTGATTTATGTGGTGCCGGTGCAGGCGGCACGCGCAATATATCGGGAACCAACCGGTTCCATGTTGAGCTTGAAAAGGAACTCGCCGATTTGCACGGCAAAGAAAGCGCGCTGCTTTTCACCTCGGGTTACGTGTCGAACTGGGCAGCCCTTGGCACGCTTGGTGCGCTTATTCCGAACTGCATCATTTTGTCGGATGCCGGTAACCATGCCTCGATGATTGAGGGGATCAAGCACAGCCGTGCGGAGCGTCATATTTTCAAACACAATGATGTCGCCGATTTGGAGCGCATCCTGAAGACGCTGGATCCAGATCGTCCGAAGCTGATCGCGTTTGAATCGGTCTATTCGATGGATGGCGATATTGGACCAATCAAGGAAATTTGTGATCTCGCGGACCGCTATGGGGCGATGACCTATCTCGATGAGGTTCATGCGGTTGGCATGTATGGCCCGCGCGGGGGCGGCATTGCCGAGCGTGAAGGCTTGATGGATCGCATCACCGTGATCGAAGGCACGCTTGGTAAAGCGATTGGTGTAGTAGGTGGCTATATTGCCGCATCCGAAGCGCTGTGTGATTTTGTGCGCAGCTTTGCATCGGGCTTCATTTTCACAACCGCGCTTCCTCCGGCCGTCGCTGCCGCAGCAACGGCTTCGATCCGTCATTTGAAGACATCGCATAGCGAGCGGACAGGGCAGCGCGATCGTGTGCAGCGCTTGCGCATGAAGCTCGACGCGGCAGGCGTTCCCTATATGCGCAACGATAGCCATATCGTTCCGGTGATGGTGGGCGATGCCAAGAAATGCAAATGGATCAGCGATCTTCTGATGGACCGCTACGGCATCTATATTCAGCCAATCAATTATCCAACCGTGCCGCGTGGAACCGAACGGTTACGCATCACACCAACGCCGCTTCATTCGGACGCCGATATCGATCATCTCGTCGGCGCACTATCAGAACTATGGTCGCACTGCGCTCTTAATCGGGCGGTTGCATAAGAAGCTCAATTCACTGGGCGTTGATCACACGCGATCGACGCAATAAAGGCGAAGAGTATGGGAAATGCTAAAGTGTCAGACATAACCATTCCGATAAAGATGGTTATTGTATCCATGGACACCAACATGGCGAGCGCTGCCATGCGTGCGTTTCAAAGCCTGCGCCGCGATTATCCGGGTTTAACGCTCACGCTTCATGGCGCATCCGAATGGATTGATCGGCCAGAGAAGCTCGAACGGTGTCGCGCCGATATTTTATCGGCCGATATCGTTGTGGCCGCCATGCTGTTCATGGAAGATCATTTCAAGCCCATCATCAATGAATTGATCGCACGGCGCGATTCGGCTGACGCGATGCTATGCCTTTTATCCGCCGGCGATGTGATGAAAATGACCCGCATGGGCCATTTCAAAATGGATGGTGAGCCAGGCGGCATTGCGGGTCTGCTCAAAAGGCTGCGGGGCGGCTCGAAGGACCAGCCGGCATCGGCTGGCGCGCAACAAATGAAAATGTTGAAGCGTCTGCCGCAGATTTTGCGCTTCATTCCCGGCACCGCGCAAGATGTACGGACCTATTTTCTGGCGCTGCAATATTGGCTCGCCGGATCGGATGATAACATCGCCAATCTCGTTCGCATGATCATTGATCGCTATGCCGCAGGGCCTCGTAAAGCCTTGCGTGGACGGGTCAAAGTCAACCCGCCGATCGAATATCCAGAGACGGGCATCTATCATCCCAAAATGGCTGGCCGCATGGGAACGGACGCGAGCAAATTGCCGCGCGTTGCCGGGCGTCGCGGAACGGTTGGTCTTCTGGGTCTTCGGTCCTATATGCTGGCGGGCAACAGCAAGCATTATGACGGCGTGATCGAAGCGCTTGAGGCACGCGGATTGAATGTGATTTTGGCCTTTGCCTCGGGCCTTGATAATCGCCCGGCCGTTGAAACCTATTTTATGAAAGATGGCCGAGCAACGGTTGATGCCGTTGTCTCGCTTACAGGCTTCTCGCTCGTCGGTGGCCCGGCCTATAATGATGCGCAAGCCGCCGATGATCTGTTGGCGAAACTTGATGTGCCCTATATCGCTGCGCATCCGGCCGAAATTCAAACGCTTGAACAATGGGGCGCTTCTGATCGTGGTTTGCTGCCTGTTGAATCGACCATCATGGTGGCTATTCCGGAATTAGATGGCGCAACCGGCCCAATCGTTTTTGGTGGACGGTCGGATAATTCGGGCCTTGCATGCAAAGGCTGCCATCGCGGCTGCGTGTTTCCCGCAGGCGACAATGAACGCAACATGCAAAGTTGCATCGAGCGCACGGAAATGTTGGCCGCTCGCGTTGACCGTCTGGTATCGCTGCGGCAAACGCCGATTGCGGAGCGAAAAATCGCTCTCGTCATTTTCAACTTCCCGCCCAATGCCGGCAATACGGGAACGGCTGCCTATCTCTCCGTTTTCGAGTCGCTTCATAAAACGCTTCTGGCGATGAAGGCCGAGGGTTACACGGTTGAGGTTCCTGCCTCGCCGGAAGTTTTACGCGAAGCTGTCGTCAATGGTAACCGCGAACGGTATGGCGCGGATGCGAATGTGCATTTTCGTATCCCCGTTGATAACCATGTTCGGCGGGAGCGTTGGTTGTCGGAGATTGAAGCGCAATGGGGCCCGGCCCCCGGTAAGCAACAAAGCGATGGCGGGTCGATTTTTGTGCTCGGTCTTGAGCTCGGCAATGTCTTTATCGGCATTCAACCCGCCTTCGGCTATGAAGGCGATCCGATGCGCCTCTTGTTTGAAAAAGGGTTTTCGCCAACCCATGCTTTTTCGGCGTTTTATCGCTGGCTGCGCGAGGATTTCGGGGCCAATGCGGCGCTTCATTTTGGCACCCATGGCGCGCTCGAATTTATGCCCGGAAAGCAGACAGGGCTGACGGCCAAAGATTGGCCAGACCGCATGATCGGGGATCTCCCGAATTTTTATCTTTATGCGGCGAATAACCCGTCCGAAGGTGCGATTGCAAAGCGCCGTAGCGCGGCTACCTTGATCAGCTATATGACGCCGCCGATTGCCCATTCGGGCCTTTATCGCGGTCTGCTTGATCTTAAAGGATCGATTGAAAGCTATCGCACGGTCTTGGCCGATGGCGCGGAGCCCGATCAGGATTTGATTGCGCTTGTGCAAAGCCAAGCGGTCCTTGTCGATTTGGCAACCGCCGAGCCTGTATGGGGCAGCGAGGCAGGCGCTAAAATCGATGAACTTGGTAAAACCATTCTCGAACTTGAATATACGCTTATTCCGCATGGGCTGCATGTGGTCGGTGAGCCTTTATCGGCTGAGCAGCGCGTTGAAATGCTGGAAGCCGTAGCCGATGCCTCGCACGGGATTCGCTTCGAGCGTTCAATTGTTGAGGCGATTGCCAAGGGAGCATCGCCAGAGTCATTGTCAGACCAGCTCGATCAAGCGCACCACAGCACGCAATTGGAGGCGTTGAAAACCTTATCGGATACCAATCGTTGGTTGTCGGATGATCATGAAATACCTGCCATGATGCGGGCGCTTGATGCGCGCTTTATCCGCCCCGCTCCGGGTGGCGACGTGTTGCACAATCCTGCGGTGATGCCGACAGGCCGTAACCTGCACGGGCACGATCCTTTCCGGTTACCAAGCGCTTACGCCATGAAGGATGGCGCACGGCAGGCTGAAAAAATATTGGCCCGTCACATCGAAGATACGCAAAACATGCCAGAAACCGTGGCCATCGTTTTATGGGGTACGGATAATTTGAAAAATGAAGGCGCCCCTATTGCCCAAGCGCTAGCGCTTATGGGCGCAGAGCCTCGGTTTGATGGCTATGGTCGTTTGGTGGGTGCACAGCTAACCCCGCTCGCTCAATTGGGCCGTCCTCGCATCGATGTGATGTGCACGTTATCGGGCATCTTCCGCGATCTCTTGCCGCTGCAAATCAAACTCTTGGCGGAGGCCGCTTATTTTGCCGCTATTGCCGATGAGCCCTTGGAGCAAAACTTTATTCGCAAACACGCGCTCGCCCATCAGGCCGAGCATGGCTGCGATATGGAAACGGCCAGCCTGCGCGTCTTTGGCAATGCCGACGGTGCTTATGGCTCCAACGTCAATCATTTGGTTGAAAACAGCCGCTGGGATGAGGAAGACGAGCTGGCCGAAACCTATACCCGCCGAAAGAGTTTTGCGTATGGCGTGAATGGTAGGCCAACCCAGCAAACAGCCTTACTGAATGGCATTTTATCGAAGGTTGATTTTGCCTATCAGAATCTCGATTCGGTTGAGTTGGGTGTCACGACGGTTGATCATTATTTCGATACGTTGGGCGGCATCAGCCGCGCGGTGCGTCGTGCAAAAGGCGGCGAGACAGCGGCTGTCTATATCAGCGATCAAACGCGTGGCGATGGTGTGGTGCGCACCTTGTCGGAACAAGTTTCGCTTGAAACCCGCACCCGCATGCTCAACCCGAAATGGTATGATGGCATGTTAAGCCATGGCTATGAGGGCGTTCGGCAGATTGAAGAACACATCGCCAATACGGTTGGCTGGTCAGCGACCACAGGTGAAGTGCAGCCATGGGTTTATCAGCAACTCACCCAAACCTTTATGCTTGATCCGGAAATGCGCGAGCGGTTAGCGGCCCTTAATCCGACGGCATCCGCCAATATGGCCAATCGGTTGCTCGAAGCGCATCGCCGAAATTATTGGAACCCGGATGACGCGACGCTTGAGGCGCTCAAAAACGCCAGCGAAGACCTCGAGGATATTTTAGAAGGCGTCCGCGAAAGTGCCGCTGCGTGATGGCATGATCCTGAAAGCATGGAGCCGCGTATAAAGCCCATGCAACAGGAAAAACGCACAATGGTCGTCTGGCTAGGCATTTGGGCAATCGCTGCAACACTCATGATCGCCGTTGACATGGTGTGGCTAACTTGGCTCGGCCGTGGCTTTTACTTGCAGGAAATTGGCGATCTTTTGCTGGATACGCCCAATTTGCCTGCGGCGCTCGCGTTTTATGGGCTTTATAGCGTGGGCGTCGTGGTCATCATCATCGCGCCCGCCCTTGAGGCTCAATCCGTATTGCGCGCTTTGCTCGTAGGCATTTTATTTGGGCTTGTTGCCTATGGCACCTATGATTTGACGAATCTCGCCGTGATGAAGGGTTTTACCACCAAGATCGCCTTGATCGATATGGCGTGGGGTGGCGTGGTAACCGGCTTTGTCAGCGCTGTAACGGTGAAAATCGCGACTTCGCTTGGATGGTAGCCTAAAAGACCACGGGATATGCGCTTCATCTTGAGGTCGCATACTTGACCCGTATCGCCTGAAGCGGGCAAACACACTTTCTATACACGGTACCTTTGGTTCGTTCCCTGTCGAAAGAGTGGTTCCCATGTCTCGCACCCTGATTGCTCCCTCGGTTCTCTCCGCTGATTTCTCGAAACTCGGCGACGAGGTTGAAGCCGTTGTTCAAGCGGGCGCGGATTGGATCCATCTCGATGTGATGGACGGCCATTTCGTGCCGAACATCACTTTCGGCCCGCCCGTAATCAAAGCCATTCGCAACCGCACGGACAAGATTTTCGATTGCCATTTGATGATCGCTCCGGCTGATCCCTATCTCGCCGCCTTCGCGGATGCCGGGTGTGATTACATTACCGTTCATGCCGAAGCGGGGCCGCATCTCGACCGCTCGCTGCAAACCATCCGCGCTTTGGGTAAGAAGGCAGGCGTGTCGCTTAATCCGTCGACGCATGAAAGCGTCATTGAATATGTGCTGGATCGGCTTGATCTCGTGCTGCTGATGACGGTCAATCCGGGCTTTGGCGGGCAGGCCTTTATTCCCTCGGTCATCGAGAAAGTCGCGCGGGTGAAGAAGATGATCGGCACGCGCGATATAAGGATTGAAATCGACGGCGGCGTCACAGCTGAAACAGCGCCATTGCTAACGGCTGCAGGCGCCGATGTGCTGGTGGCGGGTTCAGCAGTCTTTAAGGGCGGGCCGTCGGCCTATGTGTCAAACATCACGGCTATTCGTAACGTGGCGGATGCTGCTGCGCGATAAAGGATAGTGCAGTAATCTATCCGTCATTGCGAGGTGAGGAGCGCTTCGCGAAGCGAACAAAACGATCCTGTGAATCGTTTTGAGTGACGAACGCGAAGCAACCCAGTTGATGATGAAAGAAAAAGCGCAGTGGCAACACCGCGCTTTTTTTCATTCTGTTAGCTGGGTTGCTTCGCGTTCGCTAGCAATGACGAAAGCAGTTGCTCAGAACAGCCCTTCAACCTCACCTGCATCGTTCAACCGAATGACTTCGGCGGAAGGCACGCGTGGCAGGCCTGGCATGGTCATGATCTCGCCGCAGATGGCGACGATGAAGCCCGCGCCGGCTGAAAGCCTTACTTCGCGCACAGGCACCGAGTGGCCGGTGGGCGCGCCGCGCACATTCGGATCGGTGGTGAAGGAATATTGCGTCTTCGCCATGCAAACCGGTAGATGGCCATAACCCGCTGCTTCCCACACTTTTAGTTGATCGCGGATTGATTTATCGGCCAGCACTTCGTCCGCATGATAGATGCGTTTGGCAATGGTTTCGATCTTCTGGAACAAAGGCATTTCATCCGGATAAAGCGGAGCGAAATTAGCCGCGCCCGATTCAGCGAGGGATACAACCTTATGCGCCAATTCTTCGATGCCAGCAGAACCATGCGCCCAATGCTTGCACAAGATTGCTTCCGAGCCTTGGCTCGCGACATAATCCTTCACGGCTTGGATTTCAGCATCCGTATCCGAGAAGAAATGGTTGATGGCTACCACAACGGGCACGCCGAAGCCCTTGGTATTGGCGATGTGGCGACCCAAATTGGCGCAGCCCTTTTTGACGGCTTCGACATTCTCGGCACCGAGATCAGCCTTCGCCACGCCGCCATTCATCTTCATAGCGCGAACGGTGGCGACAATCACAGCGGCCGATGGCTTCAAGCCCGCTTTGCGGCACTTGATGTCGAAGAACTTTTCAGCGCCAAGATCCGCGCCGAAGCCTGCTTCGGTCACAACATAATCGCCGAGCTTTAAAGCGGCGGTCGTTGCGATCACCGAGTTGCAGCCATGCGCGATATTGGCGAACGGGCCGCCATGCACGAAAGCAGGATTGTTCTCGAGCGTCTGTACGAGGTTTGGCTGCATCGCGTCCTTCAAAAGAACGGCCATGGCGCTGTCGGCCTTGATGTCGCGGCAATAGACGGGTGTCTTGTCGCGGCGATAGGCCACGACGATGTCACCCAAGCGCTTTTGCAGATCCATCAGATCTTTGGACAGGCAGAGAATGGCCATCACTTCGGAGGCAACCGTAATGTCAAAGCCGGTCTGGCGCGGGAAGCCGTTCGACACGCCGCCAAGCGACACGACAATGTCGCGCAGTGCGCGGTCGTTCATGTCCATCACGCGGCGCCACACCACGCGGCGCTCGTCGATGCCGAGTTCGTTGCCCCAATAGATGTGATTGTCGATCATGGCCGATAAAAGATTATGCGCCGAGGTGATGGCGTGGAAATCGCCCGTGAAATGCAGGTTCATTTCTTCCATCGGGACAACTTGAGCGTAACCGCCACCAGCCGCACCACCCTTCATGCCGAAATTCGGGCCGAGCGAGGCTTCGCGGATACAGACAATCGCCTTTTTGCCGATGCGGTTGAGGCCATCGCCCAAGCCGACCGTGGTGGTCGTCTTACCTTCGCCCGCAGGCGTCGGGTTAATGGCGGTGACGAGGATCAACTTGCCGTCTTTGCGGCTCTCGAGCGACTTCAAAAAGCTCTGGCTGACTTTTGCTTTGTCATGACCATAGGGGAGAAGATCTTCTGCGGGGATGCCAAGCTTGGCACCAATCTCCATGATTGGCTTTTTCTTGGCTTCGCGTGCAATTTCAATATCTGTCTTAACCGCCATTTTCTGCTCCCATCTTGATCAAGCTTAGGCTTGAAGTGTCTGTTCTGGTTTTGCCGGAAGGAAGTGGCTAAATCTAGCCGAATTCCGTCAGATACTTGCTCATGATAGGCAAATCTTGGCTTTCGACCGTTTGCGATATCTTGTTTGCGCCATCACATGGCGGCTTTTAGACATCGCGATCAAGCCGATGAGGATGGTTCCAACAAATCGGTTTGTTTCATATTTTCGGCAAGGGCGAGAGACGTTTCTCTGAGATAGGCGAGAAAAACGGTCGCGATGGGGCTTAATTTTTTACCCCGTACCGTCACCGTGAACCAGTGCGATTGGATCGGGAATCCTTCGACGGGAAGAAGCGCGAAGGATGCGTCCGGTGCCATAGTCCCGATGGCGTGGTGGGAAAGAATGGCGCAGCCTAAGCCCCCCGCGACCGCTTCTTTAATGGCTTCATTGGAGCCTAGACTTAAGCGAATACGGGGATTGATGGCATGCGATTGAAAGAATTTCTCCGCCATCTTACGGGTGCCGGACCCTTGCTCCCGCAGGATCAAGGCTTCTTGCGCAAAGAGCGATAAGGGAATTTTTTTTCGCTGCACAAGCGGATGCGATTTCGGCGCAATTACAACCAGCGGATTGTGCAGAAACATTTCGCTTTCGACATCAAGATCAGATGGCGGCACCGACATAATGGCGATATCGACTCGATTGTCGCGCAACAACTGGATAACGCCATCGCGGTTAAACACATCGAGTTTAATATCGATATCGGGATAGGTTTGGAAAAAGCGGCCGAGCATGCGGGGAATAAAATATTTTGCTGTGCTCACCACGGCCACCCGCAACTCACCGCGGGAGAGGCCTTTGGCGCGATCAACCGTTTGGATAAAGGCGTTCCATTCCCCCATCATCGCGCGCGAGGATTGGGCCAATTCCTGGCCGATATCGGTGAGATAGATTTTTTTCCCGACCACCTCATAGAGCGGCAAACCGATCGATAGCGATAATTCGCGCAACTGCATGGACGCCGTTGGCTGGGTCACGTTGCAGCGTCGGGCAGCCCGCGTCATGCTGCCCTCATCGGCCAGCGCAAGAAAGAGGCGCAATTGTCGAAACGTCACATTCATAGATAAAACTCTATCATTATTGATTATAAAATCAATTTTTATCGATGCTTTTGATCTGCTAGGCGCTCTTTTGAAACAAAGGAGTATCTGCAATGTCCAATTTCATGGATCCCGCTATTCTGTTCTTCATTTTTGGCGTCTTCGCCGGGGCCGTTAAATCAAATCTCGAAATCCCGCAGCCCATTTCAAGGTTTTTAGCCCTTTACCTTCTAATGTCGCTCGGGCTCAGAGGCGGCTTTGAACTGGCCCATTCGGGCCTTACCCCAACCGTCGTCAGCGGGCTGGTGGTTGCCCTTTCTTTGGCGGTTATTGTTCCAACCATCGGGCATCTGCTCTTAAAGCGGGTCGTTAGCGGCTTCGATGCCGCGGCCATTGCCGCCACTTACGGGTCGGTGAGCGCTGTTACCTTCATCACCGCTACCCGTTATCTTGATGATCAGGGTATCGCCTTTGGTGGCCATATGGCAGCTGCTATGGCTTTCATGGAATCGCCTGCGATTGTCATGGCCATTCTCTTTGCCAATCAGCTCCGCAAGGCACAATCGGGTGCAGCAAAGACGTCCTCGCCCTTCCACATTCTAAAAGAATCGCTCACCGATGGAGCCCAAATTTTGCTGATGGGTTCAGTTGTCGTCGGCATTTTTTCGGGCGAAGTCGGCAAAGCCGCAATGCAACCCTTCTCGGGCGATCTCTTCAAAGGCATGCTCGCGCTCTTCCTCCTCGATATGGGCTTGATGACCGCCCGTAATTTTCCCTCGCTCCGGACGCTGTCGCCCTGGTTATTGGCGTATGCGGTGATAGGTCCCGTGCTGCACGCCCTTCTGGCGCTTGCTCTATCGGCGGTTTTCCGCTTGTCAGCAGGCGATGCCGGGTTGCTGATGGTTCTGGCCGCCAGTGCGTCCTACATCGCGGTACCTGCCGCGCTTCGCTTTGCGCTGCCGGAAGCCAATGCCTCGCTCTATTTTGGTCTATCGTTGGGGATCACGTTTCCGATCAATATTTTGGTTGGAATTCCCATCTATATCGGCATCGCCCAACGCGTCTTGGCTTGACAGGGGCGGCATTTTTGCCGCCCCATCTTTTACCAAGACGACATTGAAAGAGGCTGTTGATGGCAATCCCAAACGCGTTGCAGAATAAACTGCGCATTCCCGCTATTGCAGCGCCCCTATTTTTGGCCTCTAGTCCTGATCTCGTTGTTGAAACCTGCCGGGCTGGAATGGTTGGCACCTTTCCCGCGCTTAATCAGCGAACAACCGAAGGCTTTGAGGAATGGCTTCACGAGATCGAGGAGCGATTATCGACAGAGCCAAAGGCTGCCCCCTTCGGCGTTAATCTGATCGTTCATAAAACGAATACGCGTCTTGCTCAGGATCTGGATTGTGTCGTCAAACATCGCGTGCCGATTGTCATTACATCGCTTGGCGCGGTCCGCGATGTGGTTGATGCCGTCCATTCCTATGGCGGTTTGGTCTTTCACGACATTATCAGCCGTCGCCATGCGGAGAAAGCAAGCGAGGCGGGCGTAGATGGCCTGATTGCGGTATGCGCGGGTGCCGGCGGGCATGCGGGCAATCTCAATCCATTTGCGCTTCTTCACGAAGTGAAATCGGTTTTCTCCGGTACGGTGATTTTGTCGGGTTCGCTCAGCACCGGTCGCGATATCGCCGCCGCACGGTTGATGGGCGCCGATTTAGCCTATCTCGGCACGCGCTTTCTTGCGACCAAAGAGGCGTTGGTTGAGAAAGCCTATCAACAGATGATCCTTGATTCACGCGCTGCCGATATCATCTACACGCCCAATATATCGGGCGTGAATGCCAATTTCATGCGCGAAAGCATCAAGGCTGCGGGGCTAGATCCCGATGACCTTCCACCCCATGGCAAGCTCGATATGGGATCGGAAGCGAAAGTTTGGAAAACAATCTGGTCCGCGGGCCAAGGGGTAGGTGCCATCTCGGAAGTGCTGAGCGTGGCCGAGCTATGCGACCAATTTTTGAACGATTACCGCGTAGCGATGCGTGAAGCCGCACATGATCCGTTTATCTGATCGCTGCTCTTAATGTAATTTCAGCTTTGGGCGTACAACTTGATTAACATGCCCGATCACGATCAGCAGCACGCCTTTAAACCATCCATGAATGCCAATAAGATGCATGCGGTAGAGTGAAATATAAGCAACGCGCGCAATATATCCTTCAATCGCCATACGGCCGCCGACGAGATTACCCATCAAGCTACCAACCGTTGAAAATCGGCTCAGCGAGATCAGTGAGCCACGGTCTTGATAGACAAAATCCTCAAGCGGTTTCTTTTCGATTAAACCAACGAGATTCCGAAATACGGTTTTCGACATTTGCGCCGCCGATTGCGCGCGCGGCGGAACGGGCCTGCCGGTTTCCGGCATAATGCAATTGCAACAATCGCCGATAGCAAAAACGTGATCATCCACCGTGGTCTGTAAGGTTTGCCGCACCTTAATCTGATTGTTGGGTGTCATCTCCAAACCATCAAGCCCACCAATAATCGCCGGACCACGCACACCTGCCGCCCACAAAATCAGATCGGCTTTCACGGTCTCACCGGAACGCGTAACAAGTTGACCTTCCTCCGCGCGGGTGACTTGCGTATTGGTCTGGACCTCCACACCGAGCGCTTCCAATTCGGACCTTGCTGATTCTGCTAATTTCTCTGGTAAGGCCGGTAAAATGCGCGGCCCTGCTTCAATAAGGGTCACACGCAAACGGCTTTCATCGAACACTTCAAGACCATAATGGCGCAAGGCCGAGGCGGAATTATATAATTCCGCCGCCAGTTCCACTCCCGTTGCGCCGCCGCCCACAATCGCAATATCAACGGTCGCGTTTGAAGTAGGATCAACGCTCAAGGTTCGCGACACACGCAGGCAATGGTTCAGCAATTTTGTGCGGAACCGATCGGCTTGCGTGCGGTCCTCAAGAAACAAACAATGTTCTTTAACGCCCGGTGTACCAAAATCATTCGAGACCGCGCCGAAGGCCAAGACAAGATAATCGTAACGAATACGGTGTCGGGCAATGATTTCTTTGCCCGCCTCATCCGAAATCGGTGCGATAACCACGTGTCGATTGGCGCGATCTATCGTCTCTAAGCTGCCATAAAAAAAGCGATAGCCCCATCGGTGACCGTGGCTCCGATAGCCCACTTCGTCGAGATTGGCATCAAGGGATCCGGCGGCTACTTCATGCAATAAGGGCTTCCAAATATGCGTTTGGTTGCGCTCCACGAGAATAATATCATAGTGCTCGCGCCCAAATTTATCGCCGAGACGCCGGACCAATTCCAATCCACCGGCGCCACCACCGATAACAACAATTTGGGTTTTCATGGCTTAATTGCCTCTCATCGATATTGCATTGGCGTATATTCAAAAAAGATCGAGTGTTCCTCGTTTGAGCATCAGCTTGCCAAGGAAAGCACCTCATTGCCTTGTCGACTCATGATCACATCAAGCGCCTGAAGCAAGCGATCGACATTTTCTATCCTAGCACCTTCACCCATCAAACCGACACGCCATATTTTTCCGGCAAGCGGACCAAGACCTGCCCCGATTTCAATATTAAAATCATTCAGCAAGGATGCCCTCAGCGGCGCATCCTGGATGGTTGCCGGAATTTTAATGGCGTTTAGTTGCGGCAATCGGTGCGGCTCGTCGACCAAAAGTTCAAGCCCACGCGCAGTTAGACCTTTCAAGAGATGCAGATGGGCCGCACGATGTCGCGCATAGGAAGCCTCAAGCCCTTCCAAATGCAGCCTCCGCAGGGATTCATGCAGCGCATAAAGGCTGTTGACCGGCGCGGTGTGGTGATAAGCGCGCGCTTTGTCGCCACCCCAATAGGCCATCACTTGAGTAATATCCAAAAACCACGAGAGAACCGGAGTCTTACGCTGTTTAACATGCTCGACAGCGCGCGGACTAAACGAGACAGGCGATAGGCCGGGCGGGCAGCTCAGACATTTTTGGCTACCTGAATAGACCGCATCAATACCCCATTCATCGAGCTTGATCGGGATGCCGGCCAGCGATGTGACGGCGTCCATAATGGTTAAGGCTCCATGCTTGCGAGCGATTGCGGCGATGGCTTTCGCGTCCGACTGTACCCCGGTCGATGTTTCAGCGTGAACGAAGCCTACAAATTTGATGTCCTTGTGCTGTTGCAGGGCTTCCTCGATAGCCTGAGGATCCACCGGTGTGCCCCACACAAAATCAATCGGGATGACTTGCGCACCACCGCGCAGCGCCACTTCACACATGCGGGTGCCGAATACCCCGTTCCGCGCGATCAGAATTTTATCGCCGGGTTCAATTAAATTCAGCAGGCACGCATCCATTCCAAGACTACCGGGGCCTGCCACCGCGAATGTGGCTTCATTGGCCGTGCCAAAGGCCATTTGGAGCATGGTCTTGATTTCAGACATGAGGCCGATGAAAGACGGATCCAAATGTCCAATGGTCGGTCCGGCCATGGCCATAAGAACTTCAGAAGCAACCGGAGAGGGCCCCGGACCCAATAAAAGGCGCGAAGGCGGCAAAAAAGATTCACGATAAGTACGATTCATGGCGATTTCCCCGAATTATGATTTTTTAAAAGCAATTAAAGCCGGGTGGCTAAGTTGAACGCGGCCAAACCGGGAATGCAACGCTATTGCCCTTTAAACGGATGAAGCGCCGGATTGGATTACAGGGAGAGGCGGGAATTTAGGAAATTAGCGTCCAAATGATTGGTCGCATCCAAATGAAGACGCCTTCGGGCCCCGGCGCCAAGTCAATCGCTGATATTGCGATGCACCATTCGAGATGTCGGGTACACTATTTCTAACTCGATTAAATCGTAACCAACCTTCTATCATGCAGAGGTCATGCAATCGGATCTGACTCCGTTAGAATGGTAAGGGTAGAATCGTAAGTTTATTGTCTACTTTTGAACGATTAAATATTGAGGGCTGTAGGTGCCGCCACTCAAAAGACCCATTATTTTAGCTTCTAAACCGCCTCTATCGAATTGTATCGATTTTGGAGTCCACTGTTCGATTTCTTTCGCATAGGTTTCGACAAAAGCGATGTCGGCTAATGCAAGAACGCCATTCGGTTTTAGGACACGCCAAATCTCTCGCAAAGCAGTGCTCCTATCGTGCTGCTCTTCCATATTATGAATAACCCAATGGGAGACGACGACATCGAAGGAAGCATCAGCAAATGGAATTTGCCGTGCATCACCGGTTTTGATTTCTACGCGATCTGCCAGGCCTGCCATCGTGGCATTCTCGATCGGGCCTTCTGGAGTATTGTCGGAATGATCTTCGCGCTTCCAAATATCAATGCCAAAGGCTTTGCCTGATGTTAGTCTTTTAGCAGCGCCAATCAGCAATAATCCCCTACCGCAGCCAACATCCAAAACGTTCTCATCCCCCTTCCATTGACGGACCTGATCAATTCGATTCATCAGGATTTCACAGGTGCGAAGTTTTCCAACGCGGCTAGACCAAACCATGTAAGAACCCATTCCGAGCCCATAGGCGATAGCGATCGAGGCGATGATCTCCAATCCTAAGAGAAGGGGACCGTCTGAAAAGACGGACGATAGGATAGCCACAAGAATTCCAGCTACACCGATACTGAACATGCCATAGCAAATCGCCGGCGCATCGAGACCATAATTGATTTTATCTCTTATCATTGGCAGGCCTATCATCGGAGCGGCTTTAGATTAAAGTACGATGATCGACCCACGCTGGATGTTAATCGCGTATTCGTGCAGCGCTGAACACTCAATCTGTTTGTTATTCTACTTTTCAACCGGCCACCCAGCATGGGCCACCGAACGAAAGGAAATTCATATCCGAGGACAAGTGGGAATGCGCGCTGCGCTTTCGCAAACCAATTAGGAACTTAATGCGAAATGATTGGCGCGCCAGACAAGATGAAGACGATAGCATTTATACCATTGAAATTCCAGTATAATCTAAAATCGTCATAAAAGCTCGATTGATTTCGCTAGTCAATTGCCTTTCAATAGCTGAGCCTGTCGATCGTGCCGCGTCGGTTTCAATGTTCATATTTTAATTGGGGATCCCAGCAGGTTATGCCCTTTGTTCGCCATGTGACAACCCATTAAAGCTGAGTTCTAATGTTGTATGAATAGGAGGCAGTTGCAAATTTTTTTTAATTTAGATGGTAGCGGTGGACGGCTACGGTCTATACAGCTGATTTTGGATTGAGTTGTCCAAAATATAATATCTTCTTATTAAGTCATTGTGATTCAGATATTTTTTGAATTTTTTTATAGAAGTAACCTTTTATACCCGTGGTCTTGGGCGGCGAGTCAAAAGAGTTATGACCGTATTATGGTAATTTATACTACTCGTTTGTAACGTGTTGCTACAGCCAAAAACATTGCAAATTTATGGGCTATTTCAAAAGCCGTGTCGAATTGGATTATTTATGTTCCGCCTTGATCAGATCCGCAGCCTTTTCAGCCAGGCAATAAGTCGCTGCCACGGTATTTGCCGAAACGATTGCAGGCATCACCGACGCATCTACGACGCGCAAAGCCTTGATGCCATGGACGCGTAAATTCGTGGGATCAACAACCGCCATCATGCCGTGCCCCATGCTGCATGTCCCAACCGGATGAAATAATGTGCCTACAGTCTGACGAATAAAGGCTTCAATTGCACCGTCGCTTTGAATGTCAGGCCCCGGGCTGACCTCGCGATCAAGATGTGGCTTAAAAGCCGGCTGCGATACGATATGGCGAATAATTTTAAATCCCTCGCGCAGAGTATGCATCGTGCTCTTGTCACGAAAAAAATTAAAGATGATCGATGGCTTTTCATGAGGGTCTGCGCTTTTGAGACTAATATTGCCGATACTGTTTGGCCTCAATTCCGTTACATGAAGGAGAAAGCCGTGACCTGTGAAGCCGGCCGCATTCTGGGTGTTTGCAACGCCCGCGCAGAAAAATAGCTGCGCGTCGGGCCTGTCTGTATCGGGGCGCGTCGAAATAAAACCGCCCGCCTCTGCTGTTGTTGACGCGAATAAGCCACGTCGGCGCAAAAACCAGTCAAGCACATGTACGATATTTCGTGGGAATGCCTTCCAGGAAATGCCATAGGGCCCCGTCGTTTTGGCTTTATATTCCAGCGTGATGTCGAGATGATCTTGGAGATTTTTGCCAACACCTGGCAAATGATTCACAACAGGGATATCATAAGCCTCTAATTCTTTACGATCCCCGATACCCGAGAGCATTAAAAGATGTGGTGATACAAAAGAACCTGCGGATAAAATAACCTCTTTAGCCGAAATCGTTTCTTTGCGGCCCTCGCTCTCAACTTCAACACCTGTAGCGCGTCGCCCTTCTAATAATACGCGAAGCGCTTTGCAGTTGGATAGAATTACTAAATTAGGCCGATGTCTTACCGGATCAATATAAGCCGCTTCCGCGGAATGCCGTTCACCTTTACGGTGTGTGAAGGTATAATAGCCTATGCCATTTTGGCGTTCGCCGTTAAAATCTGCGTTAAATTCAAAGCCGGCTTGCTGCGCTGCTTCTAAATACACGTTGGTCATTGTGTTGACGCTGCGCGGCGGAGCGAGATTCAATGGCCCGTCTGTACCGTGATAGGCGGGATCGATAAATTCGCCAAGCGCTCTGCTTTTGACTTTGATTTGTTTCGCAGTCTTGGCGTCTGCCAACAATTCAAACCGCTCGACCTTTTTGAAGTAAGGGAGGAGGTCATCATAGCCCCACCCCTGATTGCCAAGATCACGCCAATGATCAAAATCCTCGCGCTGTCCGCGTATAAAAATTTGTCCATTTACGTTGGTAGAGCCGCCAGTGCCTTTGCCACGCGGCAGTTCAATTTTACGCCCTTGGAGGCCGGGCTCTGGTTCCGACTGGAACCATGACATGAATTTTGCGCCGCCAAAAAAGGCTAGTGCAGGTGCCATGAAGGTCACCATTGCCAATGGCATTTTGACAATCGTCTTCCGTGAATTTTGATCAGGGCCTGCCTCAATCAACGCAACCCTAACGGCTGGGTCTTCGGTCAGACGGTTAGCCAAAACACAACCGGCCGCTCCTGCACCTACGATGATATAATCATACTGCATGTTCTGACGCCTCCCTATAAAAGGGTTAGCACGACACCATGATTGCGCAAGTAATATGCTTGATGCCCAGTTTTTAGGCCTTCATACTGATAGGTCAAAAGGCTTCGGAGATGACAATGAACACGGACGAACTTCGAAATTTATACCATGCCTATATTGATTGCCTCAATTCGACAAATCTCGATCAGCTCGGGGAGTTCGTTGACGCGGATGTCGATTATAACGGAACGCGTGTTTCACTCGCGGGATATCAAGACATGCTCAAGCGCGATTTCGAGGCCATTCCCGATCTATATTTCAATATTACGCTCTTATGTTCCGACCCACCGATGATTGCGAGCCGTCTTGATTTTAATTGTACACCTTCAAGCACTCTCTTTGGCATCGCTGTAAATGGAACGCGGGTGCAGTTTTCTGAGAATGTATTTTACGAATTCCAATCGCGTCGAATTCGTCGCGTTTGGTCGGTGATTGACGAGGCAGCTATAGCGCGTCAGGTCAAAGAAGCTCGCTTATAAATCCGTAGTCCGGTCAGACTAGGGTATCCAGATAGGTCTTGACCGTCTTCTCGGCACCATCCTTCCAGAGAGCATTCAGATAATAGGAAAAGCGCTTCTGCATTTCCGGATGCTTGCCAACATCACCATAGATATCAGCCATTTCAAGCCAGACTTGCGGGTTCTCTTTCGCCAATCTGGCGCGGGCCTGCAACGCAACCCAATTCGGATCATTCGGCTCAATCACCGCGCCGCTATCCGTAGTGCCGAAGCAGTAACGGCACCAAAGCGCCGATTCAAGCGCTAGACCATCAATCGACTGATTGTCTTTCAAACGATCCGCAATCGGCGGTACAATGAATTTGGGTTGCCTATTTGATCCATCAAGACAAAGACGTCTGATTGTGTCACCTACTTTCGGATTGGAAAAACGGCGATCAATCAATTTTTGATAATCGACCAAATTTGTTCCAGGTACCGGATGGACGGTGGGGCGGATTTCTTCATCGGTTACCTTTTTAAGATAGGCTTTGATAAGCGGATTAAGCATTGCATCATGTACGAAATAGATATCCAGCAGGCCGCCAATATAGGCGATCACAGCATGCCCACCGTTCAAAATACGGATCTTCATATATTCCCAAGGCGTGACGTCTTTTACAAATTCCGCACCGACCTTCTCCCATTCGGGACGGCCTAAAGGAAATTGATCTTCGACTACCCATTGCTTGAATTCTTCGCAGAACACAGGCCACTGGTCCTCAACCCCAAACTTTTCTGCACATAATGCTCGCTCGCGGTCCCCTGTCGCGGGCGTGATACGATCGACCATCGCATTCGGAAAAGCGACATTGTTCTCAATCCACGCTGCGAGCGCCGGATCAGACAATTGCGCCAAGCCTACAACTGCATGACGCGTAACAGAGCCATTATGTGGAACATTGTCACAGGACATTACCGTGAATGGCGGTATATTTTTTTCTTTGCGCGACTTCAGACCAGCAACAATAAAACCGAAAACCGTTGCCGGATCATTGGGATGAGCGCCGTCCTGTGCGATCGCAGGATGCGTCGGATCAAATTTTTGCGTCGCAGGGTCGATAAAATACCCGCCTTCGGTAATCGTCATAGAGACAATACGGATCGCAGGGTTAACAAGCCATGCGAGTAGTAAAGCCTTATCCGACGGCGGTATAAAATCAATCATCGACCCTGTGATATGGGCAGAGGAAACTTCGTTATCCTGCTCGACCACCGTCGTAAGAAAATCCTGTGCAACAAGCTTTTGCCGCATCGATTCATCAAAGGCCATCACGCCTGCGCCAATAATCGCCCAATCATGATTAAGCCCTTTGTTGAATAGATCATCAAGATAGACAGCTAGATGGGCGCGATGAAAATTGCCGACGCCGAAATGTAAAATGCCCGGGCTCAATTGAGCACGACTATAGGTGGGGACGTCAATTTTCTTTGCAATTTCAGGCAAATTGGCAAGAGTGAGTTTGGTCATTGAAACATTCCTCTAAACTAAATGAGGGAAACGGCACGAGAGGCCAGCGCCATAACGGGGGCATTCGTGTTGCCCGACGGAATAAAGGGCATAGCTGAGGCATATTGAGTAAGTTTTGCGTCGATGAGGGTTGAAAGCAAACTGGATTTTGAAAGTATCGGCAGACAATGACAGCCCTTGTATGACCGCTTGAACGTCACGTCTTGTATTTGATATCGATCGCATTGATCGCTTGAACATTATCGGCGGAGCGGCCCTTTTCATCGAAACTCTGCGCGAGAAACGCCTCGGCAATGGTTTTGGCAACTTCCGTGCCAATAACGCGCGCGCCCATCGTGATGATCTGGGCATTATTGGATAGCGCAGCACGCTCTGCCGAATAGGTATCATGCGTCAGTGCAGCGCGAATGCCTGGTACCTTATTGGCCGCAATGCAAACGCCGATGCCGGTGCCACACACCAGAATAGCCCGATCATATGTGCCTTTGATTACACCTGATGCAACCCGATCAGCGAGATTGGCATAAAACGCATCGGCACCCTGCTCGGTGCGGGAAAGCTCGGACACTTCGAAACGGTCTTTGAGATATTCCGCAAGCGTGTGCGCCAGACCTTCTCCGGCGCTATCTCCTGCAATGGCTAATTTCATTTTCATCTCCTGATTAAACTGCGGCGCATTTCGCCAAGATATCGATATAGCCGTCCACATCCCACGCTGAACGACCAATGAAGATAAAATCAATATGAGCACATAACACAAGCTCCTTGTCCAGCCCCCTTTTTTATGTACCAGTGATTTATGTATTTACTAATATGGTTTCAGGTACGGGCGGCCGCATGCCGAGGGCATAATGCGGTCGGATGAGGTTGTATTGTTTGAGCCACTGGTTGATGACGGTTTGGGCATGCCAGGTTGTTGCAAACCACTCGGCGTTGAGTACTTCACGACGCAGAGTTCCATTAAAGCGCTCTTTGTATCCGTTCTCCCGGGGTTAGCCGGGATAAATATTGATCGGCTTGATGCCGACCTTGGTCAACCAGTCCTTGAAGGGTTCGGATGTAACTGAGGTCCGTTATCGGAACGCAGATATTAGGGCTTTCCCCGTTTGAGAAGCAGAGGGTAAAGCGCTTCGAGAAAGTTCGAAGAGCCCATTTTGCTGGTAATCGTCACGGCAAGGGCTTCGCGTGTGTAATCATCAAGAACGGTCAGCATTTTGTAAGGTCGGTCATTGCTGAGCTTGTCATGGACAAAATCGATCGACTAGACATGGTTCGGGAAGTGGGGTCTAAGCCGAGGGTAAAGGCAAAATCATCGGACCGCATCCGGTAGACGACGCTGAGAGAGGTGGTCTTGCTGCCCTTTATGCGGCTTTTACTGCCGATCTCTGTCTTGAAGTTCTGGGCTCGACAACACCGATTGTGGTTGATGGCAGCTTTGCAACCAATCAGGCTTTTGGGTCTCTCCTAGCAGCGTTGCGCCCCAACCAATCGTTAGAGATGAGCCGTTCCAAAGACGGCACCGCTTTAGGCGCAGGGCTATTGTGGTGGCGCTTTGCGCGTAACCATCCAGTCGATAATCTGGTTCTCGATTTTGCCGCGAAAGTCGATATTCCTGGTCTTCGCGAGGCTGCCGAAAAATAGCGGATGCTCAAACACTGAAGCAATTAGAGACCGATTAAGTCCGTTGAATGGCGCCTAGAATGCAGCTCTGTTAGAGGTCATGAATTTTGATGAAAACTCCTTATGATCTCTAAGAAATAGCGCTCAACTCTTCTTATATTTTACTAGCCCATTAATACGAATGCTGTGGCCGAAGGTTGCGTTCCGCTTCTGCGTCTGATCTTCTTGAGGAAAATAGAATGCTCAAAAAAATAATGATGGGGAAGAGGCTGGGTGATGGTACAAGTATCTCCTACTTATGATGTCGTAATTGTCGGCGCAGGTGTTGGCGGCGGTGCAATGGCTAATCGCCTTGCCAAGAACGGTGCCAAGGTTCTCCTTATCGAGCGCGGAACCCGGCTTCCACGGGAGGCCGATAATTGGAGCGTCAAAGCGGTCTTTCATGACAAGCGGTATGCAACCACCGAAACATGGCGCGACCGCATGGGAGCCGAATTCCGTCCGTCGACTTATTATTATGTTGGTGGAAATTCAAAATTTTTTGGCGCGGCAACGCTGCGCTTCAGGGTCGAGGATTTCGGCCCGCTTCAACATGAAGCAGGCGTTTCTCCCGCTTGGCCGATCAGTTATGCCGAGCTTGCGCCTTATTATGACATTGCTGAACAATGGATGGGGACACATGGCACCGCCGGGCAAGACCCGTGCGAGCCACCCCGAAGCGGGCCCATGCCGCATCCAGCCATTGGGCACGAGCCGGAAATCGAAGAGATCGGCCGACGCCTGTGTGAGAAGGGTTTACGACCCTTTCCACTTCCGATTGCGGTAGATCGCCATCCCGGTGGAGGCTGTATCCGGTGTGGTACATGCGATGGATTTGCCTGCAAACTCGGTGCGAAGAACGATGCCGAGGTTCGTCTGATCGATCCAGCATTGGCAACGGGAAATGTTGATCTGCTTCTAGAAGCAAAGGTCGAACGGATCATCACTGACATGTCCGGAAAAAGGGTGGAATCGATTGAGGTTGAGCAAAAGGGTGATCGTACATTGATAAAAATTGGCCGGTTAATAGTCAGTTCTGGGGCGGTAAATTCGGCAGCATTGCTGCTGCGCTCTGCCAATGATAAGCACCCGCGAGGGCTTGGTAACAACCAATCCGATCAGCTTGGCCGTAATTATATGGCGCATAACAATACGGCGATGATGGCTGTCAATCCGCTGCAGAAAAACCGTGTCGTGTTTCAAAAATCGATGTGTATCAATGATTTCTATCTCGCCAATTCGGTTGCACACTATCCCCTCGGCAATGTGCAGGGACTGGGTAAATTGCAGGGCGGAATGTTGACGGCGAATATGAAACTCATGCCCGAATGGCTCATGAGTTGGTTTGCCGAACGCAGCGTCGATTGGTGGATCATGTCGGAGGATCTGCCAGATCCAAATAATCGCGTCTCAATCGATACTGACGGCAAGATCCGGTTATCCTATAAGCCGAATAATATGGTTAGCCATCAACAGCTTGTTGCCCATTGGACATCCGTGATGCGCTCTTTGGGATATCCAATCATTATTTCGCAAAAGATGGATATTAAGGTTGCCATGCATCAATGCGGCACGGTGCGTTTTGGTAGTGATCCGGCAACCTCGGTGCTCGATTCCCATTGTCGGGTTTGGGATATCGACAATCTTTACGTTGTTGACGCCTCCTTTATGCCGTCATCAACGGCTCTCAATCCATCTCTAACGATTGTAGCCCAAGCTATTCGGACCGCCGATCATATGATCGTGCAACGGTCCTAAAGCGGCATTTAAAACTGCAGCAATCGGCAAAGGGTGTGAAATTCTTCCCCCTTTGCCTCAGTTTTTACCGGGTCAAGCCAACAATCGGCGGGTCTCGCGCTGCCTCGCATCTTGAACGTGCGGATACTCAATTGTCGACAATCCCAAATATTATTGGTCAACCATCACATTGAATGAGCATCGCCAGTTGACATTTAAATTAGTTTGGCGAAACTCACGAAATGAAATTTTGAACCGTTGGATAACAATTGTTCAATACGGCAAACGGTCTGGTCTATATACCCAGATCGTCAGCGTCATAAAGGCGTCGCCGTTAATGGGTGGGAGACGTGAGAGTGGTGGTACAAGCGAGTAATCGCCAAGAAACGCGTAAACTGTTTGCTCTTCCACGTTTTTTAACAGCGGAGCATCCGTTTCCGTGGCTGCTTCCAGCAACAGCGATGATGGTTATTTTCGGTATTTATCCGCTGGCTTATGCGATCTGGCTTTCGCTTCATAAGCGCAATGTGGTTACGCGAGCCAATGTGTTCGACCCTGCCTATAATTGGTTTAAAGTTTTGCATGATGAGCGTGTATGGAATGCGCTTGGAAATACGCTGCTCTATACGGTTATAGCGCTTACTATTCAACTCGTGCTTGGGCTTTTAATTGCCCTTCTCCTCGACTCCGACCGGAAGGGATACAGCATTCTTCGCGCCTTGATGACGTTGCCACTCGTGGTGCCGCCTGCCGTTACAGCGATGATGTTTTTATTGATGTTGGATGGCTCATTTGGTGTTTTGAGCCGCTCGCTTTATGCGCTGAATTTGTTGTCGCCTGCCAAGCCGATTTTAGCCAATAGCTCAACGGCGCTTGCGGGCGTTTTATTAGCTGACATTTGGCAATGGACGCCCTTTATGGTGCTCATCATGATGGCTGGTTTGCGTTCTTTACCAAAGGAGCCGTTTGAAGCCGCCGCAATCGATGGAGCAACGGCTATTCAGGCCTTCTTCCGCCTTACTTTGCCTCTGATGTCGCGCGTCATCGCCATTGCCGTTTTAATCCGCGGCATCGACCTCTTTCGCATTTTCGATTACGTCAAGGTAATGACGGATTCGGGGCCGGGCACGGCGACAGAAACGCTAACCTCCTACTCGGGCCGTATCTACTTCACTGGCGAGTTTACATATGCCTCAACGATCGCTTTATTGACACTCATTATCGTTATCGTTGTTTCGACAATCTTTATGAAGCTTTTCCGGGTGAAACTCTGATGGAACAGCCTGTTCATCTCCAGCGTCTGCGGGATATCGTTGCCATCCTCATTGTCGCCCTTTTTATGTTTCCAATTGCGTGGTGGGCGTTGACATCAATCAAGCCGATGAGCGCGATGTTCAACAAAGATAAAGTTGTTGTTTTTGATTTTGAACCAACATCGGTCAATTACCGAGTTGTGATGCTCGGACAATCGCGCTCGGAAATAGCGATCGAAAGCGGTTCGACATTTGGCGTTGGTGGATCAAGCTCCTATGATTCACGGCGCACCATTTTGGACTCCTTGCTGATTGCAATTGGTTC
Organism: Hyphomicrobiales bacterium; assembly: GCA_947455025.1. Lineage (GTDB taxonomy): Bacteria > Pseudomonadota > Alphaproteobacteria > Rhizobiales > Beijerinckiaceae > CAIUPE01. Next base: position 51,493 of record CANGLU010000007.1, read on the forward strand.
AACGACACTGACAACTCTAATTGCGATGCTGGCATCCTATGCTTTATCGCGTATGTCATTTCGAGGCCGCGATTCATATCTGAATTGGGTTTTAGGGCAACGCTTTATGCCGCCCATTGCCATCATTGTTCCCTTGGTGACGATGTATAAAACAGTTGGCATGCGCGACACCGACAATCTTTATTTAGGGTATGTCGGGCTAATTTTGATGCATGCATTGATCAATCTGCCGATCGCGATTCTCTTGATGAAAAGCTTCTTCGATGACGTTCCAAAAGACGTTGATGAAGCAGCCATGATTGATGGAGCATCACGCTGGCAGACCTTCGGTAAGGTCGTTATGCCGATGGTGCGGGGCGGAATGGCTGCAACAGCCGTGCTTTGTTTTATCTTCTCATGGACCGAATTCCTTCTATCGCTGTTTCTTACAACAACGATCCGAACGGTTCCGGTTAAAATTACGACATTCGTGACGTCAACGGGCTCGGAGTGGGGTTTCATATCGGCGCTGGGAACAGCGGCCATTGTCCCTGGCTTTATCTTTATTTTGCTCGTTCAAAAGCATCTGGTCCGCGGACTTACTCTTGGTTCGTTAAAAGAGTGAAGCTTCGGACGAGGTAGAGAAGGCTCAAATCAGGGAGGCAATAAAATGAGCTTCAAAGAATATGATAAAAAAACCTATCTGGCCGATACGGCCCGAGCGTTTGCAAATCGGAAGATCAGCAAGCGTGAATTTTTGAAAAAGGCCGGCTTGGCTGGTCTTGGCTTCTCGGCTTTTGGCGCGGGTATGCTCGGAAATCAACGCGTGTTCCGTGGTGATTTATCGACATCCTCGGCATATGCCGGACAGGCTGAAGATCTCACCAAATGGCTGAAAGATGTTGGCTCAAAATTTAAGGGCCAAAAGATCCGCTACACCTCGGAAGCGACGCCACCAACCGTCGTTCTTAACCAAATCAAAAAGGAATTCACCGATCCGACTGGTATTGAAGTCGAGATCGAAATTGTTCCGCTTGAGCAGGTTTTGGCTAAGGCGCTCCAAGACGTGCAGGGCCAGCTCGGTTCCTACGATCTCTATTATCTTGATCAGTCCTGGTCAGCAACGTTTGCCAATGACGTCGTTGATCCGATCGAGCTCTATAAGAGCAAAAAGGACCTTGCGATGCCTGGCTTTGATTGGGATGACTTCTCCAAGCCACTGATGAATGGCCTCGCAATGTATAACGGAAAATGCACGGGCATTCCGTTCGATATTCCGATCTTTATAACGATGTATCGCCAGGATATCTTAGACAAGCATGGCATTAAGCCGCCATCAACGGTCGATGAATTCACCGCTGCTGTGAAAGCCATTACCGCTGCCGAAAAGGGCAATGGTATGTACGGCACGGGCCTTCAGGCTAAATCCGGCCACTATTCGCTTGAATGCGATTGGACGCAGGCAATTTGGAACGAAGGTGGTTCGATCTTCACCAAGGATAAAAAGTTTTCTGGTAACGATGAGGCCGGTATTCGTGGTCTTAAGTGGTATCAGGAAATGCTGAAGAACGCTCCGCCGCAGTCGACAGCGGCAAATTGGGACGGTCAGTTCGAAATGATGGCAGCGGGCCAGTGCGCGCTTGTTACCAGCTGGGACGAGTTCTTCCCAGGTCTCGATGCCGATGACTCGAAGGTAAAGGGTCTCTGGCAGCCTCTGAAGCCCGTAACCGGCAAGGCTTTGCGTAAGGTCGCCGATGCAGGCTTCGGTGAAATCCCGAACTATGGTCACCAGGGCGGCTCGACGTTAAGCCTCTCCAAATATGCAAAGAATCCAGATGCTGCATGGATATTCATGCAGTGGGCTTGCTCGAAAGAGATCATGACCCGCTGCACGTTGACGGGCGGCTTTGCTCCAATGCGTCTGTCCTCCTTCGCTGACCCACGCGTCAAAGAAAAGGCTCGTGTCGGCGCAGGCACCACGCGCCATCTTGATGTTGTCAAGTGGACAATCGACAATGCCATGGCTTCCGAGCCAGACATGCCGCTCTGGGCTGGCTTTTCGACCAACGAACTTCCGATCGAACTCGGCAAGCTCGTGACCGGCCAGGACTACAACGGCGACGCGAAAAAGTGCATGGACAATGTCGCTAAACTGATCGACGCAAAGGTTAAGGAAGCGGGTCTCTGATCCATCCCAACCACTGACGGAGGTGGCCTATGCCACCTCCGTTTTTTCCCGGAGCAGTTTCTGAAATGTTGAAGGATATCGTCATCGGGGTCGACTCGTCGACCACCGCTACCAAGGCGATTGCGTGGGACCGGCATGGTCACGCCATGGCGGAGGGCCGTGCGTCCGTGCCGTTGTCTAACCCGCATCCCGGCTTTTTTGAACAGGATGCGACTGACTGGTGGTCTGCGGCAGCGACGGCGATCAGCCAAGTGGTTGCCAAAGTGGGAGCCGACAGAATTGCCGCTGTTGCGATATCGAACCAACGTGAAAGTTTTGTTGCCCTTGATGAAGTGGGTGAACCGGTTCGCCCCGGTACCTTATGGCTGGATGAGCGGGCAAAAATTGAAGTCAAAGAATTAGCCGAACGTTTTGGTGGTGATCGTATTCATCAAGTGACGGGCAAGCCGTGCGATGTGACGCCGGGCATTTACCGTCTGGTCTGGATGAAAAAGCACGAGCCTGAAAAGTTTGCGCGCTTTCGGACCATAACTGAGGTTCACGCCTATCTAACCCATAAACTGACGGGAAGATTTATAACCTCAACGGCTTCTGCCGATCCGCCTGGATTTCTCGATATGGCGTCAATGGATCACGCCCGTGACTTGATGGCCGAAATCGGGCTTAACGAAACGCAATTTCCTGCCATCGTCCGTCCCGGCGAAGTGATGGGCGAGGTCACAGAAACGGCCTCCAAAATAACAGGGCTTAAGGCGGGAACACCCGTCATTGCAGGTGGTGGTGATGGGCAATGCGCCGGTACGGGTGTCAATGTGTTCGCACCCGGCCGCGCTTATGTGAATATGGGTACTGCCCTTGTCTCAGGCACCTATTCCCGCACCTATGGTACCAACCGTGCTTTTCGGACGATGGGGGCGGTGTCAGACGAAGGTTATATTTTTGAGAGCGTTAATCGCACCGGTACGTTTCTGGTGGATTGGATCTTGCGTGAATTGTTCAATACCGATCCTCGCTTGGAGACGACCCTTTTCAAGACATTGGAGAGCGAGGCAGCGTTGGCCGGCGTAGGTGCTGGCGGCATGGTGCTTGTCCCTTATTGGTCGGGCGTGATGACGCCTTACTGGCGCTCAGAAGCGCGAGGCATTATCGCAGGTCTCAATGCTTCCCATAAACGCGGGCATATCTACCGCGCAATGTTGGATGGCTTGTCACTTGAGCAAGCGCTGTCCACCGATAAAGCTGCCGCCGCCGTTGGATCGCCAATTGATCATTATGTAGCGATCGGTGGTGGCTCCACATCCGATCTTTGGTGTTCGATTTTAGCCGATGCCTCTGGCCGAACTGTTGTGCGCTCATCAACCATTGAGGCCTCTTCACTCGGTGCTGCAATGGCTGCTGCTAAAGGTGCCGGTTGGTATACGACGATTGAGAAGGCTGCAGCTTCAATGGCGGGCGAGGAAACGCGCCGCTTCATGCCTGAGGAGAAGACCGCCAAACGCTATCGTGCATTGATGGCAATTTATGCCGACCTCTGGCCGCTGCTTTCGGACTGGAATGCCCGCCTTGCGGCGTTTGCCGATGAAAGTGGCGAATGATGACCTTATCCGCCTCCCCCCAAACCAATTGGAATGCTCTGCTTGAGGATATTATCTCCGGCGTATGGAAAGATCCTACGACGGGTAAATCAGCCATTATTCCGTTTGAAACAATCCTAATCGAGGACAATTTAGACGGTCGCGAGGCTGATCTGGTCGCCCATTTGCGGTTGGGGAAGAGATTAGCCGTTGTGTCCGACACAAACACGTTTGAGGCCATGGGCAGGCGCGTTGGCCAGGCGCTCAAAAAAATAGCGACCATCGATGAGATCGTGCTGCCAAGCGATATCAGCTGCGATGCGCCAACCATTGCAAATATTCAGGACTTAACGCGCCACGCCGATGGCGTTGTTTCGGTTGGATCTGGCGTGTTATCGGATAGCTGTAAATATGCGACCTTTAAAGACGGTCGTCCGTTTGCCGTTTTCGGAACAGCTGCTTCCATGAACGGATATGCCGCCTCAACGGCATCGGTTACCTTGTCGAATGGCTTTAAAGTCTCCCTGCCTGCCCATGCGCCGAGAGGTATTTTTCTTGACCTTGCGGTTACGGCGGCTTCACCCACCTATCTCAGCGCATCAGGTCTTGGCGATAGTCTTTGCCGGCCAACGGCGCAAGTGGATTGGTGGACATCTCATCGGCTCTTTGGAACGCTTTATTCGGATACGCCTTATCTTTTGCAACGTGCTGATGAAGCGGCCATGCTGGCATCCGCGGCAGGTTTGGCAACCGGAGACCGAAACGCGGCTGGTCATTTACAACGTGTTCTGACGCTGTGCGGCCTAGGCGTTTGTTTTACCGGCGTGTCCAACCACGGTTCAATGGGCGAGCATCAGGTATCGCATTGGGTCGATATGTTTGCCGGAGATGCGCATCCCAGTTCCACCCATGGCCAACAGGTCGGAGTGGCGTCCCTAGCCATTGCTCGGTTGCAACATCGCTTCCTTGCCATGGAGACACCGCCCGAAATTGGCCCCACCCGTCTTGATGAGGCGGGGATGATTCGACGCTACGGATCAGAGATCGGTCTGATGTGCATCGCTGAAGCCCGCAAGAAAGCGATGAACGCGGACGATGCAAGGGCGTTCAATCGCAGGCTTGCTTCCATTTGGCCGACCTTGCGTTCGGAATTGGCACCGATGCTGCTGCCGGTTGAAACCATGACATCCGCGCTGGTGGCTGCCAAAGGACCGATCGACGCCGACACCCTCGGCTTGCCACGTCCGGTATGGCGCGATGCGCTTAAATATGCGCGCGAGATTCGCAATCGCTGGTCCTTTCTCGATTTGGCAGACGATGCCGGTTTGCTTGACGATTTTTTAGATGAGGAGCAGCTATGAAACCGCTCTCCGCAATGTCGGTTCAGACTCGCCGTGCCATCGAAGGCGTTTTTACCGATATCGACGACACGATAACCACTGATGGTCGCTTGTACGCCGACGCCTATGCAGCGATCGAAAATCTCTCAAACGCTGGTTTTGCGGTGGTGCCTATAACCGGGCGTCCGGCTGGCTGGTGTGACATGGTCGCGCGTTTTTGGCCGGTTGCCGGTGTGATTGGCGAAAATGGCGCGTTCTATTTCCGCTATCATTCTGAGACCAATACGATGGTTCGTCGCTTTATGCAGAGTGTCGATGAACGCACGGAGGGACGGCGGAAGCTGGAAAAGGTCAAGCAACGCGTTTTGGCAGAAGTTCCGGGTGCAGCTGTGTCTGCTGATCAAGTTTACCGCGAGAGCGATTTGGCAATCGACTTCTGTGAAGATGTCCCACCTTTGACAGCAGAAGCTGTTGACCGAATTGCAGCTATATTTTCGGAAGAGGGTGCGGCTGCTAAAATCTCATCCATTCATGTGAATGGATGGTATGGATCTTACAATAAATTGTCTATGACGCGACTTTTTGCGGCGGAAGTTTTAGACACCGACCTTGAGACCAATAAATCCCTTTATGTTTATTGTGGCGACAGCCCCAATGACGCCCCCATGTTCGGCTTTTTTCCGAATGCGTGTGGGGTCGCCAATGTTAACGACTTCATTGGTCGCATCGAAGCGCTGCCTGCCTATGTTGCAGAGGGCCGCGGCGGCGCTGGATTTGTCGAAATCGCCAATGCTCTTTTAACCGCCCGTACAGCTCAAATTAGATCATAAAGGACAGTGAAATATCATGGCTCCCGTCACAATCCGTAAAATCCATAAAGCCTATGGCGAAGTCGAAGTCATTCATGGCGTCGACCTAGATATTGATGATGGCTCATTCGTCGTCCTTCTCGGCCCTTCCGGCTGCGGAAAATCAACGCTGCTCCGCATGATTGCAGGGCTGGAAAGCGTCACCGCCGGCGACGTGATGATCGACGATCAAATCGTTAATAATGTTCATCCGAAAGATCGAAACATTGCGATGGTGTTCCAAAACTATGCGCTCTACGCGCATATGAATGTTTTCGACAATATGGCGTTCTCCATGCAGCTCCGTAAATTGCCGAAGGACGAGATAAAAGCCAAAGTTACCTGGGCGGCATCCATTCTTAATCTGACGCCTTATCTTGAACGCTTCCCCCGGCAATTATCCGGCGGTCAGCGCCAGCGTGTGGCGATGGGACGAGCCATTGTTCGTGATCCGGCTGTGTTCTTGTTCGACGAGCCGTTATCAAATCTTGATGCCAAATTGCGCGTTCAAATGCGGACGGAAATCAAAGAGCTTCATGAACGTTTAAAAACCACAACGGTTTACGTCACGCATGATCAAATCGAAGCGATGACGATGGCCGATAAGATCGTCATTTTGCGCGATGGTTTGATTGAACAGCAAGGCAGCCCGCTCGACGTTTATGATCGGCCTAACAATCTCTTCGTGGCAGAGTTCATCGGATCACCCACAATGAATATGTTACCCGCTCGCATTGAAGCAGCGGCAACAGGTGGCATGGGCGCACGGATTGCCAACGGCGATTTTATCGATCTAAGCCTCACCACCGGTATCTCAATCGGCCAAGAGGTGATTATCGGTATTCGCCCTGAGCACCTCAAGCTGTCATCGGAAAAGGGCATCAATGCCACAATCATAACGATCGAACCTACGGGGCCGGAAATTCATATTTACGCCGATATCGCAGGCAAGGAAGTTTGCGCCATTACGTCGGATCGCGTGTCGGTCGCGCGGGGTGATCAGATTACAGTTTCTCCGTTAGCAGATCGTATCCACGTCTTTGATGCCCTCTCCGGCAATCGGGTTGGGTAAGGGTTTTAAGCGGGGTTAGAGCTTATGGCACGGATTGTAATTCTGGGCGCCGGTGTGATGGGTTCGGCTATGGCCGTTCCATCGGCAGCCAAGTTGCATGATATTGATCTTATTGGCACGCATCTCGATGATGCGATCATCCGTTCGGTGCAGGGCAATGGCCTTCATCCCAAGCTCAACATCAAACTGCCATCGCGGGTCAAGGCACGGTTCTGGACCGACCTTCCAGCAGTGGATATCAGCGATGCGGATCTGATTATCCTCGGCGTCTCATCGGCGGGGGTTCAATGGGCGATTGATCGGCTGGTTGAAACGCTCAAGCGGCCCGTGCCGATGCTGATGATTACGAAAGGGCTATCGCCTCACCCGCATGGCATCAACACGCTCCCTGCACTGGTGTCGCATCACTTAAAAACACGCTTGGGCTTCGATGTTCCTGTATTAGCCGTTGGAGGCCCGTGCATTGCAGGTGAACTCGCAGCCGAGCGGGATACGATGGTGGTGATCACGGGACACGATCACGCCTTGCTTCATCGTATCATAGGCCTGTTGGACGCTCCTTTTTACCATGCCCGAGCTTCGTCGGATGTCACAGGCGTTGAAATCTGCGCGGCGTTTAAGAACTTTTTTGCCCTTGGTGTCGGTTGGGCGGCGGGCCATTTTGAGCAGACTGATCCGGTGGCCAATAATGCAAAAATGTTTAATCTAGCTGCTGGCCTCTTTACCCAGTCGGTTCGTGAATTGCAGGTGTTATCGGTGGCACTCGGCGGCACATCCAAAAGTGCTGAAGGGCTGCCAGGTGTCGGCGATCTCTATGTCACGAGCCTAGCAGGGCGAAATTCAAGGATGGGGCGTCTGCTCGGACTTGGTCATTCATATACCGATGCAAAAGTGCATCACATGCCCGGTGATACGGTTGAGGGAGCCGAACTTGCACTGGCGGTCGGGCCCACACTCGAAGCCATGTGGGCGGATGGTCGCTTAAATCCACAAGCCATGCCTTTGGCCCGCGCCATTGTTGATGCCATATGCCATGGGGCAATTATGAAGATCGATTGGGCGAAGTTTATGCTATAAGACTGAGATTCGCGTCGCGGTTTGACAGTTTAATATCGAATTTAGATCTTTACCGAAAATGAGCATAATGGGTCCAAATTCATGCCAGTAAAGCCACAAGCCAATCGCTTTCGGCTTCTTGAGACCACAGAAACTCCGGCCGATGAAGCAATGATGGCCCGCGCTGCGTGGTCCTATTATGTCGAGGGGCTGACACAAAACGACATTGCGCGAAAGCTTGGCATTAATCGTATCCGGGTTAACCGCATTTTGGCACAAGCTCTTGAGCGTGGCATCGTTCAGGTTCGGATCAATACCCAACTTTCGGTTGCCACGGAGGCTGCCCTTGCAAACCGATATGGATTGGATCAGGCCATCGTTGTGCCAACCCCATCCGATCCAAAGCTGATCCCTCATGCCATCGCGTCCGCCGCGGGAGCCTTGCTGTCGGATCGATTGCAAGATGGAATGTCGGTGGGTGTGGGTTGGGGAAGAACGCTCAGGCTATCCGTTCGTGCTATGGAACGGCGACCCATTCGTGATTTTTCGGTTGTCTCGCTTTTGGGTGGTTTGACGCGTGGTTCCGTGATGAACACCTATGAAACAGCTTCGCGCCTTGCCGATATTTATGGCGCTGATTGTTTTTATATCGCCGCACCGGCTTATGCCGATAGCGAATCGTCGGCAAAGGTTCTTCGGGCGCAGTCCTCCGTGCAGGATGCTTTTGAGCGGGCGCGACAGATCGATATTGCGTTTTTATCGGTTGGATCCTTGACCGAAGATTCGACGATGCATCGGCTCGGCTTAATCAATGAAGGCGACATGGCGTCGCTGCAAGCGGTCGGTGCCGTTGGTGATTTTTGCGCCCATCTGATCGATGCCGAAGGGCAATTGGTCAATCACTCGGTCAATCGCTGCGTCTTGGCCCTTGGGATCGATGATTTAAGGCGGGTGCCCACGGTCATATTGGCGTCTGGCGGGCGGGATAAATTGCAAGTTTTGCATGCCGCATTATCCCTGAAAACGGTATCAATTCTCATCACCGATGAAGACACCGCAGAGTCCCTGTTGGCCAATCCTTGATTAAGAAGGCCTGATACCCTTTGGAATTTCGTTTCGGGTTATGAAGGACAACATTCGCGATGAAAAATGCAACGTTGTTTTATTTATGAAGGCCCATCGATAAGCCTCGGATGAGGTGTTTTTGCATCGCCAAGATAAAGGCAAATCCTGGCAGCATAGCCGCCGTTCCGAGCGCTGCGAGAGGGCCCCACATGCCCATGGCCAAAATGCTGAGCAGAATCGGAAGGGTGCGAAACGAGACGGATAGAAACAGCGACATGAGAAATTCGGTCCATGAGAAAATAAAGCAAAGTATACCGGTTGCTGCCACCCCTCCCCGGATCATGGGTACCGCAATTCGCGTTATGAATTGAAAAACAGTCGCCCCATCGAGCTTGGAAGCCTCATCCAATTCTTTAGGTAGATCGTCAAAAAAAGACATCAGCATCAGCGTTGCAACAGGGAGGGTGAAGACGGTGTGTATTAAAATCACCCCGATCCGCGTGTCGAACAAGCCGAAACCATGGAAAAGAGTGACCACGGGAATGATCACCGCAATCGGTGGAATTATTCGAAAAAAGATAAAGAGCGTTGCACCCGCTATCCGCGCGCGGCCCTTCAATCGCGAAAGGGCAAAGCCAGCAAAGATGGCGAGTGGTATGGTCAAAAATGTAACGAGCAAAGCGATGAGGGTTGAATCAATGAACGCCTGCCTAGCCGAAAGTGCATCCGGACCATTGCCACCCAGTGTTATTTTATAATTGTCCAGCGTTGCGACAAAGTCGAAGAACACGGGCCTGTCTTTGTCAAAGATCGCAGAATTTGGTTTGATCGATGTGAGAGCCCACCAGAAAAAGGGAGCCATAAAAAGGCCGGTTACAGTCCAGGCTGTTACATCGCGAATAAAACCACGGGTGATATTTTTTATCATGAACCCAACATATTGCTTTGATACGACGTTTTTCGCCGATGAACCGCCTCGTTAACTTTGCATATCGCGAAAGGTCGCGATAGTTTTCGAAAAGAAGAAAAGAAAGGTTTAGACGATGGAAGCGTTATTTCTGCACAAGGCATTTGATGCACGGGTGGCACCCTTCAATTTGCGTGAACGCCATGAAGGCGAGCACTTGATCAAGGTTGCAGCCGTAGGGCTGTGCGGCAGTGATTTTCACTACTACAAAGATGGGGGAATTGGTTCCGCCAAGATAACCCGCCCCTTCGTTCCCGGCCATGAGTTTGCGGGCTGGGTTGAAGAGGACATTCCGGCGCTTGGCTTGAAGCGCGGCGCATTGGTCGCTGTTGATCCCAACAAAGCGTGTGGACAATGTCCTCATTGCGAAGCGGGATTTGAAAATTTGTGCCCGAAGGTAGAGTTTATCGGAGCCCCGCCTTTTGACGGTGCCATGACCGGCCATCTCTGGGTTCCTGAATCACAAATTGTTTGCATACCAGAGGGCATGTCGCCCGTTGAGGCGGTTATGCTCGAGCCCTTGGGGGTTGCTATCCATGCGGTTGATCTGGCCAAACCGCGATTGCTTGAAACAATTATTCTGCTGGGCTGCGGGCCGGTTGGTTTGTTGATCCTCGAGGTTTTGAAAGCCAGCGGAGCAGGCGATATTTTTGTGGTTGAGCCGCTTGAGCACCGTCGGGCAATGGCGCTAAAGCTCGGCGCTCGCAAAGCTTCAGCCAGCCTCCATGATGCGGTTGCTTGGACCGGCACATCGGGGGCGCCTCTTGTTATTGAAGCCACCAATTCACCAGACGGCATGCGGGATGCGGTTCTTGCGGCGCGGATTGGTGGCCGTGTGGTGCTGGTCGGTATTCCGGATGGTGATATCTACACGCTGCCCGCTGCTGAAGCGCGGCGGCGGGGCCTGAAAATCAAATTTTCGCGACGCATGGGCCATGTCTATCCACGCGCCATCGAACTGGTATCACGCGGCTTGGTTGATGTTAATGTCATGGTTAGCCATCGTTTCGAATTGAAAGATGCGCCGCGAGCGTTTCAGCTCCATGCCGAGAATGCACCCGGCATGATGAAGAGCATGATTTTTCCGAATGGCATCGAATTGGCCTAGGGATCGATTGTGGTAAAAATCTGCATCGCTCCGGTTTGATAGGGAATGATGAAAGTACCAATGGTTTGGGGGGATGACATGAAGGCGACATTTCTTGGACTTGATATCGGCACCTCATCCATCAAGGCATTGCTGATTGATGAACGACAAACGGTTGTTGCGGAGGCTTCTGTTGCGGTTTCTATTTCCCGACCGCACCCCCTTTGGTCCGAACAAGATCCGGAAGAATGGTGGCAGGTGTGCATGACGGCTATTGCGCAGGTGCGTCAGTCCACTCCTGAAGCCTTTGCGGCGCTGCGTGGCATTGGTCTGTCAGGCCAGCAACATGGTGCCGTCTTTCTTGATGGCGAGGGTAAGGTATTGCGTCCGGCCATTTTGTGGAATGACGGGCGGTGTGGCCGCGAGGCTGAAGAATTGCAAGCCAGCCTTCCTGATTTCGTAGCGCGGGCTTCAAATATCGCGATGGTCGGCTTTACCGCCCCTAAAGTTTTATGGGTGCGCCGCCATGAGCCGGAAGTGTTCAAGAAAACGAGAAAAATTCTTTTGCCGAAAGATTATATTCGGTTCCGGCTTTCCGGTGCCTATATCACCGAAATGTCTGATGCAGGTGGCACGCTTTGGCATGATATTGCGGGCCGTCAATGGGATGATACCCTGCTTGCCGCCGGCGGTATTGACCGATCCTATGTGGGTGACCTTGTTGAGGGTTCGGCGGCATCCGCCATGCTTAGCGATGAACTGTCAAACGCATGGGGGCTTGCGAAAAACGCAGTAGTGATTGCCGGTGGTGCCGGAGACAATGCCGCGGCGGCGGTGGGAATTGGAGCGGTTAAAGGCGGCGAAGGGCTGCTCTCGATGGGGACATCCGGAGTATTGTTTGCGGTAACGGATCGCCTTTTAACCAAACCTGACCGGGCGTTGAATGCGATGTGCCATGCACTGCCTGGCCGATGGCATGTGATGGGCGTCACTTTATCAGCCGCGTCGGCATTGTCGTGGTTTGCCGATGTGATCGGCAAGGGAGACAAGGTTGGCGAACTCATTGCCGAAGTGGAGGCCTTTGCTGCCAATCCGGCTGAGTTGAGCAATGCGCCTGTTTTTGTGCCCTATCTGACGGGCGAGCGAACGCCCCATAATGATCCCGAAGCGAATGGCATCTTCTCAGGCTTAAGAGCCCAGCACAGCCACGCCGCAATGGCCTATGCGGTAATGGAGGGCGTCGCTTTTTGCTTTGCTGATGATTTCGATGTTCTGGCCGATTCGGGCGCGGAGCTTACAAGCTGCTTTTTGGTGGGCGGCGGAGCGCGTAGCCGGTTTTGGGGGCAAATGCTGTCTGACGTTATTCAATTCCCCCTCGACCTTCCTGCAGGCGCGGAGACGGGCGCGGCATTGGGTGCCGCGCGTCTTGGCATGCTGGCAGCAGGCGCAGGAACGGAAGCTGAAATTTGTTTCAAGCCGGATATTAAGTTTCGATATCAACCCGATGCAGCAAAAAAGCCAATCTATCAGCCAAGGCTAAGTCGGTTCAGGGCGATGTATGAGGCCGAGCGGCACGTGCGCGCGATGGCGATAAAATAAGGTATTCGACACACTCTTCTTTAGCGGGTGATATTTGACTTTGAACTTTTGTTCCGATATCTTACAAAAGTTGCTTTAAACATCACTGGGTAAAAAAATGCCCGCTAAATTTCTGGTTCAACGGCAGGCCTAGTCAGGGCCTGTCGGATTGGGTCAGGAGGAGTTTGCTGTGTCATCTTCCGTTGAAGCGTTAAGGCCCAATCAACGCCCTGAACTAGCCAACCTTTCAGACGATACAATCCTTGAAAGTTACCGAGCGATGAAGCTGATCCGCCGCTTTGAGGAGCGTGCGGAAGAAAGCTACATGCGTGGGTTTATCCACGGCACCATGCATCTTTCGATCGGGCAGGAAGCCAGCGCGGTTGGCGTTGTAGGGGCTTTGCGTGCATAAGATACTCTAACCTCGACGCATCGCGGCCACGGACACTCAATTGCGAAGGGGGCTGATCCTGCCCTTATGTTTGCTGAATTCTTTGGTAAGCAGACCGGCTATTGCGGTGGACGCGGCGGCTCCATGCATATCGCGGATGTTGAATCAGGTAATCTGGGCGCAAATGGCATTGTGGGTGGCGGGCTTCCGATTGCCGTCGGGGCCGCTCTGTCCGCAAAAATGCGCAAGAGTGACCAGGTGTGTGTTTGCTTTTTCGGTGACGGCGCTTCGAATGAAGGGGCGTTTAACGAGGCGCTAAATATGGCGTCCATTTGGCGTCTGCCCGTCGTATTTGTTTGTGAGAATAACAAATACGGCATGTCGATGGATATTGCCCGTTCAAGTGCTGTTCCAGATATTGCGCAGCGCGCTGTTGCCTATGCCATGCCCGGCATTAGCGTGGATGGTAATGATGTTGCGGCCGTCAGAGCCGTTGCGGAAACGGCTATTGCGCGGGCGCGCGCGGGCGAAGGTCCTTCGCTGATCGAATGCAAAACCTATCGTATTCGGGGCCACTCAAAAAGCGATCGCAATCTCTATCGGACCAAAGAAGAAATTGAGGAATGGCGTGGCCGTTGTCCGATTGAACGGTTACGCAATGAAGTTTTGGGTCTTGGTAGACTGAGCGCTGATCGCTTCGATGCGATTGATGCCGCTATTGAAGTGGAGATGGAGGTGGCGATTGAATTTGCCAAGGCAAGTCCTAATCCAGACCCCGCTCGCCTGACGGAGGATGTCTATGCTTGATAAGCCCAAGGACGTGATCGATCAGGTTCGCGAATTAACCTATGCCGAAGCCATTCGTGAAGCGATAGGGCAGGCAATGGAAGCCGACCCTACTGTTTTTATCCTTGGCGAAGATATTGGAACCTATGGCGGCGCCTTTGGCGTGACAGGCGATTTGATTCATCGCTTCGGTGCCGAGCGTGTGATTGATACGCCGATTGCAGAGCTTGGCATTGCAGGTGCCGCCGTTGGAGCCGCGCTGACCGGCATGCGGCCTATTCTTGAATTGCAATTCTCCGACTTTGTAACGCTTGCCGCTGAGCAGATTGTCAATCAGGCCGCCAAGATCCGCTTTATGTTTGGCGGCAAAGCGAGTGTGCCTCTTGTGGTAAGAATGCCTTCGGGATCGGGGACTGGCGCTGCGGCACAACATAGCCAAAGTCTTGAAGCATGGTTTGGTCATATTCCGGGGTTGAAAGTGGTGCAGCCGTCAACACCTTATGATGCCAAAGGCCTTTTGCTTGCAGCAATCGATGACCCCAACCCCGTTTTGTTTTTCGAGCATAAATTGCTCTATAAAATGAAAGGTCCGGTGCCGATTGAGCCTTATCGTATCCCGATTGGGCAGGCTTTTGTTCGACGGGCGGGAACCGATGTCACCATTGTGGGAACCTCCATTATGGCGGTGCGTGCCTTGGCTGCGGCAGAACGATTAGCCGCGCAGGGTATTGAAGCGGAAATTATCGACCTTCGCAGCATTCGCCCAATGGATACCGAAACGATTTTCCGTAGTGTACGAAAAACGTCTCGGCTGATCGTCGTCTATGAAGGCGTGAAGACGCTTGGTGTCGGAGCTGAAATCAGTGCTGCGGTTGCAGAGAGCGATGCTTTTGATTTTCTGGACGCGCCGATCATCCGGCTTGGCGGACAGGAAGTACCGCTGCCTTACAACCCGGTTTTGGAAAAAGCAGCCGTACCGCAGGAAGACGATATCGTCGCGGCGGCACTCAATTTGCTGCGCAAGGATCGTCGCTAATGGCAACGGAGATCATTCTTCCACGGGTGGATATGGCCATGGAGATCGGCTCTGTCGCACGCTGGGCCGTTAAAAACGGCGATGCGGTGAAGACCGGTGACCTCGTTTTTGAAATGAACACCGACAAATCGGTCATGGAAGTAGAGGCCACGGCATCGGGTACGATTGCGGGAATAGCCGTCGATGAAGGCGTGGAAATGCCCGTCGGTGCCGTATTGGCCTATATTTTAGCGGCGGGTGAGACTGATTTAACATCAAACATCGCAGCGCCTGCACCAAGCTTGACAACGCCCGACAAGGCCCCTGAACAAACAGATTCCACCAGTAATCACCGTGCGGTCGAACACGCTGTCGCTTCATCGGCGGATGACGAGAATCAATTTCGGGCCACCCCTCTTGCTCGGCAGTTGGCGCGTGAAGCAGGCATTAAAATTGCGACCGTTCAGGGAACAGGTCCACTTTCGCGGATTGAGGCAGGCGATGTAAAGCGCGAACTTTCGGTTAAGGAAAGTTCCAAAGGCGATGCAGGTCAAAGCCCTATAAAAATGCGTCGTTGGTTGACAGAAACCAAGCGGCGCGGCGCGATTATGCTGGTCCATGGATTTGGTAGCAATGGTGCAACGTGGGAAGCGCTAGGTGGAGCACTCGCACGGAACGGTTTTGATGTCTATGCGCCTGATCTTGCAGGCCATGGCGACACGGCGATTAATGCTGATAATTTTGATGCGGTCGTTTCATCCCTCGAGAATGCATTTACACTTGTAGGCTATGATCGCTTCCATCTCGTTGGTCATTCGATGGGTGCTGCAGCTGTGGTATTGGCGGCAAGTCGAAACCGGCAGCGGATAACGCGTTTAACTCTTTTAGCTCCCTTTGGTGTCGGCCCCGAGATTGATAGTGAGTTTATTGCAGGCATCGCGCACGCCAATAAGCCAGAAGCCATTGCCGAGCTGCTTCAATTGCTGACGGTTCGTTCGGTCCCTTATTCGTCGAAGCAATTACTGGCCATAACAAAAGAACTTGGTCGAGGTCGCCTCACCACTCTCGCCTCACAGCTGGTTAACGATGGCAAGCAGGCCATAGATATTCGTGCTGAATTAGCCAATTTGCCCTTCCCCGTTGATGTCGTTTTTGGCATCGCCGATAAGATTATCCCTTGGTACCATGCAGCCAATTTACCCCATCGTGTTGCTGCAAGGTTCGTTGCCGATGCAGGGCATATGTTGCATGTCGACGAATTGCCGGTGCTAACCGTTTTACTCGCTGAACACCTCGCCGATTAAGCCTCATCGGTCAATCAATCAAACGCGCGGTTACAGCCATCTTCTGATTTGTCCCCGTGCTAATTTCTAAATCGAATGTGCGAGTTCGGATGCGATAAAATCTTCAAGTTTCTGCACTTGGTCTTTCGTCAATCGTAAGCCCAATTTGCTTCGCCGCCACAGTACATCATGGGCGGTGATCACCCACTCATGCGTGATCAAATATAGAACTTCAGCTTCCGAAAGCGTGTCGCCAAAAAAGGCACCGAGATCACTCTCGCTTTCGGCCTTACCGAGGATGAAGGCAGTGCGTGTTCCATACGCGCGCACCAAACGACTAATGAGGGCTTTGCGAATCTTAGGATGTTTTTGGCTAAGGCCTTCCACCAACCCACTAAATCCGTTTCGATCGAAATCGCCGCCGGGCAATAATTTCTTACCCGTCCAGCCCCGCTGATTTTCACTATTGCCCGGCAAATAAGAACCGAGTTTTTCAAGGGCCGCTTCGGCTAACCGCCGATAGGTAGTTATTTTTCCGCCGAAGATGGAGAGTAGGGCTGCCTCGCCTTCCGGTGCATCGAGCTTCAGAACATAATCACGCGTTGCCTCCTGTGCTTTTGAAGCCCCGTCATCATAAAGCGGCCTGACGCCGGAATAGGTCCAGACGATATCGGAAGTCTGGATAGGCTTTTCAAAATACTCACTCGCTGCCGCGCAAAGATAAGAAATTTCCTCGTCGCTGGCTATCACCAAACAGGGGTCACCTTTGTAATCGCGATCCGTCGTGCCAATCAGGGTAAAATCCTGCTCATAGGGAATAGCAAAAATGATACGTCCATCGCTGTTTTGAAAAATATAGCAACGGTCATGCTCATAGAGGCGCGGGACAACGATGTGCGACCCCTGAACCATCCTAATTTTGGCTTGCGTGTTGGACCGCACTTTGCCGGCCAAAACATCAGCCACCCACGGGCCAGATGCATTCACCAATGATTTCGCATACAAGGACTTTTGCTGACCCGTCCTTTGATTCAAAATCGATAGATTCCACACGCCCTTCTCTCGACGAGCCGACACAAGTTTATGGCGCGTTTCAATGATGGCACCGTGGTCACGGGCATCCATCGCATTGAGAACAACCAATCGAGAATCTTCTACCCAACAGTCCGAATATTCGAAGGCGATTTTAGAACCGGCTTTCAACGGCTTACCCGCGGCATCATTTTTGAGATTTAACGTGTGCGTCGCGGGAAGTAATTTGCGGCCCCCGAGATGGTCATAGATAAAGAGGCCAAGACGAAGAACCCAGGCGGGCCGTAACCCTTGGTGATAAGGCAACACAAATCTGAGCGGCCAAATGATATGCGGTGCAATTCCCCATAAGATTTCGCGCTCAATCAACGCCTCGCGCACTAGCCTAAATTCGTAATGCTCGAGATATCTCAAACCACCATGAATAAGCTTGGTTGACCAGGACGAAGTACCCGAGGCGAGATCATCTTGTTCACAGAGATAAACACTCAAATTTCGACCCGCCGCATCGCGCGCGATGCCAGTGCCATTGATACCGCCGCCGATAATCGCGACATCAAAAACTTGCTCCGTCATGGCAACCTCCGCAGCGCGAAAACAATACGGAAATTTTATGCCAAATTTTCTCCACCAAAGAAAGATTTTATGACGATAAAATATTGGAAAATCATAAAAAATATAGGTCGCAGCGGGTCAAGTCCGAAAATTGCTGTAAATTCGCTTCAGCCCGATTGATGACGGCATGATTATAAAGCCATTGTTACGACGTTGCTGACAACGTCACTCTCGCTTCGCTTCACAAGCCACTCCTTGAACTCATCCATGTTGATATAGAGGCG
>CANGLU010000008.1 GCA_947455025.1 Hyphomicrobiales bacterium
AACGAGGTACGCCGGTTTCGCCTCCGGCTGCCGATTGATTATCGGATTCGTCGAGAAGTCTGACGAACCCGGGCGGCTGTCCGGCCTCTTGTCCGGATGCCCACCAACCGACACACGACCACAGGCACGTGCGAAATTGGGCAAGGGGGAAATAGGGGCATTACCCCCCCATTGCAAGTGTTTTTTTCGTCATAATTTATGTGACAAAAAAGAGCCTAATAACATAGTCATTTCAATACGCTAGGAAACAGTTCAAGTTAGACGGGACGCACCCTATAACAAGGCTATGGTCGCCACGTGCCTCGCCGCGCCAATTGGAACCCTATGCCAGTGGTGTTTTTACGCTGTCTGATAAGTTGTAAGCTAACACCAAAATAATTAGCGGCATCTTCATCTGAAAACCCGCCGTTTACATGATTCAAAAGTGCCTCACGCGGAACAAGTAGCGCGCCCCCCAATGTTGAAGCTTCTTCCTCTTGAACGGCATCATAGTCGGTCATGATCATCGCTCCATCCAACGCCTGCATCATCTTGGGTGGTTCATGGCGTAGGATCACGTGGGACAATTCATGCGCAAGCGAATTCCTTACACGCGCTAGTTGATGACTACTGTTGACGATGATGAGGCTATGCGGCCCGTCGCGCATGGTCAGTGCGGACCAGCAATCACTTTCAGTAACGGTCAGACAGCGAACATATTCTGCGTCCAACTCTGGAATATCATCGGGAGACCAGACAGGGATCTGTAGGTGGTGGGCCAGGTTGAACGGATCAAGGGCATCGAAGGGCGAAAGCCCAAGTTCACGACGAAACCCCCGAGCCGCATTTTCACACCATGTCTTGAACCCGCGCCGCAGCTTGGCCATGCGGTCACTCGTTCAAATCAGGGGCGGAGGGCCCCCTCTTCCAGGCTCTATCTGCCTTAAGGATCATTTCCGCCAAGGATTTCGCGGCGTTAGGGCTGATTTCCCGGTGACGCCGAAAGTGGACCTGGGGCAATATTACTTCAATAGAAGGAGCTGCGGGCATTTCCTCGCCAAGCCATGTGGCAATCTTTTGGAGTGTGGCGAGATCAGGATGAAAGCCCCGCTCAACTCGCGACAGTGTCGCATGACTGATGCCTATTTCTTTTGCCGCAGCACGAATACCTTGATCACCTCGCCGATCCAAGACACGACGACCGAGATTTTCTAGTAATTTCATATGCTTGCCTTTTTATGGTTCACAAGTAAGACAGTGGTTGACATTTAATACATAATGCTTCACTATGTCTTACGTGTAAGCCACTATCCCAGATAGTGACAAGCTCGTCAACCATCAGAAGGATTTAAACATGACTACCGAGAGTGAGCCAAAAGAGCCTGACAAGACGATCACGATTGTAGTAAACGGCACCGCCCACGCTGTGCCAAAAAAAGAAAACCTGACTTATGCGGAGGTCGTGACCTACTTCGACCCAACCTATCCCCAACATCCGCAGACAGTTTACTCCGTGACTTATACGCGCGGCCATAAGCCAAAAGAGGGCACGCTTGCTCCCGGGGGCACAGTGAAAGCCAAAGAAGGGATGCAGTTCGATGTTATTCCAACTAGCGCATCATAATCCTGATATCCAAAAGCTGATTGATCGGGGCTATGCGCTCCGATTTGACAGCAATTATCTTGTCATCAGGGACATTCCGTACCTTGATGCTGAGGGACAGCTTTGTTGGGGAGCAATTGTTACCGTAATTAAAGATATTGATGGCATGCGAGTAGAGCCTGTTGATCATCAAATATTCTTCGCCGGCGGAGTGCCATACGGCCTCGACGGCAATCCGATACCATCTCTCGGTGGCGGAGCTGCAAACGTGACGTTGGCAAAGAATGATGTCATCGTACAGCGTTCGTTTTCCAATAAGCCGCCTAACGGACTTCCAGATTTCTTCGTCAAAATTGAACACTATTTGTCGATTCTTTCGGGACCCGCTCGGCATAGATATCCAGACGCCAACCCCTTTACCTTCAATGTCGACGAGGACACCGGGACCGATAGTGTCTTTCTATTCCGAGATACACTTACGAGCCAAGCGCTAATTGGTGACCTCGCCGCCAAATTTTCTAAAGAGGTCATAGCGATCATCGGCCTAGGTGGCACAGGAGCATATATGCTCGATTTTCTTGTGAAGACCAATGTTCAGGAAATTAGAGGATTCGATCCAAAACCCTTCCACGTTCATAATGCATTTCGTTCACCTGGGCAGTTATTAAACGAAGAACTCAACAATTCTAAAGCTGCAGTTTACCAAAAACGCTACGAAAATTTCCGCAAAAGCTTGCACCTTGAGGCGAAAGCCATTGACAAAGATTGCGACGCCGATTTTGTGAACGTGACCTTCGCATTCGTCTGCGTGGATCGCGGGACCGCCCGTGCAGAGATTTTCGACCTTCTTATCCGCCTCGGCATTCCTTTCATTGATGTCGGGATGGGACTCGTACGCCAAGGCGACTCACTAGCTGGCATGATTCGCACGACTCTTTTTGAACCAACCAATGCGGCAGAAATACGCGCTAAGGGAATTGTGCCTCTGACTGATCCTCCCGGCAATGAATATCGAACAAATATTCAGATCGCCGAGCTAAACGCGCTAAATGCGAGCATAGCCATGCTCCGTTACAAGCAGTATTGTGGATTTTACAAGCAGTCCGAGCTCTCGTACCATCTGCTTATGAACACCGCCACGCATCGCATATTTGTTGAACCCGAAACATGACCGACTTTCGGGTGGAAAAAGTTCACTATATCCCCGCAGCGCTGGAACCGGGTATTCTTTACATGTCCGAAGAATTCAAGATTGCAATGCACCTGTGTGCATGTGGTTGCGGCAGCAAGGTTCCAATCTCCCTTGGACCGGCAGGCTGGACGGTCAGAGAGCAAAACGGCAAGCCTACAATCAAACCCTCGATCGGAAGCGGACAATTGTTATGCAATTCACATTATTCAATCAGCGAGGGTAAGGTTAAGTGGGCGCTCGCAATGAGCGCCGCCGAGGCTGTAGCAGCGCTCAAATCAGATCATAATCGGCGCGAAGCCTATTATGTCGAACATCGATGGCATATCCGTGTGCGGAGGATGTTGTTCGATTGGTTCGGCATGCAGTGACGCTTTAACTTGGACTATCAGCTTCGCTGACTTCAAAAGTAGACTTTCATATCTCTGCCAAAGCTGCCCGGAGGCGGCTTTGGCCGTTTCAGTCCACGTATGACCCTCACCCCTACGCCTGCCGTTTCGTCTTCGGAACGATATCTATCCGGTAGCCCAGCGCATCGAGAACTTTGGTGATTGTCGCGAAGCTCGGATTGCCGCCGTTTGAGAGCGCTTTGGTGAGTCTGATGCGGCTGATGCCCGTCTTGCGCGAAAGTTGACTCATACCGCATGCGCGGGCGACGTCGCCTAAAGCGCGGGCCGTAAATGCGGGATCATTATCCTCGGCCACCGCTGCAAGATAATATTTAATATCTTCATCGGTTTTCAGAAAGTCGGCGGTATCTTAGCGCGTAAGTTTCAAAGCCATAGCCGCCCCCTTCAGCCCTTTCGCGGAATGATCCGCTCAAGCACTTCCGATAAGGCCCGCCGCTCTTCCATCAGTTCAAAATCCATTTGCAGGCCCAGAAAAAAGCCTTCGGAGACGCCGAAATAACGCGCCAGCCGTAAATCTGTATTTGCGGTGACGGCGCGTTTTCCGAGAATAATTTCATTAATTCGGCGCGGTGCCACGCCAATGGCTTTCGCCAGCGCCGTTTGGCTCATGCCTAAGGGCTTTAAAAAGTCTTCGGCCAGAACATCGCCCGCATGGGGGTTTTTTAGCCGCTCATCAGTGATAGTCGACGATTCGGACGCGGAAAGCGTCGCCATTTTGCCAGATGAAACAGATGCGCCATTGGTCATTGATGCGAATACTCCATTGTCCTTTAAGGTCGCCCCGAAGTGCCTCGAGCCGGTTACCGGGCGGAACCATCAAATCCTCAATTGTTTTGGCCTGCTGAATCAGGCGCAATTTGCGGAGCGCCGTATCTTGAATGTCACGCGGGAGCCGCCGGCTAACCCGGCCCTCCCATATTGTAGCCGTCTCGCCATTCCCAAAAGTCTGGATCATCTATACCTCATAACGTTATGAGGATCAATATCGATAGACTCCTTAATGTCACCCCGCCGGATGCACCTTCCGCCAATGCCGTGCAATATCCACCCGTTTAGCTACCCAAACCCTGTCATGGCTCTGCACATAATCGAGAAATTTTTCGAGGGCGAGCGCACGGCCGGGTCGACCAACCAAGCGGCAATGCAGGCCAATATTCATCATTTTCGGCGCGCCTTCCGCTCCTTCGCGATACAGCATGTCGAAATTGTCTTTGAGATAAGAATAAAAGTGCTCGCCCGTATTGAAGCCCTGTGGGGTCGCAAAACGCATATCATTGGCATCCAATGTATAAGGGATGATCAAATGCGGGCCTTTTGGGCCTTTAACCCAATAGGGTAAATCATCGGCATAGGTATCGGAGGAGTAGAGAAATCCGCCCTCCTCCATCACCAAATCTTGCGTGTTCATCGAACAGCGGCCCGTGTACCAGCCTAGAGGACGCTCGCCGACCAGTTCCGTGTGAAGGCGGATCGATTCGGCTATTTGTCGACGCTCTTCCTCAATCGGCATATCCTTATGCTCGACCCATTTGAGGCCGTGGGAAGCAATTTCCCAATCGGCTTCCTGCATCGCCTTTAATTGTTCGGGGCTGCGCGCCAAGGCCGATGTGACGCCATAAACGGTCACCGGCATGTTGCGTTTGGTGAACATGCGCCAAAGACGCCAAAAACCCGCGCGGGCGCCATATTCGTAGATAGATTCCATATTCCAATGGCGCTGGCCCGGCCATTGGGCTGCGCCGACGATCTCGGACAAGAAGGCTTCTGAGGCAGCGTCGCCATGCAAAATATTGTTCTCGCCACCCTCCTCATAATTGACGACAAATTGCACGCAGACATTGGCTTTGCCCGGCCATTGCGGATCGGGGGTGTGGCGGCCATAGCCGAGCATATCGCGGGGGTAATCGGTCGTCATGTCAGTCTCCTTCATGCAATTGGGGTCAAGAAAAGCCGAGTATCGCCGGCAAGGCAAGCTTGATGACGAGTCCGAAGCCCGTTGTTACGAGGAGCGTTAGGCCAAGCCCTCGATGTAGGACAAGCAAAAGGACAAAGGCCAGAAGGGACAAGACCAGAGCATCCGGCCGAACCGATGAAAACGCCACCGAAGGTAGTTGGATAAACCCCAAGGTCATTTCGCCAACGTCAGCGAACAAAACATGGAGCCCAAACCAAAAAGCAACCCATGCAACCACCCCAACAACAATGGCGGCAATCGCCGCGAGCGAAGCCGAAAGCCGCCGATTGGACCGTAGCCGCTCGAGATAGGGCGCAAGCGAAAAGATCCAAAGAAAAGACGGCGCAAAGGTCATCCATGTCGTGAGCAGCGCCCCCAATATGCCGGCCAATACGGGGTTGAGAAGGCCGGGCGCACGCATGGCGGCAAGGAAGCCTACAAATTGCGTCACTAAAATCGTCGGCCCCGGCGTTGTTTCGGCCAGTCCGAGGCCATCTACCATTTCATGCGGCTGGAGCCATCCCTTGCTTTCAACGGCCGCCTGCGCGAGCCAAGCGAGAAGTGCATAGGCCCCGCCAAACGTTACGGCTGCGAGTTTGGCGAAGAATAAGCCGATGTCCAAAAGACGGTGATCGGGACCCAACATCAGGAACACAAGGGCTAGGGGTGCAAACCAGATGGCAAGCCACACCAGAATCGTCCGCACTGTGCGTAGACTTTGGCCCGATGGGATGATGATGTCGTCCGCATCCGGCGAATTGGCCAACGCAAAGGCCTGCGGCACAAAAGGGCTGATGCCATAGGCTAACGCAGCAACACCAAGGACCAACACCGGAAACGGTACGCCGAGCAAGCCGATGGCAATAAAGGAAGCGACCGACAAAGCGGCCAAGGCACGCGTCTTAAAGGCACGCCGGGCGATGCGCATGACCGCCTCAACAACCACCGCCAGCACCGCAGCTTTGAGCCCAAAAAACAGAGCCGAAACGAAGGGGACATGACCAAGCAACGCATAAACCAAAGACAGAGCCAACATGACGATGGCGCCCGGCAGGACAAACAATACGCCCGCCGCCAGTCCCCCCTTAACGCCATGCAAGCGCCAGCCAATATAGGTTGCGAGCTGTTGCGCCTCAGGACCGGGCAGCAACATACAAAAATTCAACGCGTGCAAAAATGTCGCCTCGTCGATCCATTTCCGTTCATCGACAACAGTTTTGTGGAGCATAGCGATTTGGGCTGGAGCACCTCCAAAAGATAAACACCCGATCCGCAGCCACAGCAGGACCGCTTCAACAAATGATACCTCAGTTTTTGACTCAACCATGATTCGCATCCCGCTTTGCACGCATCGACCTATCCTTCAGCCGTGACAGAGATGCAACGGAGATCAGCTAAGCTGGAGGTCGCAGCGCACGCGATTAGGCGGTAATGTTGAAAAAATTTTGCAAGAAAATGTACCGATGACGTCTCAGCCCTTACCCCCTTCCCATTCCGATGTCGCACCACAGCGCCTTATGGGCATAGCGCTGATGGCGGGGGCGTTCTTCTTATTTTCATTGCTCGACGCTTCAGCTAAATGGCTCAACCATCATATCCCGACGATTGAGACCGTATGGTCGCGCTATGTTTTTAGCGTCATCTTCGTAATGATCGTCGTCAATCCGGGTACCAAGCCCGGCGTGTTAAAAACCAAAAGGCCCCTGCTACAGGCCGTTCGCTCATTGTTTCTGTTTGTATCAACCATTTTAAATTTTATTGCTGTGAATTATTTACAGCTTTCGCAAACAATTTCGATCGCACTTGCAACCCCCTTATTGGTCGCGCTGCTATCGGGGCCATTGCTGGGCGAGCGCATTAGCCGCGATCGGCTGATTGCCATTGTTGTCGGATTTTTAGGCGTTCTGGTGGTCGCACGCCCCGGCTTTGGGGGCATTCACCCCGTTGCCATTTTGTCGGTTTGCAGCGTGTTTTGTACGGCGATGTACGCTATTATGACGCGGCACCTGGCAGCGCATGATTCAACCGAGACGACCCTTGTTTATTCAGGGCTCGTTGGAGCTCTTCTCTTAACGCCCGCGCTACCATGGTTTTGGCAAAACCCGCCTGACATCCTGACGATGATGACCATGATGGCCCTTGGGGTCTACGCCGCTCTTGGCCATTTCGCCTTGATCAAGGCGCATCGATTTGCACCCGCCTATATTCTGTCACCCTTTATATATAGCCAACTGATTTGGATGGTCATTTTAGGCTATATCGTCTTTGGCGATATCCCCGATGGCTTTACGCTTTTAGGCGGGTTTATTGTTATTGGTTCAGGACTTTATCTGATCGCCCGCGAACGCAAACGGCAGGGAATGACCCCTGCCGTTGCTAACTAGATCTTTTATGCCTTCACTTTTTCTCGAGTGATGTACCGTTTGCTTCGGCAATCACGTCAGCAAGCATGGGCACGAAATCATTCGCACGACCGCCATTAATCGCAACGGCATAGGCATTCTTCACGGCGTTACCAAGCGGATTGGCAATGCCTGCGTCATCCGCCATCGATTCAAGATACCGCATATCTTTAAATGCGTTGCCGAGTGTGAATTTATGCGCATCGCGATCGCGCTCAAGCGTGTATTTCATAAAGGTCTGGTAGAAGCCGCAATCCATACGCCCCCCACGAATAACACTATCAAACCGATCAGGCGTGATACCGACCTTCTGTGCCAAGACCATCGCCTCTGAATAAAGCGCTGCGTAGCCGAGGGACAAGAAATTATTGATCAATTTCATCTTGTGACCATCGCCTGGTCCACCAATATGAACCGCGCGACCCGACCATGTTGCCAATACGGGCTTTAGTCTCTCAAACACAGCATCGGTTGCACCAACCATCGTGTCGAGCGTGCCTTCCCAGGCTTCTTTAGGCGTGCGCCCAAGCGGCGCATCGACGAGTGTTATGCCATGCGCTTCACACTCCTTGAACAACGCCATGGTCGATGTCGGATCGGATGTTGAACAATCAACAATCAAAGCGCCTTTTGGCAAATTTGCCACGAGGCCGTCAGGCCCACGCAACACGGCTTCCACTTCCTTGGAGCCTGTTACACAAAGAAAGACGATGGTTGATGCTTCAGCCAACGCCTTAATGCTTTTGGCTTCTTTGGCACCACGCGTTACAAGATCCTCAATGGGCGCACGGTTGCGATGCCCGATAACCGTGAGCGGATAGCCCTTTTCAACAATATTCTTAGCCATTCCGTGGCCCATGAAGCCTACGCCGATAAATCCGATTGTTTCCTGAGTCATTTGATGTCCTTCCCTCGTTACTTTTTTAATCCGGCGATGTGCCGATAGGCTTCGACGACTTGACTGTCGTCTTTTGATCCGAGACCCATTGCAGATGCTGCGAGAAACATCTGCAAGGCTGCCGAGGCGATGGGCAATGGCGTCTTAGAGGACTTACCCGCATCAACGACAATGCCTAGGTCTTTGACGAAAATATCAACCGCGCTTGCAACAATCGGCTCTTCTTCGAACATGCGCGGACCGCGATTATTGAGCATCCAACTCGCCGCCGCCGAGCCGCCTAAAATTTCAAGCGCCAGCTTGCCATCAATTCCAGCTTTCTCGGCCAAAGCAAAGGCCTCTGCTGCAACGGCGATATGAACGCCACAGAGCAATTGGTTGACGGTTTTTACCGCTGCTCCTTGCCCGGGCTCCTCGCCAACATGAAAGAGCTTATCGCCCAGTGTCGAAAGCACAGGATGCAGCCTATCAAAAACCGCCTTAGGCGCGGATGCCATAATGGTAAGCGTACCGCCCTTGGCACCGATCGTTCCGCCGGAAACAGGTGCATCGATGATGTGGCGTCCCGTCGCAGCTATGCGGGCAGCAATCGCCTTAACCGATGAAGGCGCACAGGTCGCCATGAGAACGACCGTTCCAGAAGGCGCCATCGCTTCAAGTGCTCCGGCGTCAAACAATACGCTTTCGGCTTGCGCCGCATTGACCACCATAACGATCAACACATTGGCATCTGCGGCCGCCTGAGCGGCTGTGGCGGCGCCTTTACCACCGAGAGCCTCAAAAACACTCACACTTTCGGACCGAACATCAAAGCCTGTGACAGAATACTGCTTTTTTATAAGATTTTCTGCCATTGGCATGCCCATGGCGCCGAGTCCTACAAACCCAATTTTCATTGCTAAACTATCCCCCGCCTTTATATTTTTATCAGAAAGATCATCGCACGCGTTGCGCGGAAATCAAGAAAAGGTCATACCCGTTTTACGCAACCCACCCGGTCATTTACAAGCGTGTGTCGTAAATATTGAGAAGGAAACCCTATGACGGCCAATGAAATTCTAATGCCCAAACCAATGATGCCGCTGATCATGGATGGATTAAAAGCAACGGGCCGCCTTCATTGTCTTTGGGAAAAATCCGATCCTGACGCCTTTATAAGGGAAAATGCATCGAAGATCGGCGCCATTGCTACCGGCGGCCATATCAAAGTGGACGGCGCTTATATGTCGCAGTTCCCAAACCTCAAAATCGTTTCAAATTTCGGTGTCGGCTACGACACGGTCGATGCAGCTTGGGCGGGACAGCATGGAATCATCGTCTCAAACACACCCGACGTCTTGACCGAAGAAGTTGCCGACACGGCGTTGGGACTTCTTATTATGACCATGCGTGAATTGTCCCAATCGGAGCGCTATCTGAGAGACGGGCTATGGGCTTCAAAGGGCCCCTATCCGCTCACCCATAATACGCTACGCGGAAAGACAGTCGGCATATTGGCCCTTGGCCGCATCGGCAAAGCGATTGCCACACGGTGTGAAGCGTTCGGACTTAAAATTGTCTATCACGGCCGTAACCAGCAAAAGGATGTTACCTATCCTTATTATTCAACGCTTGTCGGCATGGCCAAAGACGTCGATATTCTTCTAAGCGTGGCGCCTGGTGGGGCTGCAACCTTTCACACCATTAATGCCGAAGTTCTTGCTGCGCTTGGATCAAAAGGTGTGCTTATCAATATTGGCCGCGGCAGTGTTGTTGACGAGAAGGCGCTGATCAAAGCCCTGCAAGATAAAGTGATCTTTTCAGCCGGTCTTGATGTCTTTGAAGATGAACCTCACGTACCATCAGAACTCATCGCAATGGATCATGTGGTTCTGCTGCCGCATGTCGGTTCCGCTTCCCATCATACCCGCAATTTGATGGGGCAATTGGTCGTCGATAATATTATCGCGTTCCAAGGTGGCAAGCCGCCCGTTACACCGGTCGCGGAAACGCCCTTTAAGAGCTGGTAAGAATATTTTTCCAAGACAATAAAAAGGGGCGGTCATAGGGACCGCCCCTTTTCCATGAGTGAATGACAAAAGCTAATCAGGCAATTTTGCCGCCTAATTCATCGTCGATGTGAACGCGGATAATTTCTTCAAAGCTCGTTTCCGCTTTAAACCCAAGCGATGTGGCTCGCTTAGCATCGAGCCGCGTAGCCCAGCCATCGACAATCTTGATGATCGCCGGATCAGGCTCACGCCGAATGCGCGCCACAACTTTTTCGCCTGCGACTTTTCTCAAAGCTTCGATCTGTTCACCCACCGTTACCGATAGACCAGGCATCGCGAGGTTCCGCCTCGGGCCCACGAGATTTAAATCAAGCGTTGCCGCATGCATCAAGAAGCCAACGGCCGAACGCGGGCTCGCATGCCAATGGCGCACACTTTCGGAGACCGGAAGTACAGCTTCCTGACCTGCTAAAGGTTCGCGAATAATGTTGGAAAAGAAACCCGAAGCTGCCTTGTTAGGCTTGCCCGGACGCACACAAATGGTTGGCAGGCGGATGCCTATGCCGTCGAAAAATCCTTTGCGGGAATAGTCGGCCAACAATAATTCGCCAATGGCCTTTTGCGTGCCATAGGATGTCAGAGGTGTCGTGAAGAATTCATCGCCAATGGCATCCGGAAATGGGGCGCCGTAAACCGCGATGGACGATGTAAAGACAACGCGTGGTCGATACCCGTCACCCACCGCACGAATAGCCGCAAAGAGCTCCATTGTACCGTGAAGATTGATACGATAGCCGAGATCAAAATTTTGCTCCGCCTCGCCGGAAACAATCGCTGCCAAATGAAAAATAACATCCGGCCGGCCCGCAACCAGTTTCGCAGCCTCGCCGGGCAGCGAGAAATCAGACGCCATGAGGGTTGACGAAAATTGAGCGCCGACCGGCGCTGTCGGTTCAACAACATCATGTAATGTTGCTTTTGTGATTACTTTGCCACCAAGATGGCCGTCTTTTGCAAGCTGGTTGGCCAGTTTGCGGCCAACCATACCTGCAGCACCGATGATGAGAATATGCATGAAATTTACCTCGATTTAAGATTAAAGCGCGAAACCGCCATCGGCGAGATGGATTTGTCCGGTGGTATAGCTTGACTCATCGGACGCCAAATAGACGGCCAACATCGCAATTTCTTCGGCGGTCCCTAGGCGACCCATAGGCTGCCGATCAATAAAGGCCTGACGCGCCGCAGCTTCCGTAATGCCTTGGGTTTTTGCCAAGGTTACGATGCGCTCATCGAGCGAGGGCGACTGAATCGTACCGGGGCAAATGGCATTGGCGCGAATACCCTTCTTGATAAAATCAGCCGCGACAGCCTTCGTTAATCCGATCACCGCTGCTTTGGACGCGCCATAAACGTAACGGTTTGGAATACCTCTAACTGAGCCCGCACCCGATGCAATATTGACAATGGAACCATGTCCCTTTGCCAACATGCCCGGCATGAAGGCCTTAATGGTCCGGTGCATGGATTTTACGTTGAGATTCATTGAAAAATCCCAATCTTTATCGTCGCACTCAAGCACGGTGCCGTGATGTACAAAGCCCGCTGCGTTGACGAGAATATCAATCGTTCCTACTTTTTCAGCAAAGCTGTTAACAGCTTTATCGGAAAGAACATCAAGCTTGCGACGCTTGGCGCGGGAAAGTCCCTCTAATTTATCCGTATCCCGATCCGTCGCCCAAACGATTGCACCTTCACGCACAAAAGCCTCGGCAATCGCCCGACCGATCCCTTGGCCTGCAGCCGTTATAACCGCTACTTTACCCTTTAAGCGTCCCGCCATGACCGTCTCTCCCTTGGTTTATTTGAATTCGTTTAATCGCTTTTTTTGTTGCCCCAGCGGATCAAAATTACTGGGCGATAACCACTTCTCAAAGGCCGCCTTTTGATTGGGCCATTCGGATTCAAGAATAGAATACCAAGCCGTGTCGCGGTTTCTTCCTCGCAGCATCATATGTTGCCGGAAGATACCTTCGAATGAAAATCCGAAGCGCACAGCCGAACGTCTGGATGGCTCGTTTAGCGCGTTGCATTTCCATTCAAACCGACGGTAACCGAGCGTGTCGAAAACATAGCGCATCAAAAGATATTGTGCCTCAGTAGCACCCGGCGTTTTTTGAAGCGGTGAACCATACATGATATTGCCGACTTCAATAACGCGATGAACGGTATCGATCCGCATCAAGGTTTCATAGCCAACCGCTTTGCCGGAAGCCTTATCGATGATGGCGTAAAACAATGGATCTTCCGATGCCGATTTACGTTCAATATGGGATCGAAATTCGGCTAGATTTTCAAAGGGCGGTTCGAACAAATATTGCCAAACGACATGCTTGTCAGGGCCATGCGAAGCCGCAAAAAGATCGTCCGTGTGCTTGTCAGGATCAAGCGGTTCCAACCGGACATACTGCCCTTCCATCACGATCCGCTCGGGACGAGGTGCGGGATGCGTATCAACTTCTTTGCCGATGGGCAGTCCACTGATCGGATCTGGAACGGAATTACTATTGTTTACGGACATGGCCTTAGACGTGCTTTTCAATGAAGGAATGGGTTCAGGTAAGAGGCGCCGAATGAAAGCGCCCTGACCTTTTTATCGATGATGGCCGGGATCAACCCGACCATCAAAAGTTTAAATCAAATGTGCAAGCGAAAGACCTAGTGGTTATCGCGCGCTACGCCAAATTTCTGAGCAACGCGTTGGTATTTTACCGCTGGCTTTAAAACCATGCCATCGGACAACTGATCCACCATGCTGCGCTGAATTTCCTGCCACGGCGTCTGGCTTGCAGGATATTGGAAGCCACCATGCTTCATCAGTTCCGCACGGCGTTGCGCAAGCTCCTCTTTCGAGATCAGAATATCGGCAGTTCCTTTTTTAAGATCAATCCGCACGCGATCATTCGTGCGCAAGATTGCTAATCCGCCATTGGCTGCTGCTTCCGGCGAAGCATTCAAAATGGAGGGCGATCCGGACGTGCCCGATTGCCGGCCATCACCAATACAAGGCAAAGCCATAATGCCCTTCTTGATCAACGCTGCAGGAGGCTGCATGTTCACGACTTCGGCCGCACCAGGATAACCGATAGGGCCTGTGCCGCGGATGAACAGCATGCAATTGGCATCAATCTTCAGTTTTGGATCGTCGATGCGGTGGTGATAATCTTCAGGACCTTCGAATACGATGGCGCGACCCTCAAAGGCTTCGGGATCTTTTGGGTTAGACAGATAACGCGCACGGAATTCATCCGAAATAACGCTCGTCTTCATCACCGCGCTATCAAACAGATTACCCTTGAGGACAAGGAAGCCTGCGTCCTTCTTCAACGGCTTATTGATTGGGAAAATAACATCCTTATCAATCACCGTTGTATCAGCGCAATTCTCGCCCATTGGCTTACCATTGGCCGTAAGTGCACCCTCGCGGATGAGCTTCTTTTTCATTAGCTCATTAATAACGGCAGGAACACCACCGGCACGGTGGAACTCTTCACCGAGATATTTACCAGCGGGCTGCAAATTGACGAGCAAAGGAACCTTATGGCCAATCTTCTGCCAGTCCTCGACCTTCAAATCGACGCCGATGTGACGCGCAATCGCATTGATATGAATGGGCGCATTGGTTGAGCCGCCAATCGCCGAATTGACGATAATGGCGTTTTCAAACGCTTCGCGGGTCATAATGTCAGATGGCTTTAAATCTTCCCAAACCATCTGGACAGCGCGAACACCCGTCTCGTAGGCAATTTGACCGCGCTCACGATAAGGAGCCGGAATGGCAGCGCATCCCGGCAATGTCATACCAAGCGCTTCGGCCAAAGAATTCATCGTTGAGGCGGTACCCATCGTGTTGCAATGGCCGACGGATGGGGCGGACGACGCCACGATTTCCATGAATTCATCATAATTGATTTCACCCGCAGCAAGCCGCTCGCGTTGACGCCAAACGACAGTGCCCGAGCCGGTGCGTTCGCCATGATACCAGCCGTTCAGCATCGGGCCGCCGCACAGAACGATCGAGGGGATATTCACGGTTGCCGCTGCCATGATGCAGGCGGGGGTCGTTTTGTCGCAGCCTGTGGTCAGCACGACACCGTCAAGCGGATAGCCGTAAAGCACTTCGACAAGTCCGAGATAGGCGAGATTTCGATCGAGTGACGCGGTTGGGCGTTTACCTGTCTCTTGAATGGGATGAACGGGAAACTCGAAAGCAACGCCACCTGCCGCCGTAATACCCTCACGAACACGCTTCGCCAGATCAAGATGGTGGCGGTTGCAAGGCGACAAATCGGATCCTGTCTGTGCGATGCCGATAATGGGCTTGCCCGATTGGAGCTCTTCGCGCGTGAGGCCAAAATTGAGATAGCGTTCCAAATAAAGCGCCGTCATGCCCGGATTTTCGGGATTATCGAACCACAGCTTAGAGCGGAGCTGGTGCTTCTTGATACCCTTGGGCTTGGAGACCGCTTTAACAGTCATTTTCTTCGGTTGGGTCTTTTTCACCGAGGTGTTTTTTGGCGCCGCCATTTCGATCTCCCATTGTGTCTCGTTAGGCATGCCTACAAGAATTCTTGCATGCACATTGATTTCCTACCTACCATCGCCCTAAATGCAACCAGAAATCAATAAGGTTAGGTCCAACATCTTGGACGGAGGAGCCCTGCTTATGCTGCATATCATCGACGCCTTTTCACGAATTGGAGAAGAAAATGCCTTCGCCGTTCTGGCCCGAGCGACCGAATTGCAACGCCAAGGCCGGGATATTATTAATTTAGGTATTGGCCAGCCAGACTTCCGAACCCCCGAAAATATTGTCGAAGCGGCAATCAAGGCCCTGCGCGACGGCCACCATGGTTACACGCCAGCAACCGGCATTTTACCCTTGCGCGAAGCCGTTTCAGCCGATCTTAAAAAACGCTTCAATGTCGATGTCTCCCCCGAGCTCGTGATGATCGTGCCAGGCGGGAAAGTCACCATGTTTATGGCCATCCTGATGTTCGGAGAGCCCGGTGCCGAAATTCTCTATCCCGACCCCGGCTTCCCGATTTATCGCTCGATGATCGAATTCACCGGCGCAAAAGCCGTTCCAGTGCCGATACGTGAAGAAAATGGATTTGCCTTTTCGGCCGACGAGACTTTGGCCCTTATTACGCCGAAGACGCGGCTCCTGATTATCAACTCACCCGCAAATCCGACCGGCGGCGTGACGCCAAAATCGGAAATCGACAAGCTCGTCAAAGGTCTCGAGCGGTTCCCCGATGTTGCGATCATGTCCGACGAAATTTACGCGCAGATGACGTATGATGGCGAGATTCATCAAACGCTGCTTGCTTATCCCGAAATTCGGGACCGTCTGATCCTGCTCGACGGTTGGTCAAAAACCTATGCAATGACCGGTTGGCGCATGGGCTATTCCGTCTGGCCCAAACCACTGTATGACGCGGCACGCAAGCTGGCAGTCAATTCATTTTCCTGTGTGAACGCTTCAGCCCAATATGCAGGTCTTGAAGCGCTCACCGGCCCGCAAGATGCGGTACATGCGATGGTTGCCGAATTTGACCGCCGCCGTAAAGTTGTCGTGGAGGGATTAAACAAATTGCCGGGTGTTTCGGCTGCCACGCCTAAGGGCGCGTTCTATGCCTTCCCAAATATTTCAAAGACCGGTTGGCGAGCAAAGCCTTTGGCATCCGCCCTTTTAGAGGAAGCAGGCGTTGCGACAATTGGCGGGCCTGATTTTGGCGTATATGGCGAGGGCTTCATCCGCCTCTCTTATGCGAATTCGACCGAGAATATTTTGCGCGCCTTAGAGCGGATCGAGAATTTTTTGAACGAACACTCGCAGAAGTAAGGAGACCGTTTATCCTTACCTGAGCAAAGCACATTCTTTCGCAAGCTGAGTAATGCGGGCCCAATCGCCCGCCTTTACCGCATCCGATGGTGTGACCCATGACCCACCGACGCAGATGACATTGGAAAGCGCCAGATAGGTTTTTGCTTTCACGACATCGATGCCACCGGTCGGACAAAAGGTGAGGTGGGGCAAAGGAGCGCTGAGCGATTTAAGATAATTGACCCCACCTGCAGGCTCGGCTGGGAAAAACTTCAAGACGTGGTGGCCCATTTCCGCCATGCTCATCGCCTCACTTGCCGTGGCAACGCCGGGCAGAAAAGGGGCATGGGCAAGAGCTGCGGCTTGCGAAAGCTTTGACGTCGAGCCGGGGCTTACAAGAAAAGTAGAGCCCGCCGACATAGCCTCTGAAATTTGGCTCTCCGTTAGAATGGTTCCGGCACCAACAACGGCATCCGGTACTTCGCGCGCAATGGCCTCAATCGCCTTCAACGCGCCATCGGTCCGAAGGGTGACTTCCAGCACGGTAAGGCCACCAGCAACAAGCGCACGGGCAAGCGGCACGGCGTCTTCGGCCCCATTGACGGTCAAAACAGGGATGACCGGCACGCTTTTTAAGATCGAAAGCAGCGCATCATTATTGGGCATGGATACACATCCTAACATTGTAAACAGATCGCGATATTCAAACGATGAGGGGGCGGAGCGTCAAGGCTTCACCACCCCCTCATTCTTAATTTAACACTCGTAGACCGCTATTCAGCAGCTTTTGGTGAAAGCGATGGTGTCGCTTTAACCAAACGACGTGCCTCACGCTTGGCTAACCGACGGGCCTTTCGCTCGGCGCTCCATTCCCCCACATTGGCTACTGTCATAAGGGCCGCCGGAGTGACAACGAGAGTCAAGATCGTTGCAAACCCAAGCCCGAAGACGATGGCCGAGGAGAGGTGAACCCACCATTGGGTTGAAGGTGCACCAAAGGCAATATCACGATTAACGAAATCGAGATTGATACCAAATGCGATGGCCAAAACACCCAAAATGGCTGTGACGGCCGTAAGCACAACCGGACGCGCTCTTTCGCGACAGGTTTCAATAATGGCATCGTAGGCTGTCATACCCTCTTCGCGGCATCGATCATAAGTATCGATCAATACGATATTGTTGTTCACGATCACGCCGGCATTCGCGATAATACCGATGCCGGTCATAACGACGCCAAAGGCCTGCCCCATAATCATGAGACCCAACAAGACGCCGATCGTCGACAAAATAACGGCCGTCAAGACAAGAAAGACGCTTGAGAATTTATTGAACTGGGCGAGCAAGATCGCAAAGATCAAGAACATCGCCGTGCCAAACGCCTTACCCAGAAACGCGCCAGCTTTGGCACGCTCTTCGTCTTCACCCTTCATTTTAAACGTGATGCCCGGACCAAGATCCATTGCCGATAAATCCGACATGATCTTTTGCTGAACAACCGCCGACTGAACGCCTTCATTCACATTGGCCGAAACCGTTATCACGCGACTGGCCGCTACGCGATTAAGTTGCCCAACGCGAGGCGACGGTGTCCTTGTGACGAAATTGCCAATCGGAACTGAACCAACGGGCGCGTTGATCCGCAATTCTTCAATATCATCAAGGGTTCTCTTATCTTCCGGAAAGCGTAGGATAAGATCAACCGACTTATCGGTATCAACAGGACGGTATTCGGTTATCTTCAAGCCATTGGTCACAAGCTGAAGGGCTGAACCAACACCCGTCGCGCTGATGCCATATTTAGCGGCTTCCGCTTTATCGACGTTGATTTTCCAATCGATCCCCGGCAAAGCGAGTCCATTATCGATATCGCGCACATCCGCAGTCTTCTCCAACACGGCCGCCACTTTTTTGGCCGCAGGGATGAGATAGTCGGGATCAACAGCCGCAATCTGGACTTGAATAGCCTTGCCCGTTGGTGGACCGCCCTTGGGAGCCGTAACTTCAATAGAAACACCGGCAATATCGGCTGTTTTAGTCCTAATATCATCCATGATCAGATGAGCCTTACGGCGATGCTGCCACTCAATAAATTCAAACTGAATTGAGCCGATAGTATCTTCCGAGACTTCGTTTGATCCCTTTTGCCCTTCGCCTGCCCGAGCATAGACGGTCTTAAGCTCCGTCATGGGCAAGATACGCTCTTCGACACGGCGAACAAATTCATCCTTTTCGGAAATCGATAAATTTCCGCGCGCATGAATTTGCACAATACCGTAATCGGGTTCCACATTAGGGAAAAATTCGACGCCATGACCAAAGACGCCATAGGCTTTGATCACCGTCACCAGCAACAGAAATGTTGCCGATAGCGTTAACGACGGATGCTTGATGCAAAACCGCACCACATTCATATAGGCGCCTTTATCGCTCGCGCGATCGTCATGCGGCTTAGCGGCTGCTTTTCCTAACAAGGCACCAAGCGTTGGGGTAAAGAAAAGCGCAACAACGAGCGAAGCCGACAAAGTAGCGATCAACGTAAGCGGCATATATTTCATGAACTGGCCGACGATGCCGGGCCAAAATAGAAGAGGCGAGAAAGCCGCAACGCGGGTAAGGGTGGCCGCAATAACGGGGCCCGCCATACGCTTTGCTGCCATGGAAAAGGCAAGCTTTGGATCCATCCCTTCCGCCATTCGACGTTCGGCAAATTCCGACACAATGATCGCGTCATCCACCAACATGCCTACCGCCAGAATGAGCGCAAACAGGACGACGATATTGACGGTTAAGCCTGCCATTTGCAGCGCCAAAATTCCGGCGAGAAACGAGCCCGGAATTGCAATACCGATAAAGAGCGACGGCCGCCCCCCGAGAACCATCATCATGATCACGAGGACCAAGAGAACGGCCGTAACAACGCTATTCTGCAATTCGTGCAACATGTCACGAATGGTTTTCGATTTATCCTGACTGAAGGAGACGGAAACGGTTCCGGGCCATGATTTTTGCAATTCAGCGACGACATATTTCACAGCGTCCACGGTTTCGATTAAGTTCGAACCGGTACGCTTTGAAACTTCAATGGCGATTGCTGGCTTGCCGTTTACCCGCGTAATCGATGTTGCATCCTTAAACGTTGGACGAACTTCTGCCACATCGCCAAGCACAACACTGGCGCCAGCCGACGCCGTAACCGGAAGTTTCAGAATATCCTCCGGACGCTCGATCAAGGCGGGAACTTTAACCGCAAATCGTCCCGTACCACCTTCCAAGGCACCTGCCGTCACCAGACTATTGCTCTGGCTGACGCCACCGATAAGACCATCAAGGCTGATGCCGTAACTTTTCATCAGCATGGGTTCAGCAATAATTTCGACAACTTCATCGCGGGCGCCCCGAAGGTCAGCGGAGAGCACGCCGGGAATTTGTTCAATATAATTTTTGGCAGAACGCGCTATGCGCAACAAAGTACGCTCAGGCACT
Organism: Hyphomicrobiales bacterium; assembly: GCA_947455025.1. Taxonomy (GTDB): domain Bacteria; phylum Pseudomonadota; class Alphaproteobacteria; order Rhizobiales; family Beijerinckiaceae; genus CAIUPE01. Next base: position 19,803 of record CANGLU010000008.1, read on the forward strand.
TCGCCGGTAAGGGCGACAACAAGCACTGGAAAGAGGGAGAGATTAACTTCTCGGACAGCGGGTTGATCCGCATCCTTTGGCAAATCACGCTTGGCATCATCCACTTTTGCCCGAACATCGGCAACCGCCTTGGTTGAATCAAAGCCCGCCTCAAACTCCAACAATACGAAGCCGCCGCCTTCAAAAGCCGTCGACCGCATTTCCTTAACATTGGCAACCGATTTGAGTTGCGTCTCCATAGGCCGTAGCAAAAGACGCTCGGCATCTTCGGGACTTATTCCACGCTGCGAAAGCTGAACATAAACGATTGGAACCTTTACATCCGGTTCCGCTTCTTTCGGAATTGTTTGATACGCAATAAATCCGGCGAGAAGCAGAAAGACAAGAACCGCTAGGGTTAATCTAGCGTGGGAAATCGCATAATCGACAGGGTTTTTCATAATAATTGTCCTATGAGCAAATGTATTAGGAAGCTTTGCTGAATACGGGTTCTACAATTTGACCCTCTTTAACAAAGTCCTGCCCCTGTACGATGATTTTTGAACCTGCCGCGATGCCCGCTACGTATAAATAATCGGCTTGATCTTCTACGAGCGTAACGGGAATGAACGTGACCGTATTGTTTTCATTAACGGCACGTACACCGAGCTTTCCCTCAGCGGAAAAAGTAAGTGCTGAACGTGCAACCTTTGTTGCGTCAACGGCCGCTAAATAAAGCGTGACCTCGGTCGTGACACCGTCAGCGATAAGACCGTTCGGGTTGGAAAGACTAACATCGATCCGGTAGGTCCGGGTTTGTGGGCTAGCGCGGTTTGAAATGAAGCGGACCGAACCGCTTACTTCAGCTCCATCAATGAAGCGAACATCCGCACGATCACCAACTTTTACGCCGCTCAGCTTGCGTTCGGAGATTTCAACAACGGCCAACATTGGATCAAGTGACATTACTTCGGCTACTTGTGCGCCAGGTTGTAAGCTTTGGCCAAGATTGGCTGGAACTTCATTGATCACACCCGCTACCGGCGCGCGGACCATACCACGATCCCGTTCCGCTTCCGCTTGCGCAAGCTGCGCCTGAGCGCCTTTCAAATCTGCTTCAAACTGGGCAAGATTCAACTTGGCCAGATTGCCATTTTCTACCAAAAGACGCTTGGCGTCATATTCCTTTTGACGTTGCTCAAGCCGCGCTTGGGCTTGGGCCACATTTGATTCTCTTGCTTCATCCGACAAAACGGCAATGATATCGCCGGCCTGCACGATGGACCCGCGCCGTACATTCAAAGCGGTAACCGTTCCATTGGTTCGGGCCACGGCCATGGTTCTAACATCGGCTTCGGTGCGACCTGACAAAGTCAGCTTTCTTGACCGCGGCTCTACAACGGCAGAAATGACCGTTACGGCAAATGGCTTGGCGTCAATTTGCGTCGATGCTGTGATTGGCTGAGCTGCTTCTTTTTTTCCAATTTGGCCGGACGCAATCCATGCGATGGCGATAACGACTAAGAGGACCGCGGTAATTCTGCTCCAAAGCATCTTCTTTTTCCCGATTGTTAAAATGAATTATTCTAGCATTTATGTGAGAATTGTATGGCACCGTTCAAAACAGCACCGATAACACAGAGATTATTTTCAATTTCGCCGTGACTGTGAAAATCACCGTCAATGGCACGGCGTCGGATCATACCATCCGACAGGGTGATAATGAGCTGCGTCAACGCTTCGACATCAACATCCGGATGAATTTCGCCTGTTTCACGAGCCCTTGAGAGAACGCCACGGATACCGACACGTACTTCGGATTGAACCGCGGCGACTAGCGCCGCTATTTCTGGGTCCAAGGCCGCTTCAGACCAAATTTGTAGCGCGATAACGGCTTTTTCACGGGGCTGATCAATAAAGTGCTTTCGGCCAAGCTGCTCAAAAGCGGTCATTAAATTTTGCGCATTCGATAGGGTCGCGAAATCGGCAGCGATCTCCGCCCTATCCCGCTCCACTAATCCGGCAATAATCGCATTTTTAGATGGAAAATAGCGATAAAGATTACCGGGAACCATGCCCGCCTCGCGCGCTACATCCTGCATTGTCGTCCGATGAAAACCGTTAAGCGCAAAGCACCGCTCCGCCGCATCAAGAATTTGCGGACGTCGGTCGACTTGCCGGGAGGTTTTCACTTCTGGAAGCATTGCTCTCCATTAGTGAATGAACATTCATTCGTCAAGCAACCCTAAGTAGTTATCGGTAGGTACTTGGTCCAGATGCGTCGGCCCATCGGAAGGATTACCCTTCCACTTGCGACAACGGAGAGGGTTGAGGATGCGATGGTCCATCTCGATCGGCAAGATTGCAGGAACCACCATCAGGATCCATGTGACCTTTCTGCTTTTTCTTTTCATCATCGGCATTGCCGTTTTTAGGCAGAATGGTGTCGAAGCGGCATGGGATGCGGTTGCTTTTATAACACTCGTCTTCGCCTGCATCGTTTTACATGAATTCGGCCATATCTTAATGGCACGATTGTTCGGCATCAAAACGCGGGACGTAACGCTCTTTCCTATTGGTGGGGTTGCCAATATTGAACGGATGCCAGACAAACCCTATCAAGAATTATTGGTAGCGCTTGCCGGCCCGCTCGTGAATTTGTGTATTTTTTTGGCGGTTACCCTTGCTCTTAGCCAGAATCTTCGCGATCTCGACATCGAAAAAATCAATGATTCAGCAACAAGCTTGGCGCTCCGTATCGCAGTAGCGAACTTGATCTTGATGATCTTTAACCTTTTGCCTGCATTTCCAATGGACGGAGGGCGAGCCTTACGCGCGCTCCTTGCCATGTGGATTGCAAAATCAAAGGCGACAAAAATCGCGGCAACAATCGGCCAGGGCTTGGCCCTTTTGATGGGATTTATCGGTTTCTTTGGAAACCCGACGTTGATTTTAATTGCGGCCTTTATCTTTATGGCCGCTGGAAGTGAGGCGGAAACGGCTATCTTTCACGATATCACACACGATCTGACGATAAGAGATGCGATGATCGATACACCCGCGCAATTGAGTCCGCGCGACACCATTCGGATGGCGATTGATCGGTTACAAGGGTCGACCGATAATGAGTTTATCGTGATGGATAAGGCCCATCACGAGATGGGAATAATCACACGTGACATGTTGCTCTTATCGCTCGCTTCCCACAATGACGAAACGCAAATCTCGTCTCTGATGAGCCGTCCAGAGTCTATGCTTTATGAGAATGATCCGCTTGATAAAGCGCTAACGATTTTCGAACGAGGCAATGATCAAGCTTTGATGGTCAAAGATATGAACAATGACATCACTGGACTCATTTCACGTGCAGCGATTGCCCAGACAATTCTCATAAAAACTGCCCGACCCGATTGGAAATTTTACCGGGGCGGGATTTTAGCCAAAAGCCTGCCAAGAACTAACCGCGACCAGCAAGCGGCATCTTCGTTGCCATAACCGTGATCGTGGAAACATTGGCGTCTAAAGGCAAGCTTGACATAAACACAACGGCGCTAGCGACATTGCTTACATCCATCGTTGGTTCGGCCGCGACCGTCAGATTGGCCTGTAGCACACCCGTGCTCATTTTTTGGGTCATATTGGTGGCTGCGTTTCCAATATCAATCTGACCACAGGCGATATCGTATTTTCGGCCATCCAGCGATGTCGATTTGGTCAGTCCGGTAATCGCATGTTTCGTTGCTGTATAGGGTGCCGAGTTCGGGCGCGGCGTTTGAGCCGAAATGGAACCATTGTTTATAATTCGACCACCACGAGGATTTTGATCCTTCATAATCTTGAAGGCCTCCTGCGTGCATAAAAATGCAGCGGTCAAATTGGCACCAAGCACCGTCTGCCATTGCTCAAAGGTTATATCTTCGAGGTTAATTGGCGGCGCATTCGTGCCGGCATTGTTAAACAAGATATCGAGACGGCCGAATTTCTCTTTTGTCTTCTCAAAAAGCCGATGGACGGCAACAGGATCAGCAAGATCAGTCGATACGGCAAGTGTAGGAACGCCATAGCTTGCGCCTAAAGCGGCCGTTTCGTCGAGCGCGTCCTGTCGGCGACCCGCCAAAACAACGCTGTAGCCTTCTTTCATCATCGCAAGCGCGACAGAACGGCCGATGCCTGAACCAGCGCCCGTTATCATCGCAATTTTTCCGTTACCGCTCATGATCGAATTCCTAGGTTTGTTTAAATGATGTTCTTATACGGTAAGGCGGTCTAATGCCCGTCCAAAGCCGTCAAAAATATCATCGATTTGTTTGTCCGTAATAATGAGCGGCGGGCAGAAGGCCAAAATATCGCCGATTGGGCGGAAGATAACGCCTTCTTCATGACCGAGCTCGGCAAGTTTTAAACCGGTCGCGCCAGGCTTTTCAAATCCGGCTTTTGTCTTTTTATCCGCAACCAGCTCAATGGCGCCGATTAAGCCAACGCCGCGCGTTTCGCCAACGAGCGGATGATCTTTAAAGCTATGTAATCGCTCGAGGAAATGCGGGCTGAGTTCGTTCACCCGCCCCATCAAGTTCCGCTCCTCAATAATATCAAGATTTTCCATCGCGACAGCCATCGCGAGCGGGTGACCCGCGGTTGTAAATCCGTGAGCGAATGTTCCGATTTTTGCCGTATTATCGGCAATGACGTTATAGATCTCATTGGTAAAGGTAATTGATGCCAATGGCACATAGGAAGACGTGATTTGCTTCGAGCAAATCATAAAATCAGGCTTAATGCCGTAGGTATCGGATCCCCACACATTTCCCGTACGCCCAAATCCATTGATGACCTCGTCAACAACGATCAGAATGTCATATTTGTGGCAAACTTCCTGCATTTTTGCCCAATAGGTCCGAGGTGGAATAAATACGCCACCCGCACCCATAACCGGCTCACCGATAAAGGCTGCGACCGTTTCTGGCCCTTCGGCCAAAATCTTGTCTTCGAATTCCTTCGCAAGCCGCGTTGCAAATTCCTCTTCCGTCTCATCCGCTTCTGCAAAGCGATAATGGTGTGGGCAAGACACATGCTTGATTTGAGGAAAGGGAAGATCGAAATCACGGTGATTATTGGGCAAGCCGGTTAAGCTCGCCGACATCATGGTAATGCCGTGATAGGCTTTGATCCGCGATATAATCTTTTTCTTTTCCGGCCTTCCCCTGGCATTGTTATAAAACCAGATCATTTTAACGACCGTATCATTCGCCTCTGAACCGGAATTTACAAAATGGGCCTTGCCCATATTGCCGGGCGACATTTTGACCATACGTTCAGCCAGCGCGATCGCGGTTGGATGCGATTTATGAGAAAACGAATGATAAAATGGAAGTTCGCTCATTTGGCGGGTGGCGGCCTGCACCAAACGTTCCTCGCCAAATCCTACGGCGACGCTCCATAGCCCGGCCATCGCCTCAATATATTCTTTGCCCGCGTCATCATAGACATAGACACCCTTGCCCTTCGAAATAATCATCGGGCCAACTTGCTCATGCCGTCGAGCATTCGTGACAGGATGAAAATAATATTCAATATCGCGAGCGGCGAGGGAATTTGGCAAGGCAGTCATGTCGATCTCCGGCAATTATCCGCTAAACTGTAAGCTTCGCGAGGATCATAACCTGCTAAAGCCGGAAAGGAAAACCCCACCCGCAGCCGGTCTCGGCTAAGCTGACCTGCCTTTATAGCGGATCGCCATCATAAATCCGCCCGCAATCAGGCCCCAAAACGCACTTCCAACGCCAAAAATCGTAATTCCGGAGGCCGAAACGAGAAAAGTGATCGCCACTGGTTCCCTGAACGCGCTATCCGACAATGACGAAAAGAGCGCCGTTGAAAACGCGCCAATAAGGGCCAAGCCTGCAACGGCTTCAATATAAATTGGCGGCGAAATGCCAATGATTGATGTCGCAGCCCCGGCGAATATTCCCAAAAGAATATATACAAGGCCTGATGCAATTCCCGCCCAATAGCGCCTTTTTGGATCTTCATGAGCGTCGGGACCCGCGCACATCGCAGCGGTAATGGCCGCCAAATTAACGGCATGGCCACCCAGAAAATTGGAAATGAACGACAATATACCCGTAACGGTGAAGAGCGGCCCGGGCTCGGGCTTAAAGCCGTTCGCAGCCAGGACAGCGACACCCGGAATATTTTGGGAGGCCATCGTTACGATAAAAAGCGGAAAAGCCACGCTTAAAAGAGCGGAAACCGAGAAAACGGGCGTGATAAGAGTTGGAACGGCAAAGAGGTCGATTGAAGCAAGCAGTGCTCCGCCTTTTGCCATTCCCATGACGAAAACCACGCTTACCAAAGCCGCCGGGACCGCCAACAGCCGATTAATCCGAGCCATCACGGCCCAAACCAAGATAATGAACAGGCCAATCGCAGGGCTTTCTGAAACGGCATGAACCGGGGCGAGGCAAAGATGCAACAATATTCCCGCTAACATGGCATTCGCCAATGGGGCCGGAATAGCCGCGACGGCCCTACCAAGCGGCTTAAAAATCCCGGCAAAAATAAGCAATACGGACGAAACCAGAAAGGCGCCTACAGCTCCGGCAAAACCACCCTCAATGAGCCCCGTTGTCGTCAGAAGCGCCGCACCGGGCGTCGACCACGCGACGCTAATGGGCATCCGAGTTAAAAAACTCAACGCTACCCCGCCAAGCCCCATTGCGATGGACAAAGCCATAACGCCAGACGTTGATTCGGCGAGCGATGCGCCTGCGGCTTGCAAACCATGGAGAACGATTACAAAGGAACTGGAAAATCCGACAATGCCGGCTAAACTTCCTGCCACAAGGGCTTGGGTAGAAATCGAGTAGTTAGGCGCCATCTAAACTTCCAAAACTGCATTTGACCGGTTTCAATCAATGCATCGAAGGTAAGTGCGATGACAAGCCCCGATCCGCGAATTTAAAGTCGGTCTTGATCAAAGTCTTCACAAGACTCGCCAAATTCGGCAAGTGCCGTTTCAAGATAGTCCGACAAAAGAGGTGTACCAAGGAGATATTTACTGACCGGACCCGTACGCCTCGCGCGCGCTTCGGCTACGACATTCTTCCAATCGGTTGCCTCATAATCACCCCGCCCAATCCACATCATGGCAACGAGGGCATTTTGTTCGTCTTCATCCATGGCATCGATAAAGCCAACCAATTCCGCTTCAGTTGGTGCTTGGCCATCATGCGTCAATATACTTGAAAAGCCATCATCTGTTTCATTGGAAGCGTCGGCCGAAATATCCGTATCCTCCATCGCTAATTCACGGGATTTTAAAATAACAAAACAAATTTTATCGGGATTAATATCCGGCATCCCCTCATCAATCGGGACCGAAAGATCCTCGCCTTCCAACAAATTCTCTGATGTTTTGCGGATTCGATTTGTCTCACTCATGCTTTAGCTCCACCCAAAAGAAGAGATTGCTAAGTCAATGATTGGGATGGATTGCGGTTCCATTTTGGTGAGCAACAGTCCTTATAACTGATACCGATCAATGCCTGCCCAAAAGCAATTGATAATGTGCATCATCATTTCTTTCAGGAGAGCCCGATGATGAATTTAAAGAAAGCGTCGATCGTCTGTTTGGCTGTCAGCGCCTTATCCTTCCAGTCCTTTGTGTTACCCGTTCATGCGGCCGAGGCGCCGGGATGGGGACCCGGCCACGGCATGATGTGGGCCGGCCCGACACGAAATTGGTTCGGCTGGGGCATGTCGGCACATTTCTGTGGCGATGACGGGAAGAAAAATATCAAGCACTTTATGGCCCTAATCGATAAAACCATTTCTCCAACGGCCGCCCAAAAGCCGAAGGAAGATGAACTCAATATGGCCTTTGAAAAGGCTCAAGATGAGCTCGTGAGCCTCTGTGAAAAGCCGCATGAGGGAGCATGGTCGCCAGTTGAGCGTTTAACCGTGGCAGAATCTCATCTCACAGCGATGATTGCAGCCATTCATACCATAAAGCCTGCGCTAGAAGCGTTCTATGGGACGTTAACCGATGAACAGAAAAAGAAGCTTGATGGATTAAAGCCTGATTGGCGCATGCGACTAAACTGGGTGCGGTAATGCCTTCAGTGCCGTCGGATAGCCCGCCCCTCAATCAGAGTACGGATATTGATCGGCTGTTGCACGCCGGTACGGCGCGGCTGACAGGCGGTGTTTCTTTGATCGGCTTAAGCCTAGCTTGGGTCGACTGGGCGAGCCATTTAATGACATCGCCTGGTCGGCAAGCCGAGCTCATGCGAAATGCTGCGGTTGAGGTGATGCGACAATGCGATACCGCTATCGGAGAATGGTCTGGCCGCTCAATAGCGGCGTCATCGGACAATACAGATAGGCGCTTTGTTTCGCCAAACTGGAAGAAACCGCCCTATTCGATCCTCGTTCAAAATTTTCGGGCCATAGAAAAATGGTGGGACGACGCTTTTAAAATCCACGGCGTAAGTGGGCGACACCAAGCCTTGCTCGCCTTTTTAACGCGGCAATATCTTGACATTTTTGCACCTACGAACGGGTTTCTTACGAATCCTGACATTGTCGAGCGAACCATCGAAAGGAATGGCGCCAATCTCTTCAATGGATGGCTTAACGCATTTGACGATATTGCGACTTCGACGCTCGCTGGAGAAAAATCGCTACAGACCCAAAGATCCTTGATTGGTACCAATGTAGCTGCCTCACAGGGAGCCGTTATCGCGCGAACAAAAATTGCAGAAATTATTCAATATTCGCCAACAACATCAAGCGTTAAAAAAGATCCCATTGTGATCGTTCCAGCTTGGATCATGAAATATTATATCCTCGATCTTTCCAAGCAAAACTCGCTTGTCGCATATCTCGTTGATCAGGGATTTACCGTTTTCATGGTATCTTGGAAAAACCCCGATCCCGAAGATAGGGATATTGGCCTTGATGAGTATCGAACACTAGGCGTCATGGCCGCTATCGATGCTGCAATTAATATTACAGGCTCAAAAAAAGTGCATGGTGCCGGATATTGTCTTGGCGGGACATTATTTTCTATTGCTGCAGCTGCGATGGCACGTGATGGCGATGACCGGCTTGAAACCCTTAGCCTGTTTGCCTCACAAATCGATTTCCATGATGCGGGCGAGCTCCGACTTTTTATCAATGATAGTCAGCTTGCCCTGATCGAAGACATGATGTGGATGCGTGGCTATCTCAAAGCGGAAGAAATGGCCGGCGCCTTCCATATCCTGCGGTCAAACGATCTGATTTGGTCACGCCTGATCAATAGCTATGCGATGGGTGAACGTGAGACGCCGATGGATATCATGTTGTGGTCGGACGATTCAACCCGGATGCCTTACCGCATGCATTCGGAATATCTTCGCCAACTCTATTTGGAAAATCGTTTGGCTGAGGGTGCGATGGTCGTAAACGGGCATCCGATTACGCTAAGGGCAATTTCGATTCCGATTTTCTTAGTTGGAACAGAATGGGACCATGTCGCGCCGTGGCGATCTGTTTTTAAATTACATTTAATGGCCGAAAAGGATGTAACCTTTGTCTTGACGAATGGTGGCCACAATGCGGGGATTGTCTCGGAGCCTGGACATGCTGGCCGACATTACAGAATTGCAACGCAAAGGGCATCGGGAACCTATATCGATCCAGACACTTGGTTAGAGGTCGCTGACTATAAAGTCGGCTCATGGTGGCCAGAATGGTCAAACTGGCTCAAGCAAATCACGCCAACGGAAACAGAGCCGCCACCTTTGGGCAATCCCAGCAAGGGCTATTCAATTATTAATCCTGCGCCTGGTGAATTTGTATTGGGTTAATGAGCAGGTGTGAATTGATAATACGCAAAGACAGTCGAGTATGGATGGTTAGAATTTAGCTTCTTGTTCGGATTTTTCTAACAATAGGAGCTTTGATTATGAATGATAGCGATCTTCGACAATTGGTAATTGACGAGCTGGAATTTGAACCGGCAATTGATGCGTCAAACATTGGCGTGGCAGCAAAGGACGGCGTTGTCACCCTATCGGGCTTTGTTTCAAGCTATGCCGAAAAGATGACAGCAGAACGCGCTGTTCGACGTGTTAAAGGTGTCCATGCGATCGCGCAGGAGATCGAAATCCGTTACTCAACCGATAAAAAAATCAATGATGATGAAATTGCCCTCCGTTGTGTCAATATTATCAATTGGGATACAACCTTGCCGGATGATAAAATCAAAGTAAAAGTAGAGCGCGGCTGGGTGACACTATCCGGCGAAGTACCCTGGCATTTTCAGCGTATGGCAGCAGAATCGGGCGTTCGGAAAATTTCGGGCGTAACGGGGATCACCAATCTCATTTCGATTAAGGCCCATGTGCAGGCGTCAAACATCAAAAAGCGGATTGAAGAAGCTCTCAAGCGGAGTGCCGAAGTGGAAGCCAATTCAATCCGGGTCGTGGTTACCGATTCAAGCGTTAGGCTTGAAGGAAAGGTTCATGACTGGCGCGAGCGTGAAATTGTTGAAAAAGCCGCATGGAGCGTGCCCGGCGTGATGACCGTTGATGATCGAATGACGGTGTGAGGCTTTAAAGGCCGCCAGAAATGGCGGCCTCTTTTTAAAACAGCCTATAGGCCTTAATCGCAGTATCACGCCAAAATTTTCTTTTTTCCTCTTGGCTTGCAGCGCTTAATATCTCATCAAGAATATCAACCCAAGTCGGATAAGAAAGAGCAAGGGTAGCTACCGTCCAATCGCTACCAAACATGACTCGGTCAAAGCCAAATGCGTCTATGGTATGTTCAATATAGGGGCGGAGTTGCTCCCGAGTCCAAGACTGATGATCTGCTTCCGTGACAACGCCGGAAATTTTGCACACAACATTGGGTAATGTTGCAAGCTCGCGCATCTGGCTTTTCCAGGGCTCGACGAGGCCATTTCGAATATCTGGTTTTCCAATATGGTCAAATATGAAAGAGACATCAGGGCAACGTTTGATCAATTCGATGGCATACGCCAATTGATAATGCTTGATGCACATATCAAAACTCAAATCATATTTTTTGAGCAACTTAACGCCATCTATAAAGTTTGGGTTCAAAATGACGGTTGGATCCGGCTCCTGCTGAATCAAGCGTCTAACGCCTTTGACGCCTGATATTTGTTTAAGGGCAATGAGATCGGCTTCGACCGATTTGCCTTTATGGATCGGCGCATGGGCAACAATTGCACCAATGCGACTGTCCGTTTCGGCGAGGCCAGCCACAAAGCGCGCCTCATCGAGATGAAAGCCGGTATCAATATCAACTTCGACAAAGACCAGCCTCTCGACATCGACCGCACCACGCGCTTGGTCGAATTCCGGCATTTTTGTCGTATGCGCTAATTGAGGAACCCCCGACATCCATGAATAGCGAAGATGCTCCACGTCATAGAGATGAACATGGGAATCGATAATTGGGAAATCAGGCACATATTCCTCCTAGGATCAGTCATTTTATTTCATCGGATAATGGACGAGGCCTGAAGGATCAGGCAAGTCGCAACTGATTACTTTCGGGATTATTTGACAGGCTGTGCGGGCAACCTTACCAATTTGGGTATGACAACCTTAGTTTCGCTACAGAAGGGATATGAAATGGATGGCGGCGGACAGGTGCGTAATGCGCCGCGTCCGTTTGATAACGGCTGGATCGACGACATTCGCGTTAATCTATCCGCCGTTGAGCGCCGCACCAGTTCGTTACCTGGGCGACGAACCGTTAAAAATGAATCGCAAGCCGCTTGGTTGCTCAAGGCGATCACCTGCATCGACCTGACAACATTGGCGGGCGACGACACTGAGGGTCGGGTTCGACGTCTATGCGCAAAAGCGTTGCGTCCGGTCCGCGAGGATATTTTAGCGAGCCTCGGAATGGGCGACTGTACCATTCGAACGGGTGCCATCTGCGTCTATCACCGCTATGTGGCGACGGCGGTTGATGCGCTTGGGGACTCAGGCATACCGGTTGCTGCCGTTTCCACCGGATTTCCGGCGGGACTTGTGCCCCATGATGTCAAACTTCGGGAAATTGAGGCCTCTGTTCAGGATGGCGCCCAGGAAATCGATATTGTGATCACCAGAGAGCATGTTCTGACAGGTAACTGGAAAGCGCTCTATGATGAAATGCGGGATTTCCGGCAGGCTTGCGGGAAAGCCCATGTTAAAGCCATTTTAGCGACGGGCGACATCAAAACGCTGCGCAATGTCGCAAAAGCATCCATGGTTTGCATGATGGCGGGTGCGGATTTCATCAAAACATCAACCGGAAAAGAGGCGGCCAATGCCACCCTGCCGGTTTCGCTCGTCATGCTGCGTATGATCCGCGACTACCATGAACGGACAGGAATTAAGGTCGGATTCAAGCCCGCTGGCGGCATTAGTGCGGCAAAAGATGTCCTAAATTACCAGTTTTTGATGAAAGAAGAACTTGGGCGGGAATGGCTTGAGCCTGATTTATTCCGGGTCGGCGCGTCGAGCCTTCTGGCCGATATTGAGCGGCAGTTAGAACACCACGTGACGGGCCGCTATTCGGCCTATAATCGGCATTCCGTAGGCTAAATTGATGAGCGTTGCGCATTATTTCGATACGATGGGGTATGGATCCGCACCTGAGGCCGATAAAGAAGTTCGGGCTTGGCTTAAGACCCACGCCGATGGGTTTGGCCATTTTATTGCGGGCCAATGGCACGCACCCCATTCGGGGCATTATTTTGAGGCCCTAGAGCCGGGAAGCGGGAAAACGCTCGGGAAAATCGCCCAAGGCTCGCAAGAAGATGTCGATTTGGCGGTTTCAGCGGCAAAAGCGGCGTTAGGGCCTTGGCAAAAATTGGGCGGGCACGGCCGGGCGCGGCATCTTTATGCCTTAGCGCGCATGGTTCAACGCCATAGTCGGCTCTTTGCGGTGTTGGAATCGCTCGATAATGGCAAGCCTATTCGAGAAACGCGGGATATTGATGTGCCTTTGGTGGCACGGCATTTTTACCACCATGCGGGGTGGGCGCAGATTCAGGAAAGTGAATTTCCGGATCATTCGCCGATTGGCGTCGTGGGGCAGATCATCCCGTGGAATTTCCCGCTTTTGATGTTGGCCTGGAAAATCGCCCCCGCTCTGGCGTTTGGCAACACCGTTGTGCTCAAACCGGCCGAATTTACGCCCTTAACGGCGCTGTTATTCGCAGAATTGGCCCATAAAGCCGGATTACCCGATGGTGTTTTGAACATTGTCACGGGTGACGGGACAACCGGCGCGCTGCTGGTTGAGCATCCCGATATCGACAAGATCGCCTTTACCGGATCCACCGAAGTGGGCCGAATTTTAAGGGCAAGGACCGCAGGCACCGGAAAATCGCTCACTTTGGAGCTCGGCGGCAAATCGCCCTTTATCGTGTTTGATGATGCCGATCTCGATGGGGCGGTTGAGGGTGTTGTTGACGCTATTTGGTTCAATCAGGGGCAAGTTTGCTGCGCCGGGTCGCGTTTATTGCTTCAAGAGGGCATTTCTGAGCCGTTTATTGCAAAATTAAAACGCCGAATGGATACGCTCCGCATTGGTGATCCGCTGGACAAAACCATCGATATGGGGGCCATTATTGCGCCTGTTCAGCTGGAGCGGATCAAAAAACTGGTCGAAAAAGGGGTTTCCGAGGGGGCTGAGCTTTATCAGCCATCGGGCACCCTGCCCGCTTCGGGGAGTTTTTACCCGCCAACGCTTTTAACCAATGTATTTCCCTCTTCAACAGTAGCGGTTGAGGAGATTTTTGGGCCTGTTTTGGTATCGATGACGTTTAGAACACCCGATGAAGCGGTGATGCTGGCGAATAATTCCCGCTATGGATTAGCGGCGAGTGTGTGGAGCGAAACCATTGGCTTAGCCCTTGATATTGCTCCGAAATTAAAGGCCGGTGTCGTTTGGATCAATGCGACGAATTTGTTTGATGCCTCGGTTGGATTTGGCGGATATCGCGAGTCGGGCTTTGGTCGTGAAGGGGGGAAAGAAGGGGCTTATGCCTATCTAAAACCTACCGCCTGGGCCAAACGAGCGCCCCGGAAGCCGCTTCCGGACGTGCCACAAGCCATTGAAAAACAAGATGGATTTGAATTTCCGGACATTGACCGGACGGCCAAGCTCTTTGTCGGCGGAAAACAGGTTCGGCCTGATGGAAATTATGTACGACCCGTGCTTTCGCCCAAAGGCGAAGTATTGGGCGAGGTTGGTGAAGGTAATCGCAAAGATATCCGCAATGCGGTGGCAGCAGCACGAAGTGCTGAAGGCTGGGGTAAAGTAACCGCTCATAATCGGGCGCAGATTTTATACTATTGGGCCGAGAATTTATCGGCGCGAAGCGACGAATTTGCTCAGACAATTGCTAAAATGACAGGCGATTCCAAAGCAATTGCTCGAAAAGAAGTCGAAACCTCGATCCGTCGTCTCTTCACCTATGCCGCTTGGGCCGATAAATATGAGGGCACGGTGCATACGCCACCTTTGCGCGGTGTAGCGCTGGCAATGAAGGAACCCATTGGAATCGCTGGGATAATTTGCCCTAATGAGGCCCCGCTTTTGGGCTTTATAAGCCTTGTGGCGCCTTTGGTGGCGATGGGGAATAGTGTGGTGGCGGTGCCGAGCGAGCGCCACCCGCTTGCCGCAACCGATCTCTACCAAGTCCTTGAAACATCTGACATTCCTGCAGGCGTCATCAATATTGTGACGGGTAATTCCTTTGCTCTTGGCAAGGTTTTGGCCGAACATGACGATGTCGATGCGGTTTGGGCCTTTGGCTCAGCGGAATTATCGGCTCAAGTTGAAAAATCTTCCATCGGAAATTTAAAAAGAACGCTGGTGGATCAAGGACTTGAGACCGACTGGTATGATCCTAAAGCGGCGGAAGGCACGGTGTTTTTAAGCCATGCGGTCGAGATTAAAAATATCTGGATTCCCTACGGAGAATAGGGTCAATTGAGCTAACAAGAATGGCATTTGCGATACATAAATCCAGTGCTTGAGGTGAATAAGGGGGGCTTTGAGGTGCTTAAAAATATTAATCCATTGCTGAATGCGGATGTTCTCTACGCGCTGCGCGCCATGGGCCATGGCGACGACCTGGTGATCGCCGACACGAACTTCCCCGCCGACTCGGTGGCGCGTGAAACCAAGCTCGGCCGCCTGCTCCGGATCGACAACACGACGGCGGCGGAAGCCATCCGCGCGATCCTCTCGGTGATGCCGCTCGACAGCTTCGTCGACCATCCGGCAGAGCGCATGGAAGTTGTTGGCTCGCCCAACGACGTCCCCAAGGTGCAACAAGAAGTGCAACGCGAGATTGACCGGGCCGAGAAAAAGAGCATGCCCATGGCCAGCATCGAACGCATGGCGTTTTATGAGCGGGCGAAAAAATCCTATTGCGTCCTTCAAACCGGCGAGACGCGGTTTTATGGCTGCTTCATTTTGAAGAAGGGCGCCATCCCGCCAAAGCGGGGGTGAAGCGCGTTTCGCGTGAGCCAAATAAAACGATCCCGTGAATCGTTTTGAGCGACGAACGCCATTAGATCTAGCAATGGGCCGGGCATTATCGCTTCACACGGCCTCCCTTATGATCTTTGCACGCTTGCCATAGGTGTTCGCATTATAAGGTACAATCTGGGCTAGCTCTTCCGAGAGCTGATCCTCGATTTGTTCGGCGTCATAGGCCGCCTGCATATTTAAAAACCATTTTGGGTCGACATTAAAAAATTTGCCAAGACGAGCAGCGATGGCGGGCGTAATGTTATGCTCGCCCTTGCAGATGTGATGAATTCGGCTACGCGGCACAAAAATGGCTTTTGACAAAGCGTAAACCGTAATTCCCATCGGCTCCAAAAACTCGGTCATCAATATTTCACCGGGATGTGGCAGCGGGTTTATGCGGGCCATGTCTTAACTCCAATTTATTACTCGGTATCGAAATACCCTTTTTAGCTATGATAGTCGCACCATTCGATTTCTTCGGCTTGGCCTTCTCGCCAAACAAAGCAAATCCGGTATTGGTCGTTGACGCGAATAGAATATTGACCTTTTCGATCGCCTTCTAATTTTTCGAGACGATTACCAGGTGGGACCCGTAAATCGTCCAGCCGTGTAGCGGTCATAATCAGAGCAATTTTCTTCTTCGACTGCTTGGCCACCTCAAAATGAATACCCTTGAGCGCCTTGCCTTCGTAGATTGTAGACGTCAGAGAATTTTTAAACCGCCCGACCATGCCGTTTAGTACTAAATTTTGCAACGCAAATCAAGGGTCTTGGCTGACAAGCCCAAGGCCTGCCATGACGGTTTAGGAGCCGCTGGCGCAATGGTTACCGTCATTGCGAGCGAACGCGAAGCAAACCCGTTGATGATTGTTTTGAAAGCGCAGTGGCGGTATCGCGGTCTTATGGTTTTCTTTTAGCTGGGTTGCTTCGCCTTCGCTCGCAATGACGGGTGTTGGATTGCCCGGTCACCTACCGGCCAAAGAGCGATGCGCTACACACTCGCAACACTCTGCGTCAGCGCATCGAGCCTGACGAACCGCACGTCCTGATCGAGCAATGCGCGGACGCCCGCGATAACCCCTGCGCCGCTTGGACGATTGGGTTGGTTGGTGTGCGCGATGATGACGTCGCCGTCTTTGGCTTGCCGCATTCGGAAGGCTACGGCCTCGGCGGGGAGCGATGCGCCCATATCGGCATTGAGTGAGTAGCCCGCAATGGAAAACCCCATGCCTTCAATCGCGGGTACGGCTGAGGGGCTATAAAGCGCGGTGGCGCCGCGGTACCAAATCGGCTTTGCGCCTGTCGCCGCCATGATCGCTTCTTCGCCGCGCCCTACTTCATCGCGGATCGATTGCAGGTCACCGGCGACCCGCAAGCCAAAAATGCGTCGCTCGCCCAAGATGGCAGGCACGTGATGCGCGCCGTGATTGCCGATGGCAAACAGCTCCGGATGCGCCAAAATTGCCGCAAGTCCTGCGGGGTTAGCGTGCATCCAGGCACCGGTTACAAAGAGCGTTGCCGGCACCCGCCATTCCACCAAAGCATTGATGATTTTGGCATCGAAACCACCTGGGCAGGCATCGAGCGTAAGCGCCACCGTGCGCCGGCCGTCTTGCGGGGTTTTGAGCGTCAAGCGCGGCTCCAGCAAGCCCTCATTGGCGGAGGCGGGCGAGATCCACGAAGCGGAAAAACCGCCGATGGCGGCCGCCGCCATTCCCGCCACAATGTGGCGGCGCGAGAGAGGCATCAAGCAGCAGGCACAGCCGAGAGATGAGCCATGTCCTGCAACGGATAGACGATGGAATTGATTAACCATTGACGCGACCATCACCTTCAAAAACAGCCCTAGGGCACCGTGAAGAATGGCCTATCGGTAAAATTAGAATAATTCGTGAATATACCGGGGCCATTTGGTGGCCGGCCCCTTTATATCGATATAGGTTACGGGTTGTTTTATTCTCAATCCGACTCTGCCTCTTGCAGAAAGGGCGTATTGAGATGGCCAGATGATGAAAATCTGCTAATAAGATTTCGTTCACAGTTCGGCGATCTGATAAAATGGATGTTCGGAGTCTACCAACGCCTGGCCGATTGATTGGCGGATTGATCGCCTTTCAATGTTTTATTTTGGTCACCATTCCCTATGGTTTTAGCAGCGCACCGCCACTGGATGTCGTTGAAGGTCTGGTATGGGCACCCCATTGGCTGATCGGAACCTATAAGCATCCCCCGCTGCCTTCATGGCTGATCGAGATTTCGGTTCTGCTCACGCATAATGTGATTTTGGGACCCTATCTTGTCGGACAAATCTGCGTTGCCCTGACCTATTGGTTTATCTACCAACTTGGCCGTTTGCTGATGGATCCGATACGAGCCGCTGCGGGCACGATCTTAATGGTAGGCGCCTATTATTTCACAGTACCAACGCTCGAATTTAACCACAACGTGATTCAGCTCCCGCTCTGGTCCGCAGCTGTATTGCTTTATGCCCACTTAAGACAAAAGCCGCACTCCTGGTTGCTCTGGCTCGGACTTGGGGCACTGGGCGGTTTTGGCCTTTATGGCAAATATACGTTTGCCGTCCTTCTGATCATTCTCTTTTGCTTTTCTCTTTTCGAGCGGCCAACCCGTGCGATGTTTAAGACGGCGAGACCTTATGTGAGTGTCGCGCTCGCTGTTGCGGTTTTTTCACCGCATCTCATCTGGCTCGTTCAGCATGATTTTGAGCCCTTTACCTATGCGCTTGAAAGAAGCTCCAATGGCCCTACTTCGGCACCGCTAGTTTTTATGGCGGCGCAAGTAGCCGATCATTTGCCGATTGTATTGATCTTAGCCGTTGTCGGTATTGGCGGACTAATTAAAGCAGAATCTATTCAAGCCATCCGCGATGATGTTTTATTTTTACGCGTTATCGCTTTTGGTCCCATTCTCCTTGTCTTCGCCCTTTTTATTCTGAGTGGCTCATCGGCCAAAGACATGTGGGCGATGCCCATGTTTAATTCACTTGGGCTTTGGCTTGTGATGGAAATAGGCCGGAAATGGTCGTTGCCACAGCTTAACCGCGCGATGATGACCGCGATGGCTCTGATCTTTCTTGTCGGAATTGGGTTCATCGTTCAGGCGCTGCACCCTTATGCCGATCGGCCTTCGCGCAGCAATTGGCCAATGATTGACATAGCAAGAGCGGTTGATGAAGCGTGGCATAAGCAAACCGATCAACCGCTGAGCATTATAGGCGGAACGCCTTTTGTTGCAGGCCTTGCGGCGCTGGGACAAGCGATACGGCCCGACGTGATGATTGGCGTCGATGTCAGCCATTCACCTTGGTTAAGTGAAGCCGACATCAAAAAGCGTGGCATCGCCTTCATTTTTGATCACGACGAAGCCGTGCCGGCCTTGTGTCGCGCAACATCGTTTAAAACGACCATCACGCCGCGTGATCCTTTAATCCCGCAGCTCACCATTATTATTTGCCCGCCTTAAAATGCGCGCCTGCCTCAAGTCCTAACCCTCGGTCTAATCGGCGTAACGGTGTCGATTCGAAGCACCGATTCAAGATGATGGGCAGACGCTAAAAGCGACGCATCGCCATTGGACGGCGCAATCATTTGCAAGCCAACTGGCAAGCCTGATTGCGTGAAGCCGCAGGGCAAGGATAAAGCCGGACAACCCGCCATGGTCGCAACCCCAACAATCAACAGCCAATCAACATAGCTATTGAACGTGACGCCATTGCATTGCTTGAGATAACGCTCCCCCACCGGGAAGGGTGGCGTAATGGTCGCCGGACACAGCAAGCAATCATAGGTTTGGAAGAAGGTGGCGACGCGCTCCATTAAAGCGGTGCGTGCCGTTTCGGCTTTGGCAATATCGGCAACGCTGAGGGCTAGACCTTTTTCGATGTTCCAGATCACTTCGGGTTTGAGCTGATCGCGGTGATCGCGCAGCAATCCCGCCATACCGATGGCAAATCCTTCGGCGCGGATCGTTTGAAAGATCTCATACGCGTCATGCACGTCGGGGTGCGCTTCTTCAACAATGATCCCTGCCTTGGCCCATTGCTCGGCGGCGTGGCGGGTGATGGCTACCACTTCCGGATCAACCGGCGTGATGCCACCCAAATCGGGTGAATAGGCCACGCGCTTTGGCGTTTTGCCGCTGCGGGTTGAGGTGAGAAACGGGATCGCCGGCCTTGGTTTTGATATCGGATCGCGCGGATCATCCCCGCTCATCGCATCCAGAAACAGAGCGAGGTCTTCGACGTTCCGGGCCATCGGACCTTCCACGCCCAAGCTTGAATCAAGCCGTCCGCCTCGTGTGTGCGCAACGCGGCCCGGCGTGGGGCGAAGGCCGACAATATTGTTAAAACTCGCGGGATTGCGCAGGCTGCCGCCCATATCCGAGCCTTGGGCCAACCAAGCCATACCGGTGGCGAGCGCCACCGCTGCCCCGCCCGACGAGCCTGCCGCCGACATCCTTGTATCATAGGGGTTGAGCGTGGCACCGAAGACTTCGTTGAACGTGTTCGCGCCCGCGCCAAATTCCGGCGTGTTGGATTTGGCATAGACGATGCCACCCTCGGCCTCGATATGTTCGACCATCACATCGGAGGTGTCTGGAATAAGATCGGCAAAGATCGGCGAGCCTTGGGTGGAGCGCACGCCTGCGACATTCGACAAGTCTTTGATCGCCACCGGCATGCCCTGCAGCAGGCCACGCTCGCTCACGGGTTTTGCCATCAACCGCTTGGCATGGTCGCGGGCGCGCTCGAAGCAAAGGGTGGGCAGCGCATTAACCTGCGGATCGACCTCGGCGATGCGGGGTTCGAGCGCATCGAGCAAATCAAGCGGGGTAATCTCGCCTTTCGCGAGGCGGGCAACGAGTGCTGTTGCCGAAGAGTGGATCAGATCATCGCTCGCCATGGTGAACCCTTTTTGGTGTTTGGCCGTATCATCGCCATTATTCGGCTTAGAGTGCGACGGATCAAGCCTCTCGTCCAGAAGCGGATCTGCGGCATTCTCCAAAGAAAGCGATTCCCCTTTTAGGTCGGATCGTCTATCTACCCCCTATCGACGTGAGTGAAACCTGTGAAATCGATTCTTCTGATCCGGCACGGCCAATCCACTTTTAACGCGCATTACGAAAAGACCGGGCAGGACCCCGGCCATTTTGACGCGCGATTGACGGAGCTTGGCGAGAAGCAAGCAGCCGCCACGCGGCAGCTATTAGCCGATGAAGAAGTTGATCTCGTCATTGCCTCGCCACTGACGCGGGCTATTCAGACGGGCTTGGGTATTTTTGGTGGTCGTGACCTGCCCTTTTATATCACCTGCCGCCACCGCGAGCGGTTGGAAAGCAGCTGCGATGTCGGCCGTTCGCCCTCAGCCTTGAAGGCGGATTTTCCGGCGCTTGATTTCGACCATCTTGAAGAGGTGTGGTGGCACAAAGAGCCCGGCTCGCAAGCGCCTTTTATCACCGAGCCGCTCTCGGTGTTTGAAAAGCGCGTTCATGCCTTCCGTGGTTGGTTGACCGACCACCCGACGACGAAGGTCGCAGTGATCGGACATGGCACGTTTTTTCATGCGCTGACGGGCCATTGGATGCAAAATTGCGAAGTGCAACGCTGGCAACCGACCTGAGTGACGCCCCGCGCGTTAAACGACTTCCGATCCGCCATTGGCTGATCGGAATGAATGCCCCTCCTCTTTATTGAAAGTTCCCATGTCGCAAACGCAATTGCCATCGAAAACCATTTGGACGATTTTGACAGGCACCATGATCGCCATGTTTTTAGGCGCGCTGGACCAGACGATTATTGCCGCCGCCTTGCCGACCATTGCGCGCGAGCTTGGCGATTTTAATTCGATCTCCTGGGTTGCTAGTCTTTATCTTTTGGCGACAACCGCGGTAACGCCGCTTTATGGCAAGATCAGCGATATCCATGGACGCCGCGTGACCATGCTGGCAGCGATTGTGATTTTCGTGATCGGTTCGATTGCCTGCGCACTGGCGCCTACCATGTTGGCGCTTATTTTGGCGCGCGGGTTACAGGGCCTTGGCGGCGGTGGTTTGATCTCGCTATCGCAGACCATCATTGCGGATATTGTCGCGCCGAAAGACCGCGGCAAATATCAAATCTTTTTTGCGAGCGTCTATCTCTTGGCAAGCTTGATGGGGCCGATGCTTGGCGGTTTTTTGACCGAGCATTTGCATTGGTCACTGATCTTCTGGATCAATTTACCCATCGGCCTTGTGGCATGGGCAATGACGACGAATACGCTGAAGCTTTTACCCATCCATCACCGTCCGCATAGACTCGATATTCCGGGTGCGGTGCTGATCGTTCTGGCTACGGTAAGCTTGATGTTGGCGCTCGACCAAGGCGGAAGCCGCGCGGCATGGCTCTCACCGACGATCCTGAGCATGCTTGGCGCATCGCTCGTCTTGTGGGTAGCATTTGTGATGCGAATTCGGGCGGCTGAAGAGCCATTGATCCCGATTGAAATTTTAGCCAATCCGGTTGTCGCGAGTGCGACGACAGCGGCGCTGTTCAGCATGGGCACCTATGTCGCGACCACGATTTTCATGCCCGTCTATTTTGAAACCGCACGCCAAATGAGTGCGGCGGATTCAGGCCTCGCTTTGATCCCGTTTATGGTGGGCACAGTTGTAGGCGCCACGATGGCGGGGCAGACCATGGGGCGTATCACGCATTACAAGCGGTTGCCGCTGGGTGGAACTTTGGTGGCCGCCATTGCCGCGCTGTGCATCGCTTTCTTTCAAAACCGGATGACGATTGTCGAATTGGAAGCCTTGTTTACCGTCATCGCCATTGGCCTTGGCACGGTACTGCCAACCACAACGGTTGCGATCCAAAACGCGGTGAAGACCCATCAATTGGGAACCGCCACAGGCGCGATGAATTTCTTCCGTCAACTTGGAAGCGCGTTGCTGGTGGCGGTGTTTGGTACGATCTTGCTCAATGCCGGCGAAATCACACCGGGCAATGCCAGCGAGGCAGGCGATCGCTTTTTCGTCATGTATTTAGCGACCGCGATCGGGTTTGGTATTTCGTTTGTCGCCCTGCTTTTCATGGAAGAAAAGCCATTGCGCTCGGCCGCCAAGCATGCGGCCGAGGCAGTGATCGTCGATTAGCCGAGCTTCTTCACTTCATCGCGCCAATTATGCTCTTCTTTGAAGCCCAAGACTTCGCGGGTTTTCTTGTTGGAGAGCGGGGCTTCCCACTCGCCCATCGGACGGGTGATCGGCGTGTTGGGGCAATATTTTTTCAAGAATTCGGCCGTTGGTAGTTCAGCGGTGATGGTGTCATTGACCGCGTTGAACACTTGGAAGCCCAAGCCATCTTTTTGCAAGCCGAGATGAACGATCTGCGCCAAATCGCGGGAATCGATATAGGCCCACGCATTGCGCTTGCGGGACATCGGATCCTTCAAGAAGGGCGGGAACATCGTGTATTCATGCGGCTCGATGACATTGCCGATGCGCAGCGCGTAAATATCGGCCTTGTAACGCATCGCAAACGTGCGCGAGGTGAGCTCGTTCACCACTTTTGAATGGCCGTAGCTGTCCATTGGATCGACATCATAGCTTTCATCGAGCGGGAAGGAATGGAAGTCCTTATCGCCTTCCGCAAAGCAGACGCCATAGGTGGTCTCGGATGAGGCAACGATGACTTTGCGGATGCCGAGCTTCATCGCCGCTTCGATGACATTATAGGTACCCATGACATTGACGCGGAAGGTCTCATTGTCAGGATTGATGAGAATGCGCGGCACCGCGGCAAAATGCACAACCGCATCGACGGGTGCTGGTGCTTTGCCCGCGTTTAAGCCGTCGAAGTTAAAATGCGTGGTCATCGCGTTGAACACCTGACCGCTATCGGTAATGTCACCCACGAGATTGGAAATGCCGGGATGATCGAAGGGCTTCAAATCGAAATTGAGGATGTCATAGCCCTTGGCTTTCAGCCATGGCATGACGTGGCGACCTGCTTTGCCGGTGCCACCTGTAAAGAGAATACGTTTGGTCATGGTCTGCTCCCTGATCCGATTTTATCGGTGATTGATGCGCCGCAATGTGTCGTGTCAGCGCCCATTAGGCAACCATTGCAGGTGCAGGTCAGATCGTCGCAGGACGCTTTAGCCGCCCATGAGGGTTAAGCCGATTTCCGCAAATCGCGCGGCAAGCGGGGCAATTTCATGGGCATTGCCACCCGCCGCATTGCCCTGCCGCGCCCGATCGGCGATGCCTACAAAAATCACCGCAAATCGAAAAAAGGCAAAAGCGATGTGAAATGGCAAGAGAGGCGGGCTATTGCGTGCGTGAGCCCGGTAATGCGCCACGAACTCGGCCTGCGATGGAATACCGAGCGCTTTAAGATCAAGCCCCGCAATACCACCATAGTCTTCAGGGCGGCTGTGCCAGGCCATCGCAGCAAAACCGAGATCGGCGAGCGGATGGCCTAACGTGGCCAATTCCCAATCCAAAATACCGATCACGTGCGGCTCTGTCGGATGAAACATCAGATTGCCGATCCGGTAATCACCATGGACAATGGCAAGATGTCCGTCATCGACCGGGCGTTGATCGGTCAATCGCTCAATCAGGCGATCAAGCGCGGGAATGTCATCGGTCGGCGACTCGTGCCATTGTTTGGACCAACGGTTGAGTTGCCGCTCAAAATAATCACCCGGACGCCCAAACTCCGATAAGCCAACAGCGGCCGGATCAACCGAATGAAGCCTGGCTAACGTCTCGGCCATAGCAAGATAAAGCGCATGACGCTCGTCCCGCATAAGTCCTTGCAGAGAAGCATCATGAAAGACGCGACCTTCGAGCCGCTCCATCAGATAAAACGGCGTCCCGAGCACCGACGGATCAGCTTCAAAGTGCACGGGGCGCGGCACGGGAATATCGGTTTTTGCCAAGGCTTCAAGCACGCGATATTCGCGATCAATGGCATGCGCGCCTTTCAAAATAGAGCCATTGGGTTGCTTGCGTAAGACGAAGCGCGCGGTACCTGTCGTGACACAATAAGTAGGATTAGATTGACCACCACCAATGCGTTCGACATTTAACAAAGGCACCGAAAACCGCTCGCGCACAAAGGCATCAAGCGCTGCGGTTTCAAAATCGGGTACCATTACTTTGCCTCAACAGGCCATTGCCAAAAGCCATCGCCTTCATCTGCCAAGAAACGATGCAGCACCATTTTATGGACCTCATCCGCACCATCCACCAAGCGCGCTTGACGGGCATAGCGGTAAATCCATTCAAGCACGGTATCAGTTGAGTAACCCCGTGCGCCATTGATTTGGATCGACGTATCAACGGCGTCATGCAGAACTTTGGCCACATGCATTTTGGCCATTGAGATTTCTTTGCGGGCAAAAGAGCCTTGATCAAGCGCCCATGCCGCTTTCATGACAAGAAGGCGTCCGATTTCAATGCGCATCGCGATATCGCCCAGCATCATTTGTACGCTTTCGCGTTCGGATAATTTCACGCCAAAGCCTTCGCGTTTGGCTGCATAATCACGCGCGATTTCGACCGCACGTTTCGATAAACCCAACCACCGCATGCAATGGGTGAGACGCGCTGGCCCCAACCGAACTTGCGTAACTTTTAAGCCCTTGCCCTCGCCGCCCAGAATGTTTTTTTCATTCACGACAAGGCCATCAAATTCCAATTCGCAATGGCCGCCATGTTCTTCCGGCCCCATAATGCCGATGCGCCGGACAATCCGCCAACCAGGCTGGTCTTTATGGAATAAAAATGCGGTCAGACCGTGACGCGGATCATCCGAAGTGCGCGCCATCAGGATAAAATGGCTCGCCTCCTCGGCACCCGTAATGAACCATTTGCGGCCCGTAATGACATAGTCCGAGCCACGCTTTTCAGCGCGGGTCTGGATCATACCCGGATCAGATCCGCCGCCGGGGTGAGGCTCCGTCATCGCGAACGCCGAGCGGACTTTTCCCGCAACGATCGGGGCCAACCATTCGGCCTTCTGCTCGGGCGTGCCGAGCGCTTCGAGCACCATCATATTGCCATCGTCGGGTGCCGCGGAATTGAACACGACCGGCCCGAAAATCGAGCGGTTCATCGCTTCATAGCAAACAGCCATGCCGACTTTGCCCAAGCCTTTGCCGCCCGTCTCGGGCTTTAATTGCAGGCACCACAGGCCTTCCGCGCGGGCTTTCGCACGCAAAGGCTCAAGGCGGGAGAGCGCAATATTGCCGTGACCGTCAAACGCGGAAGGATCGCTTTCAAGCGGCAGGATATGGGCATCGACAAAATCCGCGATCCGGCGGCGATACCCGTCAATCTCGTCGGAGATTTGAAAATCCATACCTGTTTCCTCCCGTTGGGAGGTAATCTAAGCCGTAGAGGGACGAATTGCACGTGCTTTGATGACGGGTTTGCCGCGACGGAAATGCGGGTCTTAGCCAGCAAGTTATGGTTAATGTATCGTTATTAAAGGGATTAAACTTTGAAATGACAAAAGGTCCGCTATATGGTATCTATCATTTGATAGCTATCAATGGAGACCAACCATGTCAGCAACCGCCAAACTCTTCATGCATGGCCGCAGTCAAGCCGTTCGCCTGCCCAAAGAATTCCGCTTTGAAGGAACCGAAGTGCAGGTACGCCGCGTCGGTAAACAGGTGATTTTGGAGCCGATGGCTGAGCCGTACAACGCGGCTGAATTTTGGGCCAAGATTGACGCTATTGGGGATGGAAATTTTTTAGAAGGGGTCGATTTGGAAGATCTGCCGCCGACTCCAGATCGCAGGGTGTTTTTTGACGAATGATATGTCTTGATACGAATGTTGTGATCACCGCATTAAATGGTCGGATCCCTATCATTAGAGAACGACTTTATGCCTATTTTCAAAAGCGGCTCCCCTTGGGATTACCCGTCATTGCGCATTACGAATTACTCTATGGGTGTGCCCGCAGCACAAAGCGCGCCCAATCGGAGGCGCAGTTACGGGCATTTTTGAACCAAGGTATCACCGTTCTTCCTTTCGAAATCGGAGATGCTCAACATGCGGGTGATATTAGAGCTGATCTAGAAAAAATGGGTCAACCGATAGGCCATTATGACTTTCTCATCGCCGCCCAAGCGCGAAGCCGTGGGGCAACACTTGTTACCGCCAATACGCGCGAGTTTTTCCGGGTGCCAGGATTGGTTGTTGAGGATTGGTCGCAAGAGCCGTGACGGCACATAACAGCTTCAGGCCGCCCGTGCGGCAGCCAGCGTGGCCAATGCGGCTTCTGGATCGCGCGCCAGCAAGATCAACAAGGATTTACCCGCAGGGTCAATGCCGTTGCGACCCTGCTCCCAATTGCGCAAGGTCGCAACGGGAAGACCTAAGGCTTCGGCAAATTGTTCTTGGGTCATGTTTAATCGACGACGAAGGTTTTTAGGAGCGATGATCTGATCCAGCGTCAATTCTGGGGCCGTATCAGCATCCTCGCCGATGGCCTTGGCAACGGCCTCGTCTGTCGCTTGCTGCAAGGACGGACGGCCACGCTTGGCCGCTCGAATATCGCCTAGTGATTGACGAATGTTTGCCATATCTCACGCTCCCTTTTACTGGCATGACGGGCCGAAATAATCCGCCTTACCTCGCCCCGATCGGTATAGACGACGACTAAAACCACACCGTCTACTTCGCCAATGGCAATAATGCGCTCTTCGCCGTAGTCCCTGCGGTCATCAATTGCCGTTTGAACAGGTCCATCAAAAATCAAGGCAGCACTTGCAAAATCAAGCTGCCGATCTCGTAAATTTCGATTGCTTTTAGCGTCATCCCACTCGAAAAGCATGGATCTAAAACTACGCTATTCGCGTATTTTTGTCTATGCTTTTTTCCGTGTCACCGAAACCCGTCGGTAACCTCAAGGATGGCGTCCAGCGTGCCAGGTTCGGTGCCGGCGTGGCCTGCGTCGGGGACGATGCGGAAATCGGCTCTGGGCCATGCTTTGTGCAGATCCCACGCGTTTTTAAGTGGGGTGCAGACATCATAGCGGCCATGGATGATCGCGCCGGGGATCGAGGCGATTTTATCAACATTGGCGAGCAATTGATCATCGCGGTCAAAAAAGCCGCGATGGATAAAGTAATGGCATTCGATACGGGCGAAGGCCAGGGCATAGTCATCGCTGCCAAACAAGGCGACCCGGGCGGGATCCGCGAGCAAGGAGATGGTTTTGCCTTCCCACTGGCTCCATGCCCGCGCGGCTTGAAGCTGTGTCTCTCGGTCAGGCGAAGTAAGACGTTTATAATAGGCGGTGATCATATCGCCGCGTTCATCGTCGGGGATCGGCGCGAGAAAGCCTTCCCACGCATCGGGGAAAAGCCAATGCGCGCCCGATTGATAAAACCACAACAGCTCTTCACGGCGGAGCATGAAGATGCCGCGCAGCACCAGCTCGGTCACCCGATTGGGGCAAAGCTGCGCGTAGGATAAAGCGAGCGTTGAGCCCCACGAGCCGCCCAACACTTGCCAACGCTCAATCCCAAGATGCTCGCGCAACCGCTCAATATCGGCGACGAGATCCCATGTCGTGTTTTCCCGCAATTCGGCATGCGGTGTCGATTTTCCGCAGCCGCGCTGATCGAACAGAATGATGCGATAGGCTGCTGGATCGTGCAGCCGCCGCATGAAGGGGTTGGAACCACCGCCTGGCCCGCCATGCAGCAACACGACGGGTTTGCCGTTCGGGTTGCCGCTTTCTTCAAAATAAAGCTCATGGATGTCCGACACACGCAGACGTCCCGTTAAATAGGGCTCTATCTCCGGATAGGCTTGGCGTAATCCATCCATTTGCTTTTCCCTTACGCGCGCAAGCGTTCGTTTTTCGGGTCCCATGCGCAATCGGCCATGACATGCGCTTTGCAGAGATTGCCCATCATCATGATGTCGAACGACGTGCCGGGTTTGGCCAAGGCTGGCTCAACATAAGCAAAGCTCAAGGATTTACCCGTTGCGTGACCATAGGCACCGCCTGTCGTTAAGCCAACGATTTTTCCATCGTGATAGATCGGCTCATTGCCATAACAATCATTATCGATCGCTTCGACTTCGAGATAGACGAGTTCGATGCGCGGGCCTTGTTGCTTTGAAGCAAGCGTGCCGGGTTTGCCGATAAAGTCCTTGTTGAAATCGACGAAGCGTTCCATCGCCCCTTCGATCATCGTGACTTCATTGGTCAGTTCCGAGCCCCAACCGCGATAGGCCTTTTCCATGCGCAGCGAGTTCATCGCATAGGTGCCAAAGAGTTGGATGCCCTGCGGTTTGCCGGACGCCATCAAGGCTGCAAAAACCTTTGGCATCTCCGCCATGGGGCAATGCAGCTCCCAACCGAGCTCACCGACATAATTGACGCGCAAGAGCCGGACGCCAGCGACGCCTGCAACCTTAGCTTCTTTACCCGTTAGCCAGCGGAAGCTTGCATTGGTGAGATCGATATCGGTCAGCGGTGCGAGTGTTTCGCGCGCATGAGGGCCTGCGAGAACGAGCACGCCATAGTCATCCGTCACATCGGTAATCGTTACCTTCTCGCCCTTTTCAACCCGCCAATTCAGCTGATCAAAATCATGCAGCTGTGCCACCGCGGCCGAGAGCACATAGAAATGATCTTCCGCCAAACGGGTGACGGTGATTTCCGATTCAATAAAGCCATTGGCATTCAAAAGGTGACCCAGCATAACGCCGCCGACCTTGGCCGGAATCTTGTTGGCGCAGATGCGGGAGAGATAGGTATAGGCATCGGGGCCTGAGACTTCATATTTAGAGAAGGTCGATAGATCCATGAGGCCGACGCGGTTGCGAACGGCTTCGCATTCGCTCTTCACAGCCTCCCACCAATTCGAGCGTTTAAAGGAGAAGACCTCGCCCTTGCCGCTTTTATCGTACCAGCGCGGACGCTCCCAACCATAGATCTGGCTGAATTGCGCGCCTTCATTCTTAAGCGTCTCATAGAGCGACGATTTGCGAAGGCCGCGACCGACCGTGTGCTGCTCACCGGGCTTATAGCAATAATACATGTGGTGATAATCGGCGATGGAGACTTCTTCCGTATAGTCTTTATCCGCCCAATTGCCGAAACGGCGCGGATCAAACTCACGCATATTGATCTCGGCCTGACCATGAACCATCCATTGCGCGAGATATTTGCCAGCCCCGCCGCCTTGGCAGATGCCGATCGATGCTCCGCAATGCATCCAATAGTTTTTCGGCCCCGGTGCAGGACCTGAAAGATAGGTACCATCCGGCGTATGGGTGATCGCGCCCGAGATGACGCTCTTGACGCCCGCTTCAGCAAAGAGCGGGAAGCGCTCGATGCAGCGTTCGAGATAGGGCATCAAGCGATCAAGCTCAGGGGTTACCAACTCGCTTTCGAAATCCCATGCCGGTGGCTTGCCATCCCAGCAGACATGCGCGGTGCCGGTTTCATAAGGGCCGATCAATACGCCATTCGTCTCCTCGCGGAGATAGGCATGCGACCAGGGATCGCGCACGACGGGCAATTCACGCTCGAGCGCGATCAGCTCCTTGACCGGCTCCGTGATCAGATAATGATGCAGCATATTGGAGATCGGCACATTATGTCCGGTCCAAGAGCCTACGACATCGCAATAGGAACCTGCGGAATTGACGACGTGCTCGCAGATGATGTTGCCGTGATCGGTGATCACTTCCCATTCGCCCGAGGGCAGGAGCTTGATGTCGGTGACCAGCGTACGCCGGTAGATTTCAGCGCCGAGCTTGCGCGCGCCTGCCGCCATCGCATTGGTAATGTCGGCAGGGGCGACATGGCCATCGGTAATGGTGTGGAACGCGGCCTTCACGCCATCGGTATTCAAGAAGGGGTGAACCTTTTTGATCTCTTCCGGCCCGATGATATGGGCTTCATAGCCCGCAAGCTTCGAGACGCCATAGACTTGCTTGAGCCAATTGACCTCTTCATCCGTGCAGGCAAGCCGCAAGCCGCCGCAACCGTGCCAGCTCACCGCATGGCCGGTGAGTTCTTCAAGCTTGGGATAAAGCTCGGTGCCATACATGTGCACCTTGGTCATATTAAGAGAGGAGTTGAAATGCGGGCACTGACCCGCCGCGTGCCATGTGGAGCCGGAGGTCAACTCGCCCTTCTCAATGAGGACAACATCCGACCAGCCTTCAAGCGCCAGATGGTACAAAAGGCCTACGCCCATCACGCCACCACCGACAACAACCACTCTGGCATGCGATTTCATTTGGTCCACCCTCTATCTTTAAAAGACGATTATAATTCGAAAGGTAGTCCGCCGCGCCCGCTGCCATGATGCCTCGGTGCGACGCCTACCATTCCGGACGCGCCTCCCTCAGCGTTGCGCCAGTCGAGCAACGAGGTCGGCGGTTTCCTTTTGACCCAAGGCACCAAGGCGCATAGCGACCGACCAGCGCTTGCCACCAGCGAGCTCAACCATATTGCCCTTTGCCTTCTCCGCCGTGAATCCTTCGGTCTCGGCGGTTGCCGGAAACGCCATGCCGATCGCATCTTGATCGGGCGTGCGACAAATCCAGCGGATACATTTTGCGGCTTGTGATGGCTGATAGCGGATGTAGTCCGCCGTACCATCAGGACGCTTTTGCAGCGCATGGGCAAAGCCATCACGGTCGGCCTGCATATCGATGGTGAAGACGATCTCCGGATCAAAGCCCATACCAGGCTCTAAAATGTGATGCAGCTTCGGCGCTTTGGCGAGCTCGGCGATGAACTCTTTATAGCCGGGCTTCGGTGTAATATGGCCGGGTATCGCTTGGCGAACGCGCACCGCTTCTGGCGTATAGGGCGCCGAATAAACCATCTCGCCGTGATCGACGGGCCGGAAATTCGCATGCGCGAGATACATCAGATCCATCGGCGTCTGCTTCAGATTATCAATATCGAGCTCGATATCGAGAAGCGTTGAATTGGCGGCCATCGTAATGCTCGCCGTTGCGAGATAATGGACGGTGAAGGCAACGGCATATTGATAGGTGCCTACAATTTTAAGGGTCTGAGCCGCCTCGTCCCATTCAAGCCATGCCTTTTGAAAAGGGGCGTTCGGCAACTCGCCGTGGAGCGGGTGACGATCACCAGGCCCCGGCGCGCCCATTCCGCTGATGCCGCAATGAATGAAGAAGGCGCCATAGGTTTCCAAATAGGTTTGCGTGGCGACCGGCTCATTGAACATCGACTTCATCGTGAGGTCGCGACCATCGAACACCGCGCGCCAAATCTGCTGACCCTTGAACGGCAAAACATCGATGTGGCCGCGTTGATTCGCGATCCGAAGTCCCTCTATCCCCGTCGAATACCGAAAAGTTGAGACCTTGAATTCGCCCATCGACCCTAGCGATGTTTCGTGATCGGCAAACATTGATCGTGTCAATTCAATCCGCACCGGCATCTTCTTTTTCCTTACCCGAGAAATGAAATTTTTCTATGATTCCAAACTCTTTTGCCATGAAAGGCGCCGTTTGGTCCAGCACCCATCACATGGATTTGAGTGCGGCGAGAGGCCTCGCGAAGGAGCCAAGTGGAGCATCGATGATATCGCTCCTCGTCCAATCTCATCATACCCCTTTGCAAACCAATGAAATTACATCAGAACTACATCTTGCGAAGTGATTGCGATTCTGCGCAAATGCGTTAGAAGTGCGTCGTTCGCGTGCTGTGAACGGATCGGCTCTAACGATTGAAATGTAAGCATGCTTTTTGAGTACTGTGCTGAGTGCCGCAGATGTTGCAATGTCGAGGAGGGGCAGCCTGCCCTCGAGGTAACGTTGACGGACACCGAGCAAAAGAAATTTGGCAGCATCTGCATTGAAGACAATTGTACCCATCTCGGCAACGAAGGTTGCTCGCTGGGGAACGAGAAGCCATTTTCGTGCAGCCTCTACCCGCTCTCGTTTAACCCGCATTCGCGTGAGTTCTTCTTCGACAATGAGTGCCCGCTGATGCCGACCTACATCACGCAGCTGGCCGATAAGGGCAGCGAGGCATCGGCTCATCTGGGCGCGATTACAGAAAAAATATTGAAGCTTGAGAAGACAAACGGTGATTTTTTAGTAGAAAATCATGCTGTGGATATTGACTACTTCGAATTGATCAAGCTTCCTCATGCAGCTTTGCCGACGCGTTCGGCTAAAAAGGCGAGGCAGTAACGTGCTTAAAAAAACGAATTCAACAGGGACCGCTATGAGTATCAAGCGTGTTGGCTTCCAAAGCTGGACTGATGAAAACCTCTGCGTCGAGAGCAATCACAACGACATCATCTATTACACGACACGCTGGGACGCGCTCTGCCCCTATGTCGATGTCAGCGACGAGATGCTCAAAAACGTGCCGAAGCCGTTTATTGTTTACGCGCTCCCGCCTGAAGGCCCTTATGGCGTGCCGATCGGCGACCAATATGGGCTGGTGGATACCCAGTCGGATGCGTTCTGGAATGACGAACGCCGCACGCGCAAATTTCGTGAATACGACAAGATGTGGCGGAACTTCGTCTACTCCGAGGAAGTGATCCCCGGCACCGAGCTGACCTTCGACCGGATGGTCGAGATGGGCGGCCAGCATTTTGAGAACTGCTATATTGATGACCGCGAGATCGAAGGCTTCGTCGATTACTGCCAGAAGCTGAAGGTCCTTGTGATCAAGGTGCACGATACGGATGGCACGCTTGTTTTAACCGATGTCTCGATCTTGCTGCCTGAGTACAACCAGCTTTATGGCAGCTTCTGCCAATGGAACCGCGCCTATAAGAACAAGTCGCCCGGCCTCTATGCCTGCCTGCTTGCGATCCGCTGGGCCAACAAGAACAATCTGCGCTATTACAATCTCGGCCCTGTAGGCGATTATGGCTACAAGGAATTGTTCGTCACCGATTACGAACCGATTTATTCCCTAGCCCTTACCGATCTCGACCATCCATTGGCGCTCGACGACACATCGCCGCTCCACACCGATTTCGATGTCAAACATTGGAACCAAGTGTATCGGGATGTCGAGCCGATCAAGAAATTCAATCGGGTCAGCTGAGGAATAATTGGCGCTTTAAGGCGCCAATTTTTTATTCTTTCTCCGAAAAGAAATGCTCTTCGCCGAAGCTGTGATCATAATCCATCACCAGCTCTTCCCCAGCTTTGATCTTGGTCAGCGTCTCGTAATGGCCCGCTTTCTTGATGCGGATATTCGGCGTCTTTGAATGATTGAGAAAGATGGAGAAATCCATCGTATTCAGTCCGACGACCGGAATGAGCACTTCCTTATCGTCGTAATAGCAGAACATCTTGATCTGTTTACGGACGCCTTTGGGCAGGTGCTTGAGTTCCTCTTTTTTGAACGACAGCTCTTTTCTCGGCAGCGGGCTTCGCAACGGATCAATCCCTTTTGGGATATTGCGGATTGCGAATACGCCAACCCCGTGGGTAGGCGATGAGCCGAGGCGGCAATAGACTTCGTCGGCAAGGTGCTTCAACAGCTTCTTTTTTTGCTTCACGGCTTTGCTCATTTTCCTGCTTTTCTTCTATATTGAGCTTCAACTAGGCTTCTTTTCAAGCGAAATATAGTGCTAAAGCGACGTTTGCCGCCCCTATCTTGGTCGCATAGCCGATCGCTGGCCGGCCGCCCCAACCACGACCCATGCAACAAATCCTTCGAGCAATCGTTTCCCTCCGGCACGCCACGGGGGATAAGGCGGGCCTTTGCGATTTATGACTGAAACTTAACTTTTGCTTTCAGCCGCGAAGCTCTAGACCGGATGGGAAGGCCGATGACCGATGCCCAATCTGACCAGGTGCCCAGTGACTGCAGACTATCAACCGTCAAAGCGCGGATTTGGTTCGCCCCGAATAGGCCGGGCAGCGGTTTTACTGGGGCTATTGCCTGCGCTTTCAGCCTGTATGCCGAGCCTCGATACGGCCCATATCGGCGTTCCGGTACCCGCAGCCTTTGAGCAAAGCGCGCCTTCAGCCCCAACGGTCAACGCGCGATGGCCTAAGCTTTTCCGCTCCGCCGAGCTCGACCGTTTGATCGGAAGCGCGGTTGAGGACAATCTGGATCTCGCAAGCGCTGTGGCACGGATCACAGAGGCCGACGCGCAGGCCGCCGCCGCCCGTTCGGCCCTCTTCCCGACCGTTGATGGCTCGGCAACCGCGCAGCGCTCCCAGACCCCCGGCACGCTTTCGAGCGATGCGGGTCCGTTTACGACATCCGTCTCCAACCAATTCGGGGCCGGGTTGACGGCGAGCTATACAATCGACACCTGGGGCCGTTACCGCTCCTTACAAGCCGCAGGGCTTGCCACCGCCGATGCGGCCCGGTTTGACCGCGATGCGCTCGCCATCAGCATCGCCGCTTCTACCGCGAATACCTATTTCGGGATGATGGCGGCCAAAGACCGGATTGCACTTCAGCAAGAAAACATTTCGCTGGCGAGCCATATCCTCGAGGCGATTAAAGCCCGCGTTTCGGTGGGGACCGCCTCGGCGCTCGATATTGCCGAGCAAGAAAGCATTGTCGCCAGCCAAAAGGCGGCTGTGCCAGCCTTGGAACAACAAGTCGCCCAAGGGCGCACCCAGCTCGCCATCTTGCTCGGTCGCCCCCCTGAAGGCTTCGCCATTAAGGGGGCGAGCCTGAAACCCTTGACGGTGCCGGATGTGGCCGCCGGAATGCCGTCCTCGCTCTTGCTGCGCCGCCCCGATATTGCGCGGGCCGAAGCTGATTTGCGCACCGCAGAGGCGAATGTGGAGGCCGCACGAGCCGCCTATCTACCGAGTTTCGATCTGACATTGAAGGGTGGCAATGAAAGCCGCACGCTCGAAAATATGCTCCGCCCCGACGCCGCTTTTGCCTCGGCGCTTGGCAGCATGGCGGCTCCCATTTTTGACGGCGGCGCGCTCGACGCGAGTTTCAATCAGCAAAGCGGACGGCGAGCCGAATTGATTGCGGCCTATCGCAAAGCCATTATTTCGGCGTTCGGCGATGTCGAGAATGCATTGATCGCGGTGAAGCAAAGCCGCCGGCAAGAAGAATTGCAAAGCGCTGTCGTTGAGGCGTCCAAGCGTGCCTACACGATCAGCGAAGAAAGGCTGCGCGCCGGCACCATCGACATCGTCACGCTTTTAACGGTGCAGCAAAATTTATTTCAGGCCGAGGAAGCCCTTATTCAATCCCGTCTCACCCGTTTGCAAGCCACAATCTCGATGGTTCAAGCGGTGGGTGGTGGTTTTGAAGTTGCAGCCGATGCGGCCATTCGACAAAGGGCGATTGCCCCAACACAAGCGGTAGCAACGCCATGACATTTCGTTTGTCTTCCCTGATCAGCCTTATCGTTTTGATCGCCGTTATTGCCGGGATCGGTTGGTTTGTGATGATTCCGCCGACACAGCCACCTGCTACCTCAAGGCGAAGCGGGGCGGATGACGGGCCTGTTCCCGTGCTCGCCATCAAGGCCGAGCGACGCGATATGCCCATTGATATCGACAGCATTGGCACGGTTCAGGCGTTTAACACCGTTACCGTGCGCAGCGAAGTGGATGGCCGTTTGATCGAGTTGAGTTTTCGCGACGGGCAAGATGTGAAGGCCGGTGATATTTTGGCCAAGATTGATCCGACGATCTATCAAGCCCAATATGATCAAACGCTTGCCAAGAAAGCGCAAGACGAAGCCATTCTTGCGAATGCCCAGCGCGATTTGGAACGCTATTTGAATTTGGCCAAAACCGAATATGCACCGCAACAACAGGCCGACACGCAACGCTCAACCGTTGCGCAAATCAGCGCGCAGATTGCTGCTGATCAAGCAGCCCTTGATAATGCCAAGGCCTATCTCGACCGCACCACGATCCGCGCGCCGATTGATGGGCGCACAGGTATTCGTCTGGTTGATAAAGGCAATCTGGTGCGTGCCTCCGATCAAACAGGGCTTGTGGCGATTGCGCAGGTTACTCCAATATCGGTGATTATTACTTTGCCGCAACAGCATTTGCCCGCGATCAACCGCGCCTTGGCGCGCGGCAAAGTATCGGTTGATGCACGCGATGGCGAATTGGGCACGGTGATTGATCATGGCACCGTGGAAGTTGTCGACAATCTGGTCGATCAAACCACCGGCACGATAAAGCTAAAAGCCGCTTTTCCCAATGCAAGCTTAGCGCTTTGGCCAGGGCAGTTTGTCAATATCACCTTGCATGTCGGTGTGTTGAAAGATGCGATGATGGTGCCCACCACCGCCGTGCAGCGCGGACCATCCGGTGCGTTTGTGTATGTGGTTGATGAACAATCGAAGGTCTCGGTTCGTCCTGTGACCACGGCACGGCAAACCGAAACCGACACGGCGATTGCAAGCGGGCTTGAAGCAGGTGAGACGGTTGTCACCAGCGGGTTTAACCGCCTCTCCGATGGCGTAACCGTGCGCGTGGATGCCGCGACGATTGTTCCTGCCGCACCTGCCAAGCAACAGGGCAAGGGCAAGAAGCCCGCAACCGGAACGACGCCATGACGGGTGAGCGATGAGCGTCTCCTCGCCCTTTATTCAACGACCCGTCGCTACATCCTTATTAGCGATGGCTTTGGCGCTGTGCGGATGGCTTGGTTATCGTGGACTACCGATAGCAGCTTTACCGCAAATCGAATTTCCGACGATTGAAATCATCACGCAATATCCGGGTGCCAATCCCGATACGATGGCGGCGTTGATCACCGCGCCTTTAGAACGACAATTCGGGCAAACGCCATCGCTGGCGGGCATGTCCTCGCAAAGCTCGTTCGGCATGAGCCGGATTACGCTGCAATTTGATTTAGGACGCGATATCGATGCGGCCGCCCAAGACGTGCAATCGGCGATCAATGCGGCAGCGGCGAGCCTACCCAAAAGCCTGCCCTATCCGCCTGTCTATTCGAAAATCAATCCGGCGGATCAGCCGATTATTACCTTGGCTTTATCCTCATCGACCGTTTCTTTGCGCGGGCTATCGGATTTTGCCGATACGATTTTGGCGCCGAAGCTGAGCGAAATATCGGGTGTTGGCCGCGTGGCGGTCGAAGGTGGCATTAGGCCCGCCGTGCGCATCAAACTCGATCTCGATCGGTTGGCGTCCTATAAAATCGGCGTTGAAGATGTGCGCACTGCGATTATCGCGTCGAATGTCGCGGCTCCAAAAGGTTCGCTGGATGGTGCGGAGCAGAGCTATACGATTGCGGCGAATGATCAAATCAGCACGGCGGATGCCTATCAATCCATCGTCATAGCCTCGCGCAACAGCACCAATGTCGTGCTGCGCGATGTTGCAACCGTGACAGACGGATTGGAAAATGACCGCGTTGCTGCGACGCATCAATCGGAAGCAGCCGTTATCCTCGACATTAGACGGCAACCAGGTGCCAATGTGGTGGAAACGGCGGATCTGGTTAAAGCTGCTCTGCCGCGCTTGAAGCGCACGCTGCCGATGGGCGTTTCTTTCGATATTGTACAAGACCGCACGGAGACGATCCGCGCCTCGATCCGCGATGTTGCGGTGACGCTGTTGGTGAGCATTATCCTTGTCGTCGGCGTGGTGCTGCTTTTTCTGCGTTCCCTTCGCGCTACTTTGATTGCGGGGATTACGCTTCCTCTGTCGATCATTGCGAGCTTCGGCGTGATGTGGTTTGCGGGTTTTAGTTTGGATAATTTATCGCTGATGGCGCTCACCATTGGCACGGGCTTTA
Source organism: Hyphomicrobiales bacterium (assembly GCA_947455025.1). Classification (GTDB taxonomy): domain Bacteria; phylum Pseudomonadota; class Alphaproteobacteria; order Rhizobiales; family Beijerinckiaceae; genus CAIUPE01. The sequence goes on from CANGLU010000008.1 coordinate 58,107, forward strand.
TCGTCGACGATGCGATTGTGATGATCGAGAACATTGCGCGCCATATTGAAGACGGAGATCGTCCGCTGGCAGCCGCGCTAAAAGGCGCGGGCGAGATTGGGTTTACGGTGATCTCGCTCACGGTCTCGCTGATTGCGGTGTTCATTCCGCTTTTGTTTATGACGGGCCTTGTCGGACGCATGTTCCGCGAATTTGCGTTGACGCTTTCGATTGCTGTTATTGTGTCGGCGATCATCTCCCTGACGCTCACACCGATGATGTGCGCCTATCTGCTGCGCCACGTGCCCGCGCAATCAGAGGGCCGCTGGCAGCAGGCGCTTGAATGGCCAGTCAGCGCCATGGCGCGGCTTTATGAGAACACACTCAGTTGGGCGCTGAACCGCCCTACTTTGATGCTCTCGCTGACCGCCGCCACGATGGCGCTGACTTCGGCTTTATATATCGGGATGCCAAAGGGCTTTTTGCCCGATCAAGATACGGGGCTGATCAGCATTGTGTTGGAAGCCTCGCCCGACGCCTCCTTTACCGAGATGAAACGCTTGGAAAATGAAGTGAGTCATGCGCTCAAGGCAGATCCTGCGGTGACCCATGTCGTCGGCGTGTTGGGCGTCGGCGCGCAAAATGCCACGCTGAATGCGGCGCATATGATGGTGGCCCTGACCCCAAGCACGACGCGGCGCGAAAGCGCGGCGATGATCGCGCAACGACTGACGACGATTGAGCAAAGCGTTAAAGGCGTGCGGCTTTATGTGGAGCCCGTGCAAGATGTTGAGATTGCAACGCGGACAAGTAAAGCGCGCTATCAATATACGCTGACAGGGGCTGATGCCGATCTCGTCTCGCTCTGGGGCGATCGTTTGCTCGCCCAATTGGCGAAAGATCCGCGCATCACCAAGGTTGCGACTGAAACCCCAAGCGGCGGCTTGCGGGCTTATGTGAATATTGACCGCGAAAAGGCCGGGCGGCTTGGCGTATCGATGCAGCTTGTCAATGACACGCTAAACGACTCCTTCGGTCAAAGACAAATATCAACCATCTATGCACAATCGAACCAATATCGCGTGGTGATGGAAGCTGCAGCGCGTGACCAAACCGATCCGGCGATTTTGAGCAAGCTCTATGTTTCAACAAGCGCTGGCGCCCAAGTGCCGCTCTCGACATTTGCGACACTGACACGCGATACCGCACCACTCGTTCTCGCGCATGAAGAGCAATTCCCAGCCTATACGCTTAGCTTTGATGTGGCGCGTAACACCTCGCTTGATCAAGCCGTGACGGCCATGGCTGAGGCGCAATCAGCCATTGATTTGCCGGCGCTTCTGGTGGGAAGTTTCACCGCCGATGCCGCCGAATTTCAACGCGCACTGGCCAGCGAAGTGTGGCTTATCTTAGCCGCCGTCATCGTGATCTATCTGGTGCTCGGTATGCTTTATGAGAGCTATATCCACCCGATCACGATCTTATCGACACTGCCTTCCGCGGGCGTTGGTGCCTTATTGGCCCTGTCGTTAACGGGAAATGATTTGTCGGTCATCGCGCTCATTGGCATCGTCTTGCTGATGGGAATTGTGAAGAAAAATGCGATCATGATGATCGATTTTGCGATTACGGCAGAGCGTGAAGAAGGCCGCACCACTTATGACGCGATTGTCGAAGCCTGCCGTTTACGCTTTCGCCCGATTATGATGACCACGCTCGCGGCCTTGTTCGGCGCTGTGCCCCTGGCCTTCGCGCATGGTGCGGGATCCGAGCTTCGCATCCCGCTGGGTGTGACGATTATTGGCGGGCTGATGCTCAGCCAAATCCTGACGCTTTATACGACCCCCGTGATTTTTCTCGTGCTTGAAAAATGGCGTGGCCCCCAAAAGAGCGCTTCATGAGTGGGTTTAGCAGCCTGTTTATCAAAAGGCCTGTTGCAAGCTCATTGCTCGGCTTGGGGATTTTGTTTGCTGGGGCTCTCGCCTTTTTTGTCTTGCCCGTCGCGAGCCTGCCTTCGGTGGATTTGCCGACCTTGCGCGTAACCGCGACGCAACCCGGCGCTGATCCCGAAACGATGGCAACCACGGTCGCAGCCCCGTTGGAACGGCAATTGGGCTCGATTGCGGGGGTTACTGAAATCACCTCGACGAGCTCGCTGGGTGCCACCGCGATTGCGGTGCAATTTGATATCAACCGCCCCGTCGATAAAGCCGCGCGCGATGTGCAAGCAGCGATCAATGCGGCGGCTTATGATTTACCGTCCGACCTGCCCGCTTTGCCCTTGGTGAGAAAACTCAATCCGGCGGCATTTCCGGTCTTGGTCTTGGCACTAACCTCCGAGACCATTCCAAACAGCGAGCTTTACGACATTGCCGATACGGTGATTGCGCAGCGATTGAGCCAAGTCGCAGGTGTGGCGGAAGTCAGTGTGAATGGGGCCGAGCAACCCGCCATCCGGATCAGCCTTGATCCCAATCGATTGGCCGCCATTGGCGTTGGCATCGATACGGTTCGCTCAGCCGTCGTGAATGCGAATGCACTTGGACCGCTTGGCGCGTTTGAAGGATCTAGCCGAACTGAAATGCTGGCGTCCAACGCCCAATTGCAAACGTCGGAGGATTATCAATCGATCATCGTTGCCAATCGCAATGGCGCTGCAATCCGCTTGGGTGATATCGCGGATATTAAACAAGGCGTGCGGAACAACCGCGCCGCCGGATGGTTTAACGGCAAGCCCGCCGTCATTTTGCAAATCACCAAGCAGCCTGACGCCAATGTGATTGAAACGGTTGATGCGGTTAAAGCGCTTTTACCCGAACTCGGACGCTGGATTCCGGCGGGTGTCAAAATCAGCACGCTCACCGATCGAACCGAATCCATCCGCTCGTCCATCCGCGATTTGATGAAGACGCTCTTTGTCGCCATCCTCTTGGTGATGGGCGTTGTCCTCGTCTTTTTGCGCAGCCGCGCGCAAACGATTGCCGTAGGTGTTTCGGTCCCCCTTTCAATTGCGGGCAGCTTTGCCGCAATGTGGGTGGCAGGCTTTACGCTCGACACGCTTTCTTTGATGGCGATTACGATTGCCGTGGGCTTTGTTGTCGATGATGCCATTGTCGTGGTTGAAAATGTCCATCGCCATATTGAAGCAGGCGACACGCCGCTCACCGCTGCTTTAAAAGGCGCGCAGGAATTGGGCTTTACCGTGCTCTCGATCAGCCTATCGCTCGGCGCGGCGTTTATTCCGATGATCTTTATGGAAGGGATTATCGGGCGCTTGTTCCGCGAATTTGCCTTGACGCTCGTCTTTGCGATTGCGGTTTCAACCTTTGTCTCTCTCACCATCGCGCCCGTGATTTGCTCAAAACTGATGAAGCAACACGCGCCAGATGCGAAGCCTTTTTGGCTCGACCACTGGATTGAAACAGGGCTTACGGGCTTGGCCTCGCTTTATGCCCTATCGCTTAAACCGGTGCTGCGGCATCCTTGGATAACATTGATTGTCTTTTGCTTGGTGATTGGGGCAACGGTAAATCTCTTCCGCACGCTGCCCAAAGGTTTTTTTCCGCAAGATGATATTGGGTTGATTTTTGGTTCGACCGAAGCCGCGCCCGATATTTCGTTTGCGCGCATGAGCGCTCTGCAACAAAAGATCAGCGATATTGTCAGTGCGGATTCATCCGTCTCCGGTGTTGCATCCTTCATTGGCGCATCGGGCGGGCTTTCAACCGTTAATCAAGGGCGGCTTTTGGTAAGTTTAAAGCCCTTTGCTGAGCGGCAAGAATCGAGTGCTACGATCGTGGCGCGCCTTCGAAAAGCAACGGCGGGCATTGTGGGGATCCGCTTGTTTATGGCATCCGCGCAGGATTTTCGTGCCGGTGCGCGTTCGGGTAAATCGCCGATGCAATTCACGCTGTGGGGACAAGATTTAAAAGCCTTGCAGGAATGGGGCCCCAAGGCCGAAGCCGCATTAAAAGCAGCGCCCGAACTTGCCGATGTCTCCACCGATAAAACAAGCGGCGGGTTGCAGCTTGATTTAACCATTGACCGCGTTCGCGCCGCACGTTTGGGCGTTAAATTTACCGATATTGATGCCGCCCTGAACGATGCCTTTGGGCAGCGCCAGATCGCGACCTTTTACACGCCCCGCAACCAGTACAAAACAGTTTTGGCGGTGAACAAAGACAGTCAATCCGATCCGAGCGATTTATCGGGTATCTATGTGCCGGGCGCAAAGGGCGTGCAAATCCCCATCGAAACGATTGCCCATATGGGCCGCGGGTTACAACCGCTCGCCATCAACCATCAAGGACAATTCGCTTCCGTCACGATTACCTATGACATGGCTGAAAACGTAACGCAGGATGCGGCAATGGCCGCGGTGAAACGCGCAATTCTCGATTTGCATTTGCCCGAGACGGTCAATTCCGATTTCGCGGGCGATGCAAAAGCCTTTGCGACATCGGCAGGCTCACAGCCTTTGCTGCTCTTGGCGGCTGTTCTCGCGGTCTATCTGATTTTAGGCATTCTGTATGAAAGCCTTATCCATCCGATTACGATTCTCTCGACCCTCCCTTCGGCGGCGCTAGGGGCTTTGCTCGCGCTCAAGGCGGCGGGTTTGGAATTAAGCCTGATTGCGATTATCGGCATTATTCTGCTGATCGGCATTGTGAAGAAGAACGGCATTATTCTGGTCGACTTCGCGCAATCGCGCCGACGCGAGGTCGACCTCTCCGCATTGTCGGCCATGACGGAAGCCTGCCGCGTTCGCTTTCGTCCTATTTTGATGACGACGATGGCATCGATGCTCGGCGCGCTACCGCTTTTATTGGCGACAGGTCCCGGCGCTGAATTAAGGCGACCGCTTGGTGTTACGATTATTGGCGGTTTGCTGCTCTCGCAAATTTTGACGCTTTACACGACGCCCGTAATTTATTTGCTGATGGATCGCTTAATCCGTCGGAAGCCTCGCAAAAATCCTTAAGCGTCCGGCGTCATCAAATAGTCAGCGACCGTTTCATCGGTGATCAAAACTGTCGGCTTCACCACTTTCAAGCTGGCAGCCACGCCAAGCTTTTTCTGCGCCCCACCGGAAGCGAGAATTTTTTTCTTGGCTGCGCGAACCGAGGCCATATCGACCGCAACGACACGGTCATTGATCGGATGATCAATCGGTTGCCCGTCTTTATCGATAAAGCGGCAAAAGAAATCGCCCACCGCGCCCGCCTTTTGCAACGCGTCAATCGTGTCCTGATCGAGCACTTCAAGGCCAGCAAGCGTTGAGCCCGGATTAAGATGGCCGACGCTGACAATCGCAAGGTCCAAATGTTCGGCGCGACGACAGACTTCGACAATGCCCGGATGGTTCATCAGCCCATCATGAATGGCTTTATCGGGGGCAAAAATCGGGGCCGCCATCAAATAGCAATTGGCACCCACTTTATCGGCAAAGCGCCAGGCGAATTCGGTTGGGTTATAGGCACCCACTTTCGATAATCCGCCGAGCAGCGAGACCACATTAACGCCTTTGAGCGCCAAAGCGTTGAGCGACGGCAAACAGGCATTCAGCGTTTCACCCCAGCCAAGACCGATCGTCATATTGTCGGCGAGCGCATCGGAAAGATACGCCCCGAGCATCGAGCCGATAAGCGCCGAAGTGCGTGTTTCATCCATCGGCTTTGGAATGACAATGGCGCGCTCAATGCCCCATTTTTTTTCAACCGCACGCTCCAATGCAACGCAATGGCTGAGTTCCGACGTAACGCGAATTTGCACAAGCCCCGATTGGCGGGCGGCGGTGAGGATTTTAAGCACGCGAACGCGGGTAAGGCCGAGCGCAACCGCGATCTGATCCTGCGTCATATCCTCCATATAATAGAGCCATGCCGCGCGCGTTTTAATATCGTCGGTTAAATCGGCTTTTGTCACTCAGCGTCCCGCCTTTCCTCACCCACCCTATCAAGAGGCGATGGGGATCGCCTTGATTATGCCGAGGTCAATCCGAGCGATGCAAGGGCTACTTCACCACATTCCGCATCCTCGTGACCGGCTGCGCCAGAAACGCCAATGCCGCCGATAACCGTACCATTTTCGACAATCGGAACGCCGCCTTGCCACGCCATCAAACGGGGGCGGTTGGCCATGCCCATGGTGAGATCCGCCGAAGCCGTCATGCGGTCGGCCAAGGCCTTTGTTGTCCGGCGCAATTGGGCGGCGGTGTAGGCCTTATCGAGCGCAATCTCGCCGGTTACCGCGTTAACACCATCCATGCGTTTGACCACCACGGGAACACCCGCGTGATCAGCAATGACGATGGCGACCTTCCAACCTTTAAGACGGGCATGGGCCATGGCTTGATCGGCAAGCGTTTCAGCGGCGGCAAGGGATATGGTGGAAACGGTGACAGCGTGGCTCATAGGGTAAGGTTTCCTAGCTAACGTGATGCCACACGATGCCCGATTCCCGAGCGTGAGGCCATTCTCCGATTAAAAAAAGGGGCGGGATAGGACATCAAACCGCATCAAGCGACAGGCCATGCGGCGTCACACGGTCTTGTGAATCAGAGGCTTCCCGTCCTTTATGAGGCACAATTCCATTCACGGAGAACAAGACGATGACCATTGTAATTACGGGCGCCAATCGCGGTGTTGGTTTGGCCTTGGCCGAACTGGCCGCGTCGAACGGCCAAGAGGTTATCGGCACCTATCGCGGCTCGCAAAGGCCGAGCGTTTCCGGCATTGAATGGCATAGGCTTGATGTCGCCGACCCGCAATCGCAACAGGCTTTCGCCAAAAGCCTCGCCGGGCGGGCGATTTCGCTGCTCGTTTGCAATGCAGGCGTCTATCTCGAAAAAGGCCAGTCGCTTGAGAGCGGCTATGCCAAGCCGCTTTGGGACGACACGTTTGACGTGAATGTTACGGGTGTTTTCATGACCATTCAGGGCCTCTTGCCCAATATCCGGCAGGCCAAGGGCAAGATCGCGATTATTTCCTCGCAAATGGCATCCGATACGCTTGCGCCCGGCGGGAGCTATATTTACCGCGCCTCGAAAGCCGCCGCCCTTAATCTTGGCCGCAACTTGGCAACCGATCTGAAACAAGATGGCGTGGCGGTCGGCATTTATCATCCGGGCTGGGTGATTACCGATATGGGCGGCTCGGGCGCCGATATCACCGTATCGCAATCGGCCACCGGCTTGATGAAACGGTTTGACGCGCTGCAGCTGGCAACGACCGGATGTTTTGAAACCTGGGACGGAACGCCCCACGCGTTCTGATACTTCCTTTCCGTGTTATTCGCGATATTGCACGCATAAGGTGTGCATGGCATGGTTAAGCTCATGTTTCGGATCAAAACCGAGAAAAACAGAGCAGGATCAGGATTGATGCAGTATCGGATGCGGCTATGCGTTTCAGCCTTATGGATAGGGCTGCTCTGCGGCATGGCGCAGAGCCCTGCCAAGGCCGATGACCTTTACGGGTTTTATGCCGCCTATAATCAGGGCGATTATGCCGCTGCAGCCGTGATCGTGGAGCCTTTGGCGCGGAAGGGCAATGCCGAAGCGCAATATCAAATGGCCGCGATGTTTGAGCGCGGGAAGGCTTTCAACAAAGATATGGCAATGGCTGTGAAATGGTACACGGCGGCGGCCGAACAAGGCCATGCGCTGGCGCAGATGCACGTTGCTTATGCGCATGAATGGGGGCAAGGCGTTGAAAAAAACTATTTTCAAGCCGTGAAATGGTATCGCAAAGCCGCCTTACAAAAGAACGCCTTCGCGGCGTATGAAATCGCGACTTTGCTCTATAGCGGCAAAGGGGCGGATCGCGATCCGGTTATGGCGACCGTGATGGCCCATTTGGCTGAAATCAATGGCTGGACGGACGCGAGCGAATTTAAAGAAAAGATCGAAGCCGGCCTATCGCATGAACAGCGCGAACATGCCGAAGCTCTGTTCGCGCAATGCATTAAATCCGACTATCAATACTGCCAGTAAACCAGCCCGATATCTTAGCGGATCAGCGAGGAACGGGAGAGGATCGCAAGCACCAATCCGATCGAGCTGACGCCTGCCGCCGCGAGCGCCAGAACAGGTGAGGGATAACCCGCGCCGATCAATAATCCACCGACCCATGCACCACCGGCATTGCCCAAATTGAAAGCGCCAATATTGAGAGCGGAAGCCAGATTAGGTGCGCCTTTGGCGGCTTCCATAATCCCCATTTGCAAAGGCGGGATTGTACCAAAAGCCGCGACGCCCATAAAAAAGATGGTGATCGTTGCCGGAACAAAGGAATTCATCGTCACCGAAAAAAGTGCCAGCAAAAGAATGAGCGCGGCAAGCACACTGACAAGGGTCAGTGAAAGCGATTTGTCTGCCAAACGGCCAACAAAATGATTGCCAAGCGTCAGTCCGGTACCGAATACAAAAAGCACACCGGTAATCCATTCAGGCGACAGGCCCGTTGCGGTGCCTAAAATAGGCGCGATATAGGTCCATACGACAAACACACCACCGAAACCGAAGGTCGTCGTGCCGAGCGCCAACCAAACCCGAGGGCGCGCAAGCGCTGATACTTCATTGGCAATGCTGCCCGACGAATCTGCGGCCTGCGGCTTCAAGACGGCAAACAAGAAACTACCAGCAGCAAGGCCCAACAGGCTCACGCCGAAAAAAGTCGCACGCCATCCCATGGCCTGACCAAGCGCAGTGCCGAGCGGCACGCCAATAATATTGGAAAGAGCAAGGCCCGAAAACATCAGCGCAATAGCGCGGGATTGTTTTTCCTTGGCAACAAGGCCCGCTGCCACAACCGAGCCAACGCCAAAAAACGCACCATGCATCGAGGAGGAAACGATACGTCCTGCCAAAAGCACCGCGTAATTCGGCGCAAGGGCCGCCATTAAATTGCCGATAAAGAACAGGCTCATCAGGCTCACAAGCAAAGTCTTGCGATCAACTTTGGTGGTGCCCAGCGTCATTATTGGCGCAGCCACAAGAACGCCAAGCGCGTAGCCCGTGACCAGCAATCCCGCAACCGGAATGGAAATCGCGAGATCCGCTGCCACTTGCGGCAGCAAACCCATAATCACGAATTCCGTCGTACCGATTGCAAAGGCACCAAGGGCGAAGGCGTAGAGTTGAATGGGCATGAGACGTTCACTTTACAAAAAGACAAACAAAGAGGCGCCCCATCATCGAGACGCCTCCGTTCTATAGCTTTCATTGGATCAATCAGGTCAACTTAAAAACGGATCAGCCTTTATATTCGAGAATATAGAGGCCGCCATTATAGTCGTTGGCGTAAACCAAACCTTCTTTGTCGACATAGACATCGCAGCTTTGAATGACGAGTGGCCGATTAGGCCGACCATCAATCAGCTTGGGTGGCTTCGGCGGCACAAAATAAGCGGTTTCCTCGGGACGATATTCATTCTTGATATCATAGACACGGATACCCGCATTTTGCAGCGTCGCAAAAATCGTTGTCGACGAGACAAACGCATCAGGGCGATTTTCGTGAATATTATGCGGGCCGAAATGGCCGCCTTTGTGACGATAATCGGCTTCTTGGGGCGTTGGCAGCGTTGAGATTGAAACCGGATTGGTGGGCTCGCGCACATCAAACAGCCAGATCGGCTTGAAGCCGTCCTCGTAATCATCGAGCACGGCTTCATCCAGCACGACCAGCAAATCACGATCCGGCAAATGCAGGCAATTATGCGTGCCGCCATTAAACGGTGGCGACCAGTTCTTGTGCAGAATAAGCGATGGATTGGCGCGATCTTTCACGTCGATCATCACGAGGCCCGCATCGCGCCATGCGCCATAGGCGGTATCGCCACTGACTGTTGCGTGGTGAAGACCAAAGCGCTTATTGGCAGGCCACGAAATCTTTTCCCCCGCCGCCGTGTTCATCCCATCAAGCCATAGCTTTCCGGCTGGCTTCGGATTGGTCGGATCGGCCATATCGACCGTCATGAAAATATAATCGGTAAAGCCATCGAGCAGCACGGAGACATAGGCCCAACGTCCGCCCGTGTACCAGATGCGATGCACCCCGCCGCCTTCAACCGGCATGAAGCCGATCTGCTTCGGCTCTTTCGGATTTTTAATATCGTAAACGGCCATACCGGCCGACCAATCGCGCACCGGCGCGGTAGACGCCGAAGCCGTGCCTACCTTCTCGCCAAGCGCGCCTTTGTAATAGGCTTTTTCGTCTTGGAATTCGGCGGCAGCAAACATGTCTTTCGCGTGGATCACGAGCAGCAAATCACCATACGTTTGTAAGTGAATATTCCATGTGTTGTGCGGCGCTGGCACATAGGTAACAGGTTTCGGATCGCGCGGATTGGTGCAATCGACGACAGAGAAACCCTTCGAGAACATATGGCCGATAAAGGCGTGGCCTTTGTTGACCATCAATTGCACGCCATCCGGACGCCCGCCTTGGTCCGAATGACCAATCAGCGTCATGTTTTTCGCGGCATCGGGCTTAGGTAAATTCTGGGATGACATTGATGAACTCCATTGCATTGGACTTTAAAACAGACGGAGGAATTTCGGGACAAAACGAAATCGCTGCGGCTGTTCTTGGTGAAGAAAAAACACGGCGGAGTTACCCCCGCCGCGCACTTTATCTCAAATCTTATTTGCCCCAGATTTTGGCATAGATGTCACGATAACCATTGTCTGGATCGTAGGTGTTCTTCGGTCCGCCATCCGCTTTGATGTTGGATGGGAGGAAGAGATGCGGAAGGGCGACGAAGCCGCTTTCCTTGGCCTTGTTGATCGCGCGGTTGGCTTCGTCAACAATCTGCCAGCCCTGAAGATTCAGAGGCTCAGCAACCGTGCCAGCCTGATATTCGCCGGAGCGGATACGCTGGAAAGCGACTTCCGAGCCGTCACCTGCCGAGATCGAGATCGGATTGCCATCACCCTTGATGCCAGCTGCTGAAAG